>NZ_JBGFTU010000011.1:0-153920 GCF_041276425.1 Kineococcus halophytocola | reverse complement strand
GGGGTCGGGGGTCGGGGCGGCGGGTTCGTCGCCCGGTTCCGCGCCCGGCCGGGGCGTCCGGCCGTGCGGTGGGGGTGGTCGGTGGGAGGTGCGGGGGTCAGGTCCGGGGGGCGGCGGTGGAGGAGCGCACGACCAGTTCCGGGTGCCACCCGGTGGCGTCGGCCGCCACCGCCCGGTCCTCGATGCGGGCGACCAGCCGCTCGACCGCGGTGTGGACGTCGGTGTCGAAGTCCTGGCGGATGGTGGTCAACGGCGGGGTGAAGAACGCGGCCGAGGGCACGTCGTCGAAGCCGACGACGCTGAGGTCGCCGGGGACGTCCCGGCCCGCCTCCAGCTGGGCCCGGACCACGCCCAGCGCCATCTCGTCGTTGGCGGCGAAGACCGCGGTGACCTCGGGACGGCCCAGCACCGCGCGTCCGGCGGCGTACCCGGAGGCGGCCGTCCAGTCCCCCTGCAGCGGCGGGGGAACCTCGCGGCCGGTCTCGTGCAGCGCCTGGCGCCACCCGCGTTCGCGGTCGCGGGCGGCCCACCACGTCTGCGGTCCCCGCACGTGGTGCACCGTGCGGTGACCCAGGTCCAGCAGGTGCCGGGTGGCCAGGGCCGCGGCCGCGGCCCAGTCCTGGGTGGCGATCTCCACGTCCGTCCCCGACGCGGTCGTCAGGCGCCCGAGGCTGACCACGGGCACCTGCGACGTCAGCCGGAGCTGGGGCTGGTCGTCCACCGGTTCGGACAGGAGGATCCCGTCCACGCCTTGGGACAGCAGGGAACCGATGGCCGCGTCGACGCTGCCGGTCTCGCCCTGGGTGGTGGCGGCGAGGCTGACGGAGTAGCCCAGGTCGCGGGCGGCCCGTTCCAGGCCCACCAGCATCTGGGCCGGCCCGTACAGGGCCGAACCGAGCCACACCACGCCCAGGCGCCGGGTCCGCCCGCTGGTGAGGGCGCGGGCGGCGCTGTTGGGCCGGTAGCCGAGCTGCTCGGCGGCCCGCAGGACGCGTTCGCGGACCTCGGCGGAGACGTACGGCTCGTCGTTGAAGACCCGCGAGACCGTCTTCTGCGACACCCCGGCCAGCCGGGCCACCGTGCTCCCGGCGGGACGTCCGGAGGGGGGCAGCGTCGGAGGCACGGTGGTCACGGGGACCAGCATGGCGTTGCTCGTCACCTGCCCGCCTCCTTCGGTCTCCGCGGCGACAGCGCCGGGGTCTGACTGCGCTGTCAGAAAGGAGTGTCTACGTAGTCACAGGGGTCTGTCAACGTCCCTGAGCTTCCCCTCGGCGGGGACCGGCGGGCGGTGCCTGGCCCACCACCCAGCCGGCGGCGGCCGCCGCCGCGTGGGCCGCGGCCAGGACGCGGCGCTCGGGCCGGCCGAGCTCGGCCGCCAGCCGCGCCACGTCCTCGAACTCCGGCATCACCTGCTGCACGACCCCGTGCAGCAGACCCACCTTGACCGGTACCGCCGTCCCCTCCACGCGCACGTCGACCCAGTCGCGCTCCAGGGTCAGCCGCGTGCACTCGGTGCGCCGCACCCCCAGCGTCGACGTCGAGGCGACCACGAGCTCCTCCAGCTCCCCGGCCCGCCCGGGCGGGGACAGCACCGTCAGCACGTGGGCCGGGCGGCCCTTCTTGCCGAGCACCGGGACCAGCCACGCGTCGAAGGCCCCCGCGGCCAGGACCCGGGCCAGGACCCCCGGCCACAACCGCGGGTCCAGGTCGTCCACCGTCGCCTCCAGCTGGCAGGCCCGCGAGCGCCCCGCCCCCGCCGGTTCCCCCAGCACGACCCGGGTCACGTTCGGGCGCCCCGGCACGTCCCGCGTCCCGGCCCCCGACCCCCACGCCGCCACCGTCAGCTCGGGCAGGTCCTCGTCGGTCGTCGCGAGCGCCGCGAGGAGCGCCATCCCCGTCGGCGTCGTCAGCTCGCCCTCGCCGCCGGCGCGCACCCGGCGCCCGCGCGAGAGCGCCACCACCGCCGGCACCGGCACGGGGATCGCCCCGTGCGCGGCGCGGACCGTGCCCGACCCCAGCGCGACCGCGCCGGCGCTCGCGGACGTCACGCCGAGGTCGTGCAGCGCCGCGCACACCCCGACGACGTCGGCGACGGAGTCCAGCGCGCCGACCTCGTGGAAGTGGACGTCGTCCGCGGGCACGCCGTGCACGGCCCCCTCGGCGGTGGCCAGGGCCGCGAACACGGCGAGGGCGTCGCGGCGCACCGGGTCCGGCAGGTCGGCCGCGCCGAGCAGCGCCCGCACCGTCGTCCAGGTGCGGTGCGGCGGGTCCTCCTCGTGCAGGTCCACGTGGGCCTTCGTCGCGGCCAGCCCGGCCCGGCGCACGCGTTCGGTGCGCACGGACACCGCGTCGCCGACGACCGCGTGGACGGCCGCGCGGACGGCGTCGAGGTCGGCGCCGGCGTCCAGCAGCGCGCCGAGCAGCATGTCCCCGGCCACCCCGGCCGAGGCGTCGATCCAGGCGTGGGTCCGGGCGCGGGTCACGAGTCCCCCTGCGGTGCGGCGATCTGGGCGGCGAGGTGACCCGCGCCGTAGCCGTTGTCGATGTTCACGACGCTCACCCCCGGCGCGCAGGCGTTGAGCATCGTCAGCAGCGCGGCGATGCCGCCGAACGCCGCGCCGTAGCCCACCGACGTCGGCACCCCCACGACCGGCGCGGACGTCAGGCCCGCCACGACGCTCGGCAGCGCCCCGTCCATCCCGGCCGCCACGACGACGACGCGGGCCCGGCGCAGCAGGTCGACCCGCGCCAGGACCCGGTGCAGCCCGGCCACCCCGACGTCGACGACGAGGTCGCTGGCCCGGCCCAGGTAGCGCGCCGTCAGGTGCGCCTCGCGCGCCACCGGCAGGTCCGAGGTCCCCGCCGCCAGCACGACGACGAGCCCGCCGGTCGGCTCCGGCGGCGTCGGCGGCCAGGCCAGCAGCCCGCTGGCGGGGTCGTGGGCGGCGTCCGGCAGCGCCGCCAGGACCGCCGCGGCGTGCTCGGCGCCGGCGCGGGTGAACAAGGTCGTCACGTCCGGGCGCCCGCGCACGGCCGCGGCGATGCGCCCGACCTGCTCGGGCGTCTTGCCGGCGCAGAACACCGCCTCGGGGTAGCCGCGGCGCGCGGTCCGGTCCAGGTCGAGCTCGGCCACCCCCTGCAACGGGTCGGGATCACCCACGCGCCAGCACCTCCAGGGTGAACGCGCCGGACTGCACCCCGGCCAGGTCCAGCACGGCCCAGCGGAACCCGGCCGCCCGCACGGCGGTCCGCACCTGCTCGCGCAGCGGGTCCGAGGCCACCCGCACGAGGTCGGCCGCGGGCACCTCCAGCCGGGCGATGTCGCCGTGGTGGCGCACCCGCAGGTCGCCCAGGCCCAGGTCGTGCAGCGCCGCCTCGGCGGCCTCGACCTGGGCGAGCTTGGCCGGGGTGACCTCCTCGTGGTGGGGGATGCGCGAGGCCAGGCAGGGCGCGGCGGGCTTGTCCGCGCACGGCAGGTCCCAGGCGCGGGCCAGGGCGCGCACGGCCGCCTTGTCCAGCCCGGCGTCGGCCAGCGGGCGCAGCACCCGGTGCTGCGTGGCGGCCCGCGAGCCGGGGCGGTCCGGGCGGCGGGCGTCGTCGGCGTTCTCCCCGTAGGCGACCGCGTCGAGGCCGTGGGCGGTCACGACGTCCTCACCGATGCGGGTGAACAGCTCGTCCTTGCAGTGGAAGCAGCGGTCCGGGCCGTTGGCGCGGTAGGCGGGGTTGTCGCCCTCGTGGGTCTCGACCTCGACCAGCGCGGCCCCGACGACCGCCGCGACCCGGTGCGCCGCAGCGCGTTCGGCGGCCGGCAGGCTGGGGGAGACGCCGAGCACCGCGACGACGCGGGCGGCGCCCAGGGTGCGCACGGCGGCGGCCAGCACGACCGCGGAGTCGACCCCGCCGGAGAAGGCGACGCCGAGCCGGCCCACCCCCTCGAAGGCCCGCGCCAGCGCGGCGGGGACGGTGCTCTCCGGTGGGGCCGGCCTCACGGTTCCTCCTGGTTCACGCCTCGATCCTGCGGTGCGGCCCCCACCCGAGCACCACCACCCCCCGCGCGGCCAGCCGTTGCCAGCAGTTGGCTAGCGTCCGGGCATGGCGGGCGAGGGGGCGGAGGTGACGATCTACGACGTCGCCGCCGCCGCCGGGGTCTCGGCCTCCACCGTCTCGCGGGCCCTGACCAAACCCGGCCGGGTCAGCTGGCGGACCGCCGAGCACGTGCGCCGGGTCGCCACCGAGCTGGGTTACCGGTCCTCGCGGATGCAGGTCCCGCTCTCGACCCGGGGGTCCGGCGTCCTGGCCCTGGTCGTGGCCGACATCGGCAACCCGGTGTTCGTCGGCGTGGTCCGGGGGGCCGAGCGGGCCGCGGTCGCCCACGACCTGACGCTGGCCGTGGTGGAGACGCAGGAGTCCGAACGCGCCGAGGCGCAGGCCCTGGCCCGGCTGGAGGCCACCGTCGACGGTTTCGTGCTGGCCTCCTCGCGCCTGAGCGACCAGGAGATCCGGGCCGTCGCCAAGCGCAAACCCGTGGTCGTCCTCAACCGGTCGGTCCGGTCGGTGACGTCCGTCGTCAGCGACAACGCCCGCGCCGTGAAGAAGGCCGCCGAGCACCTCGTCGAACGGGGCCACACCTCGATCACCTACCTCGCCGGGCCGGAGGCCTCCCACGCCGACGGGACCCGCTGGCGGGGGTTGCAGGAGGCCGGGGTGGAGCTGGACCTGCGGATCGGGCGGGTGGGCCCGAACCTGCCGACGCTGCGGGGCGGGGCGGCGGCGGCGCAGGCGTGGGCCCGGCGGCCCTCGACGGCCGTGATCGCCTACAACGACCTCATGGCCATCGGTTTCCTGCGCGCGGTCACCGCCGGCGGCCGGCGGGTGCCCGAGGACGTGAGCGTCGTGGGGTTCGACGACATCGTCGACGCCGACCTCGTCCGCCCGGGCCTGACGACGATCGCCGCGCCCCTGGTCGACATGGGGTCGGCGGGGGTGGCCCACCTGGCGGCGGGCCGCCCCCGCGAGGGCGCCGACGCCGGGCCGGTCCGCCTGCCGGCCTGGCTGGTGGTGCGGGGGTCGACGGGCCCGGCGCCCACGGCCCGGACGGGGGTGCGGGTCAGGCGTTCCCGGGGGCCAGGTCCCGCAGCCGGGAGCTGACGAGGTCGACGAGGTCGCCGTCGTCCCCGAGGCCGGGGTCCAGCAGCGACAGCACGTCCCGCACGGGGTCCGCGGACGTCGCGGCGGCCACCGCAGGCTCCGCGGCCGGGTCGTCCACGGGCGTGCCCTCCCCGCGCAGGTGCCCGATCCAGGCCGCCACGGCCGTCGCGCACCCCCGCGGCAGCCGGTCCGCGGCCCGTTCGGCCCGCAGCGCGGGCACGACGCGCAGCGGCAGCTTCAGCGACCCGCCCGCCGCGATCTGGGCCAGCAGGTGCCGCACGCCGGGGTTGGCGTAGCGGTCCAGGAGCGCCTCGCGGTACCCGCGCAGGTCCCCGTCCGGGAACGGCAGGTGCCGGCACGCCTCGTCCCAGAACTCCTCCACCCAGGACCGGCACCGCGGGTCGGCGACGGCGTCGGCGATGGTGCGGTGCCCCAGCAGGCCCCCGGCGTAGGCCAGCAGCGAGTGGGACCCGTTGAGCAGCCACAGCTTGCGCTGCTCGTGCGCGGTGACGTCCTCGACGAACACCGCGCCCGCGCTCTCCCAGTCCGGGCGGCCCGCCGCGAACTCCCCGGCCACGACCCACTCCGAGAACGGTTCGGTGGGCACGGGGGACTCGTCGTGCCGGCCGGTGAGTTCCGCGACCCTCTCGACGACCTCCTCGGTCGTGGCCGGGGTGATCCGGTCGACCATCGAGGAGGCGAACTCGACGTTCTCCTGGACCCACCCGCGCACCCCGGGGTCGAGGAGGTCGGCGAACCGGGTCACGACGGCGGCGGTCACCGCGCCGTTGTGGGCGAGGTTGTCGCAGGACAGGACGGTGATCGGCCCCGCGCCGGCGGCCCGCCGGGCGGCGAGCCCGGCGGCCAGCCGCCCCGGGACGGTCGTCACGGGTGCGGTGGGGTCGGCGCGCAGCGCGTCGGCGTCGGCGCGCACCTCGGGGCGGTCCACGTCGAGCCCGCCGTCGGGGCCCAGCAGGTACGCGGCCTCGGTCACGGTGAGGGTCACGACGGCGACCTCGCTGCGGCGCAGCAGGTCCAGGAACTGCTCGTGGTCGGTGGCGGCGTAGGCCCGCGACAGCGACGTCACGACCTCGGGGTGGTCGCCGTCGGCCCCGCGAACCAGCAGCGTGTACAGCCCGTCCTGCCGGTTCAGCCTCTCGGCGGCGTCGGGCCGGCGGCCGGTGAAGGCCGCGATGCCCCACTGCGCGGCGTCGCCGGCGTGCGCGGTGTACCAGGCCTGGTGGGCCCGGTGGAAGTTCCCCAGCCCGAGGTGGACGATCCGGACGGGGGGTGCCGGGGTCTGCCGGCGCAGCGGCTCGATCGGCGGGGTGCTGCTCACAGCCGGAACGCCTTCCTCGGGTTGACGGTCACGATGTCGACGATGGTCTCGGTCGCCTCGTCCTCGGCCAGCCGGCCGTCGGCGACGAGCGTGGACAGGTACGCCGCGTCCAGGCGGCGGGCCATGTCGTGCCGGGCCGGGATCGAGCAGAACGCGCGGGTGTCGTCGATGAACCCCGACGTCTTGCCGAAACCGGCCGTCTCGGTCACCGCCGACCGGTGCCGGGTGGTGGCCTCGGGGGCGTCGAGGAACCACCAGGGCGCGCCCACCCAGACCGAGGGGTAGAAACCGGCCAGCGGGGCGATCTCGCGCGACAGGGTCGTCTCGTCGAGGGTGAACAGGACGAGCTGGAAACCTGGGTCGGTGCCGAAGTCCTGCAGCAGCGGCTGCAGGGCGCGGGTGAACTCCCCCGGCAGCGGGATGTCGGCCCCCACGTCGGCCCCGAACGCGCGCTGCGTCGGGCCGTGGTGGCTGCGGGCCACCCCCGGGTGCAGCGTCATCACCAGACCGTCCTCGGCGGACATCCGCGCCATCTCCCACACCAGGTGCCGGCGCAGCGCGGTCGCCTCCGCCGGCGGCAGGTCCCCCCGGCGGGCCCGGGCGTAGCACCCCGCGGCCTCGGCGGCCGGCAGGCGCTCGGCGCGGACGTCGGCGTGGCTGTGGTCGGCCGAGACGGCGCCGTGGGCGCGGAAGTGCCCGCGCCGCTGCCGCATCGCGTCGATGAACCCGTCGAGGTCGCCGGTGTCGGTGCCGGAGACCTCGGCGAGCCGGTCGGCGTGCCCCACCCAGCCCTGCGCCCCGACCTCCAGGTAGCGGTCGGGGCGGAACGTCGGCAGGACGCGCCCGGTCCACGTCGGGTCCGCGGCCAGGAACGCGTGCTCGGCGAGGTCGTCGCAGGGGTCGTCGGTCGTGGCCAGGACCTCCACGCCGAACCGCTCGAACAGCGCGCGGGGCCGGAACTGCGGCGTCTGCAGGGTCGCGGCGATCTGGTCGTAGATCTCGTCGGCCGTCTCGGCGCCGGGGCGGACGGTGATGCCGAACAGGTCGGCGAACTGCACCTGCAGCCAGTACCGCACGGGGGTCCCGCGGTAGACCGACCAGTGCTCGCACAACGTGCGGAACGCCGCGCGGGAGGCCTCCGGCGACAGCGGCCCCTGCCCCACGCCGAGGTGGGCCAGGTCGACGCCGTGGGCGTGCAGCAGCCGGGTGGCGTAGTGGTCGGGCGTCAGCAGCAGCGAGGTCGGGTCCTGGAACGGGGTGTCGCGCGCCAGCCAGCCCGCCGGCACGTGCCCGTGGGGGGAGATGACCGGCAGGTCCGCCACCACCGCGTGCAACCGCCGGGCCACGGCGCGCCGGGTCGGGTCGGGGGGCAGGAGCCGGTCGGAATCCAGCGGCAGCGACGTCATGGGCCCCACCGGACCCGAGCCCGGCCGCCGGGGGCCAGCAGTTGCCGTCAGTTGCCGCCGAACCCCGGTCCGCCTCGACTTCCCGTCGCCGGCGCACCACAGTCGGCGCATGGCAGCAGGCGAGGACGGCGCGTTCGGGACGGACCCCGGGGACCCCGGCAGGGCCGCCCGCCTCGGTGGCCCGGGGGAGCGGCTCGACCCCGAGGACGTGCGGCGCTTCGTCGTCGAGCAGGTCCGCGGGGTGGACCTGGACGGCGCCCGCGTGTGCGTCGTCGTGCCCGACGCCACCCGCAGCTGCCCGCTGCCGCTGCTGCTGCGCGCCGTCCACGAGGGGTTCGCCGGCCGGCCGCGCCGCGTCGACGTGGTCATCGCCCTGGGGACGCACCAGGGCATGGACGAGGGGCAGCTCGCCCGCCACCTCGGGTACGGGGCCGGGGAGCTGGCGGCGACCTACCCGGGCTGGACCGTGGTCAACCACGAGTCCGGGGACCCCGGGACCTTCACCTCCCTGGGCACGATCCCGGCCGCCCGGCTGGCCGAGCTCACCGGCGGCCTGCTGCCCGGCCCGGACGTCGACGTGCGGATCAACCGCCTGGTCGCCGAGGCCGACGTCGCCCTCGTCGTCGGGCCGGTGTTCCCGCACGAGGTCGTCGGGTTCTCCGGGGGCAACAAGTACTTCTTCCCCGGGGTCTCCGGGCAGGAGGTCATCGACGTCTCGCACTGGGTGGGGGCCCTCATCACCAGCGCGGCGATGATCGGCGCCCGCGGGGTGACGCCCGTGCGCGCGCTCATCAACGAGGCCGCCTCGATGGTGCCGGCCACGCGCCTGGCCCTGTGCCTGGTCGTCGCCTCGGGCACGGACGTGCTGCACGCCGCGGCCTTCGGGACGCCCGAGGACGCGTGGGCGGCCTGCGCGGAGGTGTCGGCGCAGACCCACGTCACGTACCTGGACCGGCCCTGGCGCCGGGTGCTGTCAGTGATCCCGGAGAAGTACGAGGACATCTGGACCGCGGCCAAGGGGTTCTACAAGCTTGAACCCGTCGTCGCCGACGGCGGGGAACTGGTCCTGTACGCCCCGCACATCACCCAGGTCTCGGTCATGCACCCGCACATCACGCGGATCGGTTACCACAACCGCGACTACTTCACCGGGCAGTGGGAACGGTTCCGCGACCAGCCGTGGGGGGACCTGGCGCACTCCACCCACCTGCGCGGTCAGGGCACGTGGGACCCCGAGCACGGCGAACGCAACCGGGTCACCGTGACGCTGGCCACCGGCATCCCGCGCGAGGTCGTGGAGAGCGTGAACCTGCGCTACCTCGACCCCGCGACGATCGACGTCGCCGCCTGGGCCGCCGACCCGGACACCTTCGTCGAACCGCACGCCGGGGAGGTCCTGTACCGGTTGCGGGACGGGGCCCCCGCCGGCGCGGTCGCCGCCGCGCCCGGTGAGGCCGACGGCCGGGAACCCTCACCCGAGGGCGCCGACGAGTGAACGGCCCCGACCGGGCCCCAGACCACCCGAACACCCAGGAGAGGAAACCATGAGCAGCACTGTGCGGCTCGGTGTCATCGGCCTCGGCACGCAGGGCGGGACCTACGCCCGCTTCGTGTCCGAGGGCCGGGTCCCGGGCATGACGCTGGGCGCCGTCGCGGACACGGACCCGGCCGGGGCCGAGCGCGCCGCGGCGGAGTTCGGTGACGTGCCCTTCTTCACCGACCACCTCGCGATGCTCGACAGCGGCACCGTGGACGCCGTCGTGACGTGCGTCCCGCACTACCAGCACCCGCAGATGGGGGTCGACGCCATCGAGCGCGGGATCCACGTCCTCGTGGAGAAACCGGCCGGGGTGCACTCGGCGCAGGTGAAGCGGCTCAACGCCGTCGCCGCGGCGCACCCCGACGTGACGTTCGGGGTGATGTTCAACCAGCGCAGCAACCCGCTGTACCGGCGCCTGAAGGAGATCGTCGAGGCCGGCGAGATCGGCCGCATCATCCGCTCGAACTGGATCATCACGACGTGGTGGCGGCCGCAGGGGTACTACGAGCAGAGCGCCTGGCGGGCCACGTGGGGCGGTGAGGGCGGTGGCGTCCTGGTCAACCAGGCCCCCCACCAGCTCGACCTGTGGCAGTGGATCTGCGGGGTCCCGCGGACGGTGTTCGCCAAGGTCGCCTACGGCCTGCAGCGCGACATCGCCGTCGAGGACGAGGTGACCGTGCTCGCCGACTTCGGCGGCGGGTCGACGGGGGTGTTCGTCACCGCCGTGCACGACCTCGTCGGCACCGACCGCCTGGAGATCCAGGGCGACGCCGGCAAGATCGTCGTGGAGGGCAGCAAGGTCGCCACCGTCACCCGGTTCTCCAAGCCCGAGCGGGAGATCAGCGCCGGGATGGGGGCCGAGCAGGTCTCCCAGCTGTTCCGCGGTCAGCTGGACACCGCCGAGCTGTACACCACCGAGACGATCGAGTTCCCCTCCGCCTGGGGTGAGCAGCACGTCGCCGTCCTGGCGAACTTCGCGGCGGCGGTCCGGGGCGAGGAGGAACTCATCGCCCCCGGGGCCGAGGGCCTGCTCGGCGTGCGGCTGGCCAACGCCGTGCACCTGTCGAGCTGGACCGGTCAGGAGGTCGGTCTCGACTTCGACGACGAGCAGTACCTCGAACTGCTCAACCAGCGCATCGCCGACGAGGCGCTGTTCCCGCAGCGGCAGGGGGACGAGTGATGGCCCGCATCGGTGTGCAGGCGATGATGCTGCGCGAGAGCGTGGCCGAGCACGGGGCGTTCGAGACGCTCCGCCGGGTGCGCGAGATCGGGTACCGCGCCGTGGAGGTCTCCCAGATCCCCATGACCGGGGAGAACGTCGCGGAACTGGCGCGGGCCCGGGACGAGCTGGGGGTGGAGTTCGCGGCGCTGTCCGCCAACCTCACCGGGGGCCCGGGGGCCCCGAACGACGCGCTGGAGGGCGACTTCGACAAGATCGTCGCCGACTGCGACCGGCTCGGGGCGCAGATGGTCCGGATCGGCATGCTGCCGTTCGAGGCGATGACGCAGCTGGACCGGGTGCTGGACTTCTGCGACCGCACGAACGAGGTGGCGCTGCGGTTGCGCGAGCACGGGATCCGGCTCTACTACCACAACCACCACATCGAGTTCACGAAGTTCGACGGCCGGTTCATGCTCGACGTCATCGCCGAGCGCGCCCCGGACGTGGGCCTCGAACTCGACGTGCACTGGTTGCAGCGCGGGGGCGTGAACCCCGTGGCGGTCATCGGGCAGTACGCCGGCCGGGTGCGGATGGTCCACCTCAAGGACTACCGGATCGGCCGGCTGGACCCCTCGGCGTTCGAGGCGCTGCAGCGCGGGGACCGCGAGGGTTTCCAGCGGGCGTTCTCCGACGTCGTGCAGTTCGCCGAGGTCGGCGAGGGCAACCTCGACTTCGGCGCGATCGTCCCGGCCGCTCTCGAGGCCGGAGCGGAACACCTGCTGGTGGAGCAGGACCAGCTCTACGGGCGCACGGTGTGGGAGGCGTTGCGGACGTCCCACGACAACCTCGTCGCGATGGGGTTCGGCGACCTGTTCTGAGCTCGTCGCGGGACGTCCGGCGCCGCGGGGTCCGTCCTCGTCGTCAGTCCTCGTCGCTGACGAGGCGGACGTCCTGCCGGACGTTGCCGCGGGTGGCGCGGCTGTAGGGGCAGGTCTGGTGCGCGGCGTCGAGCAGGCCGCGCGCCACCTGCTCGTCCACGCCGGGCAGCTGGGCCTCGATCGTGACGGCGAGGTCGATCCCCTGGGACAGGCCGCCGGTGACGCCGACGGTCACGGACACGGCCGAGTCGGTGACGTCGACCTTCTGCGCGCGGGCGATGGCCTTCAGGGCGCTGTGGAAGCAGGCGGCGTACCCGGCGGCGAACAGCTGCTCGGGGTTGGTGCCGGGGCCGTCGTCACCGCCCATGCCCCGGGGGATCGACAGGCTGAGGTCGACGCGGTCGTCGGAGGAGCTGACACGTCCGTCGCGCCCGCCCCAGGCCGTCGCGGTGGCTTCGTACAGGGTCGACATGCTGGTCCCTTCCATTCGTGTACCGGTCTGGTACACGAATAGGATGCACCCGTGACCCACGAGCCAGCCACCCGGCCCGCCCGGGGCCGCCCCCGGGACCGGGGGATCGACACCCGCGTCCTGGCCGCGGCCGTGGCCGAGCTGGCCGAGAAGGGCGTGGCGGGGTTCAGCACCCGGGGGGTCGCCGCACGCGCCGGGGTGGACCGGCGCGGCGTGCACGCCCGCTGGGCCGTGCCCGAGGACCTCGTGGTCGACGCCCTCGCCACCCTCACGGCCAACCTCAACCCCCCGCTGACCGGAACGCTGCGCAGCGACCTCGACGCCCTGGTGCCGGACATCGCCCGGGCGCTGTCGGGGGACCGGCGCCGGGTCCTGCAGCGGTGCCTGGACGAGGTCGCCGACGCGCCCGCCGTCACCGAGCGGTTCCGCCGCGACCACGTCGACCGGTGCGCCGCGGTCCTGGAGGACGCGTTCCACCGCGCCGCGGCGCGCGGGGAACTCGCCCCCGCCACGACGCCCGCGCAGGCCACCGAGGTCCTCATGGGCTCCCTGCTCCTGCGGGCCCTGACCGTCGGTGACGAGGCCGTGCGGGGGCAGGCCCTGCACGAGGTGGTCGAGCACGTCCTCGCCCTCACCTCGGTCCCGGCCGGCCGGCCGGAGGACGACCACCGGCGGCGCCGCTGACGCCGCCGGTGGCCGTCCCCGTGGCGCCCCGGCGGCCGGCGTGCTGGAATCCCCCTGCCCGCGAGTTCCCAGGAGGGGTGTCGTGTCCGGACCGGCCCACACCGGTGAGCCCGCTCTCCACCAGAGCGGGGTCGCCGCGCGCCTGAACTGGTTGCGGGCCGGGGTGCTGGGGGCCAACGACGGGATCGTGTCGGTCGCGGGGCTGGTCGTGGGGGTGGCCGGTGCCACGACGGACCGGACGGTGCTCTGGACGGCCGGGGTCGCCGGGCTGGTCGCGGGGGCGTTGTCGATGGCGGCCGGTGAGTACGTGTCGGTGTCGACCCAGCGCGACACCCAGCAGGCGTTGCTGGCCACCGAGCGCCGGGAGCTGGAGGAGATGCCCGAGGAGGAACTGGCGGAGCTGGCCGGGCTGTACGTCCGCAAGGGGCTCTCGCCCGGCCTCGCGGCCCGGGTCGCCCGGGAACTCACCGAGCACGACGGTCTGCGGGCCCACGCCGACGTGGAACTGGGGATCGACCCCGACGAGGTCGTCAGTCCCTGGCAGGCGGCGTTCGCCTCGGCCGCCGCGTTCACCCTCGGGGCGCTCGTCCCGCTGCTCGCCGTCCTGCTGACGCCCGTGGCGGCCCGCGTCCCGGCGTGCTTCGCCGCGGTCGTGCTGGCCCTGGCGCTGACCGGCGCCTCCAGCGCGCACCTGGGCGGGGCCGCACGCCCCCGGGCGGTCGCCCGCACGATCGCCGGCGGGGCCGTGGCGATGGCGGTCACCTACGGCGTGGGTGCCCTCGTCGGCACGCGGGTCTGACCCCGGCCGGGCTCACCGCGCCCGGGTCGTGGCGGACACCTGGTCCTGCCAGACCGCCCGGGCCCCCGAGTCGCCGACCCGGTAGACCTGCACGCCCGAGGCGACGGCGGCCACGACCGCCAGGACGGCGAGGACCCCCAGGCCCTTCACCGGCCGCCGGGCGTCCGGCCGCCGGGCGTCCGGCCGCCGGGGGCCCGGTTCCGCGCGCCGTCGCGCCCACCACAGGGCGACGGCGAGGAGCGTCATCGGCAGGGAGAACCACAGGAGCTGGTCGCCGAGCTCGGCGTGGACGCCCGGGTCCCCGACGCGGTGCTCCAGCGCCTCGCCGCTGCCGGTCGCCACCGGGCACAAGGCGGTGCCGACGACGGCGACGAGCGCGTTCAGCCCGCCGTAGCGGGCTCCCCACCGCGGGCGGACGGCGACGGCGACGGTGCCCAGCACGGCCAGGGGGAGCAGGACGACGACGGCGTGGACGACGAGGGGGTGCAGGGGCAGGCCGCTGATCGTGTCGAGCATGGGACGTCCTCTCGCGGGGGGCCGTGCCGGAGGTGGGTGGTGGTCCACACTGGTGCCCGGACGCGGCCCGCCGCTGGACCGGCAGCGGGCGACGGTGGGTACCTGGCTACTACTGAGGCGATAGTAGCTGCTGGGTCCGGACGGAGGGGTGGATCGTGGCGAGGCGGTCTCGCGGACTCCTGGAGGAGCAGACCCTGGCGGTCGTGCGCGCCGCTGCGGGGCCGGTGTCGGTGGCCGACGTCGTCGAGCTCCTCGAGGGTGCCCCGGCCTACACCACCGTCATGACGACCCTGGCGCGGTTGTGCACCAAGGGGGTGCTGGTCCGGGAACCGCGCGGGCGGGGTTTCGCCTACGCACCGGCGACGAGCCCGGAGGAGACGCCCGCGGCGCGGACCGCCCGCAGCATGCGCCGGTTGCTCGACGCCGAAGGCCGGCGCACGGACGTCCTGGCCCGCTTCGTCGCCGAGCTCGACCCCGCCGACGAGGAGTACCTCCTGTCCGTCCTGCGCCGGCCCCCGGCCGACCCTCCCCGGCCGGGGAGCTGAGCGCCGTGCTCCACGTCCCCGACGCCCTCGACGTCCTGGTGCCCTCGGCGCTGGCCGGGACCGTGCTGCTGCGCGCGGGGGCGGCGCGGGCGGCGGTCACCGCCTGCCCGGCCCGGGCCGTCCGGCTGCTCGGCACCGCCGCCGCGGCGGCGACCCTCGCGGCGGCCACGGCGGTGGTGGCCGTGGTGGTCGTCCTCCTGGCCCGGCTGCCGGTCGTCTCCGCGTGGGGCCGCTGGTCCACCGCGGCCCTGCCCGAACCGCGGGTGTCGTGGGTGTGGTCGGTCCCGGTGGCGCTGGCGCTGCTCGCGACGTCCGTGGCGCTGGTGCGCCACGTCGTCCTGGCGCTGCGGCAGTTGTGGGCGGCGGACACCCTCGGCCGGGCGTTGGGGGCCTCCCGGACCTCGCCCGGGTGGGTCGTCGTGGAGGACCCGAGACCGGACGCCTTCGCGCTCCCGGCGTTCCCGCTGCCGCGCCGCCTGCGCGCCCGGGGGTCGGCCACGGCCCGGGCCGGGTCCACCGGTCGTGTCGTCGTGTCCCACGGGATGCTGCGGGCCCTGACCCCCGACCAGCAGCGGGTCCTGCTCGAGCACGAACGGTCGCACCTGGAACACCGTCACCACCTATGGGTCCAGCTGGGCGAACTCGTCGCGGTGGTGAACCCCCTCCTGAGCGGGGTGCCCGGGTGGGTCCGGGACGCCGCCGAACGCCAGGCCGACCTCGACGCCGCCGAACGGGTCGGGGACCGGACCCTGACGGCGCAGGCCATCGCCGCGGCGGCGCTCGCCAGGTCCCGGACACCGCCCGCACCGGCCCGGGGACGACCCGGACTGCACGCCACCGGTGGGGACGTCGCCCGGCGGGTGGAGTTCCTGCTCCGGACGGGGACGCGGGGTCCCTCCGGCCGGGGGAGCGTCGTCGTGCTGTGGGCGGTGGTCGGGCTCTCGCTGCTCACCGGAGCCGGGACGCTCTACAGCCTCGGTGATCGCCTGCAGCAGGCCCGGGTGGAGAGCGTGACGCAGGTCTCGGACACCACCGCCGACGGGGGGACCACGGCACCGGGACCCGCCGGTCGGTGACCGCCGCCGTCCGGGGGACCCGACCCCGGCCGCCCGACCGGGACGGGGACGCCACCCGGCTCACCGACCGACGTCGCGCCGCGCCCCGGTCCGGCGGGGTGAGACCGGGGCGGTCAGGCCGGCGGGGCGTAGAACTGCAGGTCGTTGCCCTCGCTGTCCTTGAACGGGGCGATCCGGCCCCACGGGTGCTCGCTGACGCCCCCGGTGAACTCCACGCCCTGACCCTGCAACCGCGAGACCTCCTCGTCGAGGGAGGAGTCGGGGGTGAAGGAGATGACCGCGCCGCCGTCGGCGTGCTTCCCCGTGTCCTCCCGCGCGTTCAGCCCGATGGTCAGGCCGCCGGCCTCGACCTCGCTCCAGTCCTGCGACGTCATCCGCACCTCCAGGCCGAGGGTCGTGCCGTAGAACTGCACCGCCCTGTCCATGTCGTCCACGGGAACCCACACCGTCGCCACACCGTTCGCCACGTCGACCTCCGAGACAGCTCCGGGCCCGGTGCCCGGTCGCACGTCCAGTCTCGGCGCGGTGGCCCGGACCGCACCCCGGAACGCGACGCGGCCCGCCCGGACGACCCGTCCCGGAACCGCCGACGAGGCCGACGCTGCGCGCAGCGTGCCCGTGCGCGGCGGGAGCTGCGCTGAGAAGGTCGGGTGGTGGACGACTACACGGCGTGGAAGGTGTGCGCCCCCGCGGGGCTGCTGCTCGTGGGGGCCGGGGTGTGCGTGGTCACCGACGCCGCCGTCCGGCGGGCGCGACGACGGCCCTGGGTCGTGCCGGGGACGGTCGGGCTGGTGACGCTCAACGCCGGGCTCAGCGTGTTCGGCGAGGCCGTGAAGCGGCGCGCGCTGCACGACGCCCGCTGATCCCGGTCGGGCCGCGGTGTCCGGGGCCTGCGTGATCCTGCCCTCGTCGCACGCCGGGGCGGTCGCGGCGGACGGTCGCGAGGGGCGGGGCACCGTCGTGCGGGTGCACCTGTCGGCGGTTCCGGCGGGGTGACGGGTCGCGCGGAACGACCCTGGGCGAACCGTAGCGAGCTCGCTACAGTGGAGGGTGTGAAGACCGTTCCCGTGCGTGACCTGCGCAACCAGTACGGCCGCATCCTTGAGGAGGTCGCCGGCGGCGAAACGTTCACCATCACCAGTGCGGGTGTCCCCGTCGCCACCATCAGCCCTCACGTCCCGGCCCGCGTCCCGGGTCCCCGCGAGGGTGTCCCCCTGGCCGACCTGCTCACCCTGCCGCCGATCCTCACTCCCGAGCAGGCCGCGGAACTCAAGGCCGACCTCGCCGAGGCCGACGGGGAGGCTGAGGACCCGTGGGAGCGGTACGACCGTCTCGAGGCCGACCGGGACGGTGCGGGCGAGGACCGTTGACGCACCTGCTCGACACCAACGCCGTCATCGACCTGTTCACCCTGCCCACCGGCACGCCCACCAACGTGCCGGACGACGCGGTCACCCACGTCAGCGTCATCACCCACCTGGAGATGGACTTCGGGGTGGCCTCGGCGGCGCACCGGCAGGACCCGGCCCGGCTGCTCCGGATGACCGGCAGCCTGCAACGGCTGCTGACCACCTGGGTGCCGGTCCCCGTCGACGACGTCGTCGCGGGCGCGTTCCTCGAGGTGGCCAGAGCCGCCCTCGCCGCCGGTCAGAACCCGCGCAGACGGACGAACGACCTGGTGATCGCGGCCACCGCCAGGGCCCGCGGCTGGACCCTGGTCACCGGTGACAGGACCCTCCTCCGGGCTGTCGACACCGTGGTGCCGGTCGTCGCGCTGCGGTGAGAGGGCGACGCCGTCGTCACCGCCGGACGATCGCCGGTACCGCCGCTCTGCTGACCGCCGTCGGTGCCGGAGGCGCGGACCCGGTGGAGTCGCGGTCAGTAGGCGCGGGTCCGCTGCTCGACGAGGAGGTGGACGAGGGCGAACACGTGGTCCTCGTCGATCGCGCGCAGCGCGGCGGCCAGGGCCCCGGGGACGTCCTCGTCGCGCTCGGCGCGGACCCCGAAACCCCCGAACGCCTGCGCCACCAGCGCGAAGTCGGGGTTCTTCAGCTGGGTGCCGCTGACCCGGCCGGGGTAGTGCCGTTCCTGGTGGGTGCGGATGGTGCCGTACTCGGCGTTGTCGACGACCACGACGAGCGGGGTCGCGCCGTACTGCGCAGCGGTGGCGAGTTCCTGGCCGTTCATGAGGAACTCCCCGTCACCGGCGACGGTGACGACCCGACGACCGGGGTGCGCCAGGGAGGCGACGACGGCCGAGGGGATCGAGTAGCCCATCGACCCGTTGCGGGCGCTGAGCATCGAGGCGTACTCCATCGTCGGGAAGTACCGGTGGGCCCAGTTCGTGTGCTCACCGGCGCCGAACGTCACCACGGCGTCGCGCGGCAGCGTCGGCACGAGGTTGGCCATGAACGTGTCCATGCGGGCCGGGCCGGGGGAGGGGGTGGCCGACGGCAGCGCGGCGAACCGCTCCTGCTCGGCGCGCATCCGACCGGTCCACTCCACCCACTCCGGCCGCACGTCCAGCTCGATGCCGGCCAGGTCGCGGACGAACACGTCGGGTTTGGCGACCACCTGGTAGGACACCGCGCCGCTGCGACCGCGCAGCGAGGGGTCCATCGTCACCAGGAAGTTCTTCCGCGACCAGTCCTGCCGGACGACGAACCCGTCGGTGATGGTGTCGCCGGGGACGGTGCCGACGAACACGAGCAGGTCGGTCTCCTCGAGGAGGTCGTAGGTGGGTTTCGGCCGGCCGTACCCGATGGGGCCGACGTAGCTGGGGGAGTCGAACGGCACCGTCCCCTCGGTGCGCCACTCGGCCGCGGCCGGGATGCGGTGCCGTTCCAGCCACCGCGTGAGCTGCTGCGCCGCCGCGGGGGTCCAGTCGTTGCCGCCGGTGACGAACAGGGGTTTGACCGACCCGGCCAGGGCCTCGCGCAGGGCCGTCACGTCCCGGGCCGTCATGCCGCCGGTGGCGACGGGGATCGGGGGGTGGGCCGGGCCGTGCACGGGGTGGCGCAGGACGTCCTCGGGCAGCCCGACCACGACCGGACCGGGCCGGCCGCTGCTGGCCGCGAACATCGCCTCGGCGACGATCTCGGAGGCGCGCTCGGCGTTGTCGAGCACCATGACCCGCTTGGCCCCGGTGTCGAACCACGCCTTGACGTCGAACTCCTGGAACGCCTCGCGGTCGCGGTGGTCGAACGGGATGAGCCCGACGAACAGCACCATCGGGGTGGAGTCCTGCCACGCCGTGTGCAGCCCGACGTGCGCGTTCGCGGCGCCCGGTCCGCGCGTCACCATCGCGACGCCGGGGCGGCGGTGCATCTTGCCGTCGGCCTCGGCCATGTAGGCGGCTCCGCCCTCGTGCCGGCACACGATGGTCTCGATGCCGGAGTCGAGGAGGCCGTCGAGGACGTCGAGGTAGCTCTCGCCCGGCACCACGTACGTGCGGTGCACCCCGTGCAGCGCGAGGGCCTCCACGATCGCGTGGCCCGCGCTGCGGACCGGGGTGTCGGTGGTGGGGGCGGGTGCCGGGAGAAGTTCGGTCACGTCGGTGGACGCTAGGTGCCGGCGCGGTGTCTGCACCGGTTCCCGGCCGGGATGTTCCCCGGTTGTTGCGACCAGGTGAAGAACCGGCGGTCTTCACGTCCCCGTGGACGGGTGGCCGGAGGGGGCTCACGACGGGCCGGTGCCGGTACCGGGGGTGGTCCACCGGTCCAGGAACCGGGCCACCGGCGGGTGGTCGCGGTCCTCGCGCCAGGTGGCGACCAGTTCCAGGCCGGGGGCGGTGCCGGTGAACGGGCGGTACCCGACGGCGTCGGGCCGCAGCCCCGTCGTGGAGGCCGGGACGACGGCGCAGCCGAGGCCGGCGGCCACGAGCGCGACCATCGTCTGCACCATCCACAGGTCGTCCTGCACGACCCGGACGTGCACCCCGGCCAGCAGCGCGGCGGTCCGTTCGCGCAGGCCGTCGTCGCCGTGGCGGGCCGGCAGCAGCAGCGGCTCGTGCTCCAGGTCGGCGACGGCGACCGCGGGCCCGGCCGCCAGCCGGTGCCCGCGGGGCAGGGCCAGCACGAGGGGTTCGCGGGCCAGCACCTGCGAGGCCAGGGCCGGCCCGTCCGGGACGGCGTAGAGCAGGACGACGTCGAGGTCGTCGTGGTCCAGGCGCCGCAGCAGCTCGGTGGGCCGCCCCTCGACCAGCGCCACCTCCAGGCCCGGCAGCTCCCCGCGCACCCGGCGCAGCACGTCGGGCAGGCCGCCGGCCACGGCCGAGGGCACCAGCCCCACCCGCAGCCGCCCGACGTCGCCGTCGCGCGCCTGCCGCGCGGTGGCGGGCAGGCGGGCGTACGCCGCGAGCAGGCGACGGACCTCCGGCAGCAGCGCCCGGCCCGCGGCGGTGAGCACCGGGGTGCGGCCGGTGCGGTCGAACAGCTCGGCCCCCACCTCGCGCTCGAGGGCGCGGACCTGGGCCGACAGCGGCGGCTGGGCCATGTGCAGCGCGCGGGCGGCCGCGGTGAACGACCGGTGCTCGGCCACCGCGACGAAGTACTCCAGCCGGCGCAGCGTCACGACGTCCATACTCCCGGAGTACCGATCCGGTTCGCAACGGATGTTGGACGTATGGGTGGTCCGGGGCCAGGCTGGACCCGTGGCCACCCCCCAGGCGTACGTCTACGACGCCGTCCGCACCCCCTTCGGCAAGTTCGGCGGCGCGCTGGCGCAGACCCGACCCGACGACCTGGCCGCCGCCGTCGTGCGCGCCACCCTCGACCGCTCCCCGGGGCTGGCCGCCGGGGACGTCGACGAGGTCGTCCTCGGCCTGGCCAACGGCGCCGGGGAGGACAACCGCAACGTGGCCCGGATGGCCGTCCTGCTCGCCGGGATGCCGACGTCGGTGCCCGGCAGCACCGTCAACCGGCTCTGCGGTTCCGGGCTCGACGCGCTGTTCACCGGGTCCCGCGCCCTGGAGACCGGCGACGCGCAGGTCGTGCTCACCGGCGGGGTGGAGTCGATGTCGCGGGCGCCGTGGGTGCTGCCGAAACCCTCCCGCGCCTTCCCCGCCGGGGACGTCACCGCCGCCTCGACGACGCTGGGCTGGCGGCTGGTGAACCCGCGGATGCCGACGGAGTGGACGGTCAGCCTCGGCGGCGCGAACGAGCTGCTGCAGCAGAGGTTCGGCATCTCCCGCACGCGCCAGGACGAGTTCGCCGCCCGCTCGCACGAACGGGCGGCCGCCGCCTGGGCCGAGGGGTTCTACGACGACCTCGTCGTGCCGGTGGGTGAGGTGACGAAGGACGAGGGGATCCGCCCCGGCACCACGGTCGAACGCCTCGCGGAGCTGCAGCCGGCGTTCGACCCGGCCGGGACCATCACCGCCGGGAACGCCTCGCCGTTGTCCGACGGCGCCTCGGCGGTGCTGCTCGCGACCGCGGAGGCGGCCGCGACCGTCGGCCACGACCCCCTGGCCCGGGTCGCCGGCCGCGGGACGTTCGCCCTGGACCCGCAGGACTTCGGGTTCGCCCCCGTCGAGGCGGCGAACCGGGCGCTGGCCCGCGCCGGGGTCGGCTGGGACGCGGTGGGGGCCGTGGAGCTCAACGAGGCGTTCGCCGTGCAGTCCCTCGCCTGCCTCGACGCCTGGGGGATCGACCCCGGGATCGTCAACACCCGCGGCGGGGCCATCGCCCTGGGGCACCCGCTCGGAGCCTCCGGGGGGCGCGTCGTGGGAACCCTCGTGGCCCGGATGCGCGCCGAGCGCGTGCGCTGGGGCGTGGCCGCGATCTGCATCGGCGTCGGGCAGGGGCTCGCCGTCGTCCTGGAGAACACCGACGCGCAGGAGGCGGGAGTCCGTTGAGCCGCACGCAGTTCCCCGCCGACGCCGACGCGGCGGTCGCCGACGTGGCCGACGGCGCCACCGTCCTCATCGGGGGTTTCGGCGCGGCCGGTCAGCCCGTGGAACTCATCGACGCCCTGCTGCGGCAGGGGGCGAAGGACCTCACCGTCGTCAACAACAACGCCGGCAACGGCGACGTCGGGCTCGCGGCCCTGCTCGCCGCGGGCCGGGTCCGCAAGATCGTCTGCTCGTTCCCGCGGCAGAGCGACTCGTGGGTGTTCGACGGCCTCTACCGGGCGGGCCGGATCGAGCTGGAACTCGTGCCGCAGGGCACGCTGGCCGAACGGCTGCGGGCGGCCGGGGCCGGGATCGGGGCGTTCTACTGCCCGACGGGCGCCGGCACGCCGCTGGCCGAGGGGAAGGAGACCCGCGTGATCGACGGGCGCGAGCACCTGCTGGAGTTCCCGATCCACGGCGACGTGGCCCTGGTCAAGGCGCACCTGGCCGACGAGTTCGGGAACCTGGTGTACCGCAAGACGGCCCGGAACTTCGGCCCGGTCATGGCGGCGGCCGCGCGCACCAGCGTCGTGCAGGTCTGCGACGTCGTGCCGACCGGTGGGCTGGACCCGGAGCACGTGGTGACCCCGGCGATCTACGTCGACCGCGTCGTGCGGATCCCGCAGGAGGTGGCGGCGTGAGGATCGAGCACACCGTCGAGCACCCCGTCGAGCACACCGACCGCGGGCCGCTGTCGAAGGACGAGCTGGCCGCCCGCGTGGCCCGCGACATCCCCGACGGGGCGTACGTCAACCTCGGCATCGGCCGGCCGACCCTGGTGGCCGACCACCTGAGCCCGGAGTCCGGGGTCGTGCTGCACACCGAGAACGGGATGCTCGGCATGGGCCGGGCGGCCGTGGGCGACGAGATCGACCCCGACCTCGTCAACGCCGGGAAGATCCCGGTGGTCGAGACCCCCGGGGCCTCCTACTTCCACCACGCCGACAGCTTCGCCATGATGCGCGGCGGCCACCTCGACGTCTGCGTCCTCGGCGCCTACCAGGTCGCGGTGAACGGCGACCTGGCGAACTGGCACACCGGTGCCCCCGACGCGATCCCCGCCGTCGGCGGGGCGATGGACCTGGCGACGGGGGCCAAGGCCGTGTTCGTCGTCATGCCGCTGGTCGGGCGCGACGGGTCGCCCAAGCTCGTCCCGAGCTGCACCTACCCCCTGACCGGGGTGGGGTGCGTGTCGCGGATCTACAGCGAGGAGGCGGTCCTGTCCCTGGCCGGCGGCGAGGTCGTCGTCGAGGAGACGTGGGGGACGACCGTCGCCGACCTGCGGGCGAAACTCCCGGACGTGGTGCTGCGGGGGCGCTGACTCAGCTCGCGGAGGCGAGCAGGTCCCGCAACCCCGCCAGCAGGGCCGCCAGCCCCAGCTCGAACGCCGCCCGTGCCGTGTCCCCCTCCGGCCGGGCGGCGTTCGCCGTCGTGACCCCCGGTGCGGTGGCGGCGAGGTCGCCGGGGTCGAAGATGTCCGCGGGCGCCTGGGTGTCCAGGGCGGACCCGAGCACGAACGACTCCACGGCCACGACGACGTTCGTCACCAGGTGCGGGGGCCAGCCCGCCGACAGCAGCCCCGAACTGACCCGTTCGTACATCGCGACGGTGTGCGGGGCGCTGCCCACCGGCGTCACCGCCATCACCGGGACGAGCGCGGGGTGGCGTGCGTAGGCGTCGCGGTAGGACCGGGCCCAGGCGGCGAGGGCCTCCTCCCACGGGTCCCGGCCGAACCCCGAGCAGTCGATGCCGCGGTTGACGTCGTCCTGCACCGCGCGCAGCACGTCCTGCTTGGTGGCGACGTGGTTGTACAGGGCGCTGGGGGCCACCCCGAGGCGGCGGGCGAGGGCCGCCATCGTCAGCCCGTCCTGGCCCCGTTCCTCCAGCAGCGCGACGGCTCCGGCGGTGATCCCGTCCGCGGTGAGGACCGGGCTGCTCGGCCGACCCCGGCCCCGGCGTGGAGCGGACGAGGCGGCGGCGGGCACGGGGGTCATCCTGACGCACACCCTTGACACGGGCTCGGGGCACCTTCTTAATGAAGCCTGTTCACTTCGTGACCGTCACCGTCGACCCGGACCCGGGAGGTCCCGTGCACCCCCAGCAACTCACCGCCGACGTGGTGGTCGTCGGCGCCGGACCGGCCGGGCTCAACGCCGCCCGCCACCTCGCCGCGGCCGGCCGCGACGTCGTCGTCCTGGAGGCCCGCGACCGCGTCGGCGGCCGCACCTGGACCGACGAGCGCGACGGCGTGACCCTGGAGATCGGTGGGCAGTGGGTCTCCCCGGACCAGACCGAGCTGCTCGGCCTCCTCGACGAGCTCGGCATGACGACGTACCCGCGCCACCGCGACGGGGAGAACGTCCACATCGGCGCCGACGGCGTCCGCCGCACCTACCGCGGGGACACGTTCCCCGTCCCGGACTCCACCGCCAAGGAGATCGCCCGGCTCACCGAGCTCGTGGACGACCTCGTCGCCGCCGTCGGGGCCACCGAACCGTGGGCGCACCCGCGCGCCCGCGAGCTCGACACGATCTCCTTCGAGGACTGGCTGCGCCGGCAGTCCGACGACGAGGAGGCGTGCACGACGGTCGCCCTGTTCATCGCCGGGGCCATGCTCACCAAACCCGCGCACGCGTTCTCCACGCTGCAGGCCGTCCTCATGGCCGCCTCGGCCGGGTCGTTCACGAACCTCACCGACGAGTGCTTCATCCTCGACCGCCGCGTCGTCGGGGGGATGCAGTCGGTCTCGCAGCGCCTGGCCGCCGACCTCGGCGACCGCGTCCACCTCGCCACCCCCGTCCGCACGATCCGGCACGGGGAGGACGGCGTCGTCGTGGAGTCCGAGCGCGTCACCGTCCGCGCCCGCCGCGTCGTCGTGGCCGTGCCGCCGCCGCTGTTCTCCCGCATCGGTTACGACCCGCCGCTGCCGCGCCGTCAGCACCAGATGCACCAGCACCTGTCGATGGGACTGGTCATCAAGGTGCACGCCACCTACCCCACGCCGTTCTGGCGCCGCGAGGGCCTGTCGGGCACCTGCTTCGGCACGAGCACGCTCGTGCAGGAGGTGTACGACAACACGATCCACGGCGACGACCGCGGGACCCTCGTCGCGTTCGTCGCCGACGAGAAGGCCGACGCGGTGTTCGCCCTGCCCGAGGACGAGCGCCGGGCGCGGATCCTCGCCTCGGTCGCGCAGTTCCTCGGTGAGCAGGCCCTGGACCCCCTCGCCTACTACGAGTCCGACTGGGGCAGCGAGGAGTGGACCCGCGGCGCGTACGCCGCGAGCTTCGACCTCGGGGGCCTGGCCCGCTACGGCGCCGACCAGCGCACGCCCGTCGGGCCGATCCACTGGGCGTGCTCGGACCTGGCCGCCGAGGGCTACCAGCACGTCGACGGGGCCCTGCGCTCGGGCCGGGCCGCCGCCGCCGACGTCGAGGCGGCCCTGACGTGAGCGCCGCCACGACGACCGGCCGGCCCCGCTACGTCGTCGCGTACGACGGCGGGGACCGCGGCCGGGACGCGCTGCGCTGGTCGGCCGTCCTGGCCCGCTCGCTCGACGTCGGCCTCGACGTCGTGGTCGTCGTCCGCAGCGACGACCCGTTCTCCGGCGTGTACCCGCCCGTCGGGGACGTCACCGGCGTCATCGCCGAGCAGGCCCGCGGCTGGGCCGACGAGGCGCTCGCGTCCCTCGGCGCCGGGGTCGACGCGCGCGCCGACGTCCGCACCGCCGGGTCCGTGGCCGAGGGGCTGCTCGACGCGGCCACCGAGACCGGCGCGGCCGCCGTCGTCGTCGGCGCCGACGGGGGGGTCAACCCGCTCGGCGTCGGGACGGTGGCCCGGACGCTGCTGCACGCCTCGCCCGTGCCGGTCGTCCTCGTGCCGCGGCGCGAGACGCCCGAACGGGTGGACCACCTCTACGTCGCGGTGGGCACCCGGCCCGGGGCGGCCGCGGTCCTGGCCGAGGCGTGGCAGGCTGCGGCCAGGACCGGCCTGCCCCTGCACGTGGTGAACCTCGTCGAGGTGGACGAGAACTCCGGGGCGGACCCGGACGCGGTGGGCAGGGTGCGGGCCCTGGTCGAGGAGGTGCGGTCGCGCTCGGCGACCGCCCGGGTGGACGTGGAGATGGGGCGAGGGCGCACCGTGGCGGAAGCAGTGGGTTCGATCGACTGGGCGGCAGGCGGTCTGCTGGTCCTCGGGTCCTCCCGGCTCGCGCCGGGACGGCAGACGTTCCTCGGGCCGACGGCCGCGCGCATCCTGCGCCACGTGCCCGTCCCCGTGGTCGTCGTGCCCCGCGACCCCGCGGGTGAGCCGGCGGGGAGCCGGTCGTGACCGCGGCCCCCGTGGGCGGGACCCGGCACGCCCACGAGGCCAAGGGCCTGGGCGGGGGACGGGTCGGCCTGCTGGGCGCCGTCGTCATCGGCGTCTCGACCATCGCCCCCGCGTACACCCTCACCGGCGCCCTCGGCCCGACGGCCTCGGCCGTCGGGGACCACCTCCCCGCGATCTTCATCGTGGGGTTCGTGCCCATGCTCCTGGTCGCCCTGGGCTACCGGGCGCTGAACAACGCCATGCCCGACGCCGGGACGACCTTCACCTGGGGGTCGCGGGCGTTCGGCCCGTGGATCGGCTGGATGGGCGGGTGGGGTCTGCTGGCCGCGACCATCCTCGTGCTGTCCAACCTCGCCGGCATCGCCGTCGACTTCTTCTACCTCATGCTGTCCCAGGCCACCGGGAACGCCGGCATCGCCGACCTCGCCGCGAACGTCCCCGTCAACGTGGCGATGTGCCTGGTGTTCATGGCGCTGGCCTGCTGGGTGTCCTACCGGGGCCTGGAGGCGACCAAGGCCGTCCAGTACGTCCTCGTGGGGTTCCAGTTCCTCGTCCTCGGGTGGTTCGCGGTCGCCGCGTTCACCCGGGTCGCGGACGGGTCCGCCCCCGCGGGCCTGTCGATCGACCCGGGCTGGTTCAACCCGCTGGGGGTGGGGTCGTTCTCCGCGTTCGCCGCGGGGATCTCCCTGTCGGTGTTCATCTACTGGGGCTGGGACGTCGTCCTGACCATGAACGAGGAGACGCAGGGCGAGCGCACCACCCCGGGCAGGGCGGCGCTGTCCACGATCGCCGTCATCGTCGTCCTCTACCTCACCATCGCCCTGGCCGTCCTGTCCTTCTCCGGCACCGGCGACGGCGAGCTGGGGATGGGCAACGCGGACATCCAGGAGAACATCTTCGCCGCGCTCGCCGGGCCGGTCATGGGCCCCTTCGCGATCCTCATGTCGCTGTGCGTCCTGGCCTCCTCGGCGGCCTCGCTGCAGTCGACGTTCATCTCCCCGGCCCGGACCATGCTGGCCATGGGCCACTACGGGGCCCTGCCCCCGCAGTACGCCCGGGTGAGCCGCCGGTTCCAGTCGCCCGGCTACGCGACCGTCGTCGCCGCGGTCGTCGCCTCGGCCTTCTACGCCGTGATGCGCGTGGTGTCGGTGAACGTCCTGTCCGACACCATCACCGCCCTGGGCATGATGGTCTGCTTCTACTACGGGGTCACCGCCCTGGCCTGCGTCTGGTACTTCCGCGGCAGCTGGGGCGGGAACGCGACGGCGTTCCTCACGACGTGCCTGGCGCCCCTGGTCGGGGGGCTGCTGCTCCTGGTGTTCTTCGTGCAGACGGCCGTGGACTCGATGGACCCCTCCTACGGGTCGGGGTCGGAGATCGGCGGCGTCGGGCTGGTGTTCATCCTGGGCGTCGGGGTGCTGGGTCTGGGCCTGGTCGTCATGGCCGTCCAGTACGCGCGCCGGCCCGGGTTCTTCCGCGGGGAGTCCCTCGTGGTGGGGCGCAGCACGACCGACGCCTGAGGCGCCGGGACCGGACGTGCGAGAGCCCCCGCCCAGCAGGGCGGGGGCTCTCGTGCGTCCCGTGCGACCGGTCCTCAGAAGGAGGCGGGGTCCGTCCCGGCGCGCACGCCCTGACGCTGCGGCTGGGCCTGCTGCTGCTGGGCCTGCGCCTCGACCGCCTGGGCGTACTGCTGCTTCACCTCGTCCATGTCCAGGGCGCGGACCTGCTCGATGAGCTGCTCCAGCGCCGGGCCGGGCAGGGCACCGGGCTGACCGAACACCGGGATGCCGTCGCGGTAGGCGACCAGCGTCGGGATCGACGTGATGCCGTAGAGGGCGGCGAGCTGCTGCTGGTCCTCGGTGTCCACCTTGGTGAAGGTGATGTCGCCGTGCTGCTCGGAGGCCTGCTCGAAGACGGGCGCGAACTGCTTGCACGGACCGCACCAGTCGGCCCAGAAGTCGATGAGGACGATCCCGTCCTTCACGGTCTCGTCGTGCGTCTCCAGGGTCAGTGCCTGAGTGCTCATGCCCCCCACAACCACACGGGCTCGCCAGACCTTCCCGGCCTGGGACAGTGGGTGCGTGCCGCGCCGCTCCGACTCCAGCCGTCCGGTCCGGGTCCTCGTCCCGACGCTGGTCACCCTGCTCGCCCTGGCCCTCATCGCCGTCGCCGCCGACCTGGCCGCCCGCGCCTGGGCCACCGACCGGGTCGCCGCGCAGCTGCGGACCGAGTACGGGCTGGCGCAGGACCCGCAGGTCGACGTCGCGGGCGGGTCGTTCCTGTGGCAGGCCGCGCGGGGCCGCTTCGAGGACGTGACGGTGACGGTGGACGAGCTGACGACCGAGGACGACCTCCTCGTGCGCGACCTGCGCGTCCGGCTGCCCGCGGTGGACGTGCCCAGGAGCGTCCTCACCGGCGGGGCGGGCACCGTGGACGTCGCCGGCGGCACCGTCCGCGCCGAGGTGGCCTACTCCGACCTCGCGCAGCGGGCCTCCGTCGGCGGGCTCGACGTGACCCTGCGCCGCGACGGCGACGCCGTGCGCGCCGGGACCACCGTGCGGGTCTTCGGGCTCGGCGTCGACCTGGGGCTCACGGGCCGGCCGGTGCTGGAGGGCTCGGACGTGCGGCTGGAGCCGGTGCGCGCCGAGGTGGCCGGGGCGTCCGTGCCGCTGCGCCGGGCCGACCAGCTCCTCGCGGCGGCCGGGTTCGACGGGTTCTCCTTCCCCCTGGAGGGGCTGCCGCCGCAGGTGCGGCTCGACGCGATCAGCGTGGCCGACGACGGGCTCGTCGTCACCGGGACCGTCACCCCCAGCGCGGTCCGGGTCGGCTGAGGCTGGGACAGTGGGGTACCTGGTACTCGAGGAGGAGCCCCCGTGTCCGCCACCCGTTCCCCCGCCCACTCCCCGGTCTGCGTCCTCGACGTCTCCCCGGTCGTCCCGGTCGTCGTCGTCGAGGACGTCGCGACCGCCGTCCCGCTGGCCCGCGCGCTGCTCGCCGGCGGCATCGGCGTCGTCGAGCTGACCCTGCGCACCCCCGTCGCGCTGGACGCCGTGCGCGCCGTCGCCCTGGAGGTCCCCGAGATCCTGCTCGGGGTCGGCACCTGCACCTCGGCCGACGACGTCGCCCGCGCCGTCGACGCCGGGGCGCAGTTCCTCGTCAGCCCGGGGACGACGCGGTCCCTCGTGGAGGCCGCGCGCGACCGGGACGTGCCGCTGCTGCCCGGGGTGGCGACGGTCTCCGAGGCCCTGGCGGCGCTGGAGCTCGGGATCCACGAGCTGAAGTTCTTCCCCGCCCAGCAGTCCGGTGGGGTCCCGTTCCTGGCGGCGCTGCGCACGGTCCTGCCGCAGGTGCGGTTCTGCCCCACCGGCGGGATCTCCCCCGCCACCGCGGGGGAGTACCTCGCCCTGTCGAACGTGGGGTGCGTGGGCGGGAGCTGGCTCACCCCGGCCGACGCCCTGGCCGCCGGGGACTTCGCGCGCGTGGAGGAACTGGCCCGCGCCGCGGTCGCGCTGCGCGGGGCGACCGGCGCCCACGGGTGAGGCCCCGCGGGTGAGGTCCCGCGGGTGAGGCCCCGAGGGTGAGGCCCCGGCTACCGGTCGCGGTGCTGCGCCGCGGCGGTCGCGGCGGCCCGCAGCTGCAGCAGGGTCGGCGCCTGCAGCGGCAGGAACGCCGCTTCGCGTCGCCGGCGGGCGCTCGCACCGCCCGCCCGGAAACCCGCCCCGCCGCGGGCCAGCCCCTCCAGCTCGACCGCGCGCGCCACGAGGTGCAGGGCCTCCACGCGCGCGCGGGCGCAGGCCGCCGGCTCGGCGGTGTCGAGGCGGGCGGCCAGCGCCACCAGGTCCCCGGCCACGGCGTCGCGGTGCGCCTGCAGCGCGTGCAGGTCCTCCTCCAGCACCCCGGCGACCGGACCGCCCCCGGCCCCCGCCACGGCCCCGGCGGTGGAGGTGAGCGCGCCGTCGGCGACGCCCAGCGCCATCGCGGCCTGGGTCAGCAGCATCGTGGGCCGGCACAGGCCGAGGAAGGCGGGCAGGTCCCGGGTCAGCACGGCACCGGCGGTGACCGGGGCGCGGTCGAGTTCGACGCTGCTCGTCCCGGTGGCGTTCAACGCCGACAGCGGTGTCGCGGGCGCGACGTGGACCCCGGGAGCGCCGAGCCGGACGACGGCGACCACGCGCCCGCCGTCGCGGGTTCGGGCGGGGACGGCGACGACGGCGCCGGGGAACAGGTTCGAAGCCCACGGGACCGGGCCGGTGAGGGCCCAGCCGTCCGCCGTCCGCTCCGCGACGACGGGGACGGGGGCCCCGCCGCCGACGTCGGTGATCGCGGGGGCCAGCGCGGTGGCCCCCGGCAGCACCCCCGCGCCCAGGTCGGCGAGGACGTCCGCGAGGTCCGGGGCCGGGGGGCAGCAGGTGAGGTACTCCACGACCATCGTCTGCGACCAGGCGACGAAGGCGTCGGCGAGGCTGGCGGCGGCGAGCGTGCGCAGCAGGCGCACGGCGTGACCGGCGCGGGTGGGGCGATCACCCCCCGGGCGCAGCAGCCCCCGGTCGCCGAGCCACCGCAGTCCCGCCCGCACGTCCTGCGTGCCGGCGTCCACGGCGGTCGCCGTCGCGGTGAAGCGCTCGTGCACCTGCGCCAGGTCAGCGGTGGTGGGAGGGGCCGGTGTCACGGGCCCATCCTGCCGGTCCGCGCCGCCGGCGTCGCGGGCCGGTGTGGTACACAGCGTGACCGTGGAGGAGGCAGCGGCCGTCGAGCTGACCGGTGTCGGGGTGCGCTTCGGCGCGCGGCAGGTGCTGCGGGACCTCGACCTGCGGGTCCGCCCGGGGGAGCTCCTCGCGCTCGTCGGCCCGTCGGGAGCGGGGAAGTCGACGCTGCTGCAGGTCCTCGCCGGCCTGCGCCGGCCGGACGCCGGGGTGGTCCACCGCTCCGGGGGTGAGCGCAGCACCACCGGTCTGGTCTCCCAGCACCCGCACCTGCTGCCCTGGCGCACGGTGGCGGGCAACGTCGCCCTCGGACTGGCCTACCGCCGCAACGGCGGCCGCTGGCCCCGCCCCGGCCCCGGCGGCGAGCGGGTCGCGCGGCTGCTGGAGGAGCTGGGCATCGCGGACCTGGCCGACCGGTTCCCCTCCCAGCTGTCCGGCGGCCAGGCCCAGCGGGTCGCGCTGGCCCGGGCGATCGTCATCGAGCCCCACCTGCTGCTCCTGGACGAGCCGTTCGGGGCGCTGGACCCCGTCACCCGGCGCGACCTGCAGGACTGGTTGCTCGCCCTCCACCGGCGGCGCGGCCCGGCGACCGTCCTGGTGACCCACGACCTCGACGAGGCGCTCCTGCTCGGGGACCGCGTCGGTCTCCTGGGCACCCGGCCCGGCCCGATCGAGGTCGTCCCCAGCTCCGTGACCGACCGCGCCGGCCTCGCCGACGGCAGCGCCCACCGCGCCCTGCTCGCCCGGTTCGCGGCTGACCGCGACGTCCGCGACGTCCGCGACCTCGACGCGGACGACGGCGGGCGGGCACCGGGCCGGTCCCCGGGGGCGGGCACCGGCGCGGCGGTGGACCGCCGGCGGGTGCTGCAGGTCGCCGGCTCCGCGGCGCTGCTGGCCGCCCCCTTCGTCGCGGCCGCGGTCACCGCCCCACCCGCCGCACCGCGCCGGCAGGGGCCCGCGGTCGGCGGCGGGCCGCTGCGCGTGGGCTACCTGCCCATCACCGACGCCGCCCCCCTGCTGCTCGCGCACGCCGAGGGCGACTTCTCCGCGGTCGGCCTGGACGTCCCGCGCCCGGTGCTGTTCCGCTCCTGGCCGGACCTGGCCGAGGCCCTGCAGAGCGGCACCGTCGACGTGGTGCACATGCTGATGCCCCTGGCGGTCCAGCTGCGCCACGGCGCGGGACTGCCGGTGCGGGTCCTGCTGTGGAACCACGTCAACGGCTCGGCCCTGACGGTGCGGCCCGACGTCGACTCCCTCGCTCAGCTCGCCGGCACCACGGTGGCGGTGCCGTTCTGGCACTCCATCCACAACATCGTGCTGCAGCAGCTGCTGCGGTCCTCCGGTCTGACCCCGGTCCTGCAGGGGGAGGCCTCCGCCGGCGCGGGGGAGGTCAAGCTCGCGCTGATGGCGCCCTCGGACATGCCGCCGGCCCTGGCCGCGGGCCAGGTGGCCGGCTTCACCGTCGCCGAACCGTTCAACGCCGCCGCCGAGGTCCAGGGCATCGGCAAGGTCCTGCGCTTCACCGGCGACGTGTGGAAGGACCACGCCTGCTGCGTGACGGTCGTGCACCAGCGCCTGCTGGACGAGCGGCCCGCGGCGGCCGCCGCCGCCGTCCAGGCGCTCGTCGCCGCCCAGCGCCGGCTGCGCGACCGGCGGGAGGGCGCGGCCCGGACCCTGTCCGACGGCGGCTACCTGCCCCAGCCGCTGGCCGCGCTGGAGCGGACGCTCGCCACCGGCCCGGACGCCGCCTACGTCCGGGACGGGGCGATCCAGCACCCGGGGTGGCAGCAGCGCCGCATCGGCTTTCAGCCCTACCCCTACCCCTCGTACACCGCGCAGCTCGTGCGCGCGATGAAGGAGACCGCCGTGGTCGGCGACACCGCCTGGCTCGAGGCCGTGGACCCGGACGGCGTCCACGGGCAGCTGGTGCGCGAGGACCTGGTCCTGCGCGCCATCCGGTCCAGCGGCGGTTTCGACGCCTTCGGGTCCGCCGGTCCCGTGCGCACCGAGGTCGTGCTGCCGTGAGCACCCGGCACTCCCGGGACCGGCCGCGCCCCCGCGCGGTGCCGGCCGCCGCCGCGCGCGGGCCCGCACCGCTGGCGCGCCCGGCGGCCGTGCTCGCCGCCGTCCTCGCGTGGTGGCTGGTGTGCGACGTCCTCGCCCGCGACAACGCCGTGCTCGGCCGGATGGGCCCCGGGCCGACCGCCGTGGCGGTGTGGGACCTGCTCCAGGAGCGGTCCACCGCCGTGAACGCCGCGGCCAGCCTGCGGCGCCTGCTGACCGGCCTGGCGCTGGCCGCCGTCGCCGGCGTCCCCCTGGGCCTGCTCCTGGGCTCGCGCCGCCTGCTCGAGCACGCCACCGCCCCGATCGTCGCGGTGCTCCGCACGACCTCACCGCTCGCCTGGGCCCCGCTGGCCATCGTCCTGCTCGGCGTCGGCGACGCCCCGGTCGCCGCCCTCGTCGCCCTCGCCGCGATCTGGCCGATGACCCTCACCACGGCCCACGCGGTCCGCGGCCTGGACCCGGCCGCCCTGCAGGTCGTCCGCTCGCTCGGCGCTAGCCGGGTCGAGGTGCTCGGCACGGTCGTGGTGCCCGCCCTGCGCCCGCACGTGCTCGCCGCCCTGCGCCTGGCGCTGGGGATCGGCTGGGTCGTCCTGGTGCCCGCGGAGATGCTCGGCGTCGACTCCGGCCTCGGGTACGCCGTCCTGAACGCCCGGGACCAGCTCGACTACCCGCGACTGGCCGCCACCATCGTGCTCATCGGCGCGACCGGTTTCCTCCTCGACCGGCTCCTGCAGCCGCCGACCCGCACCGGCGGGGGTCGCTGACCGTCCCGGGAACCGGACCGGAGCGGGGTCAGCCCAGCTCGGCGGTGGTCCGGCGCCGCCCGGCCTTCACCGGCACGAGGGCGATGACGATCCCGGCCACCGCGAGCACGCCGTGCGCCGTGGTGATCGGCCAGGCCAGGTTCAGCGGGGTGTCCCCGGAACCGTTGCTGGAGGCGCCCCAGGTGAACAGCCCGGCGAACGCGAGGAACACGAGGATCCCGTACCCGCGGGCGCGGCGGCGCCCCGTGCGGGCCAGGATCCCCAGCACCCCCAGGAGGAGGTGCACGGCGCTGGAGGCCGGGTTCACCGACATCCCGATCACCTGCTGCTCCTCCGTGCCGCCGGTCCAGTCGGTGAGACCGGAGACGGCGAACCCCGCCACGGCGAAGACCACGAGCACGATCCCGAGGAGGAGGGACAGGTGCTGACCCGCCGTCGTGCGCGGGTGCACCGACAGGTCCGATCCCGACAGGTTCAGGCTCATGTCGAGGCGCTACCCCGCGGGGCCGGCCGCAAACCGCCGTGTAGCGTTCAGCGCGACACGGGGTGCTGCGCGCGGATCGCGCAGCTGAGATCACACCCGTCGCACCTGATTCAGGTAATGCTGACGAAGGGATGTCGCGGCATGCCCGCCGTTTCCACGACCGTTTCCACGACCGGTTCCACGCCGGTGTCCGCCCAGGACGTCGCCCGCGCCCGTGAGGCCGTCGCCCACGGGGCGCCGCTGGTGCAGTGCCTCACCAACTCGGTGGTCCAGACGATCACCGCCAACGCCCTCCTCGCCGTCGGGGCCGCCCCCGCGATGGTCGACAACGTCCACGAGTCGGCCGAGTTCGCCGCCGTCGCCTCCGCGGTCCTCGTCAACGTCGGGACCCTCGACGAGACGAAGGCGCGGGCGATGGCGCTGGCGGCGGCGTCGGCCCGCGAGCACGGGCGGCCCTGGGTCCTGGACCCGGTGGCCGTGGGCGGGCTGGAGTTCCGCACCCGGGTGGCCCGGGACCTGCTCACCCACGCCCCGACCGTGGTGCGCGGCAACGCCTCGGAGGTCCTCGGCCTGGCCGGGGCGGGCGCCGGCGGCCGTGGCGTGGACAGCACCGACGGGGCCGAGGACGCGCTCGAGGCCGCCCGCGGCCTCAGCGCCCGCACCGGCGGGGTCGTCGCCGTCTCCGGGCCCGTCGACGTCCTCGTCCACGGCGAGCGGACGGTCCGCGTCTCCGGCGGGCACGCCCTGCTGACCCGCACGACGGGGGCCGGGTGCTCCCTCGGGGCGCTCGTGGCCGCCTACGCCGCCGCCGAGCCCGACCCGCTGGTGGCCGCCGCCGCCGCGCACCTGCACGTCGCGGTCGCGGCCGAACGCGCCGCGGCGCGGGCCGGCCGGCCGGGGTCGTTCGCCACCGCGTGGATCGACGAGCTCGACGCCGTCGGCCCGCAGGACCTGCGCGACGGCGCCGGGCGCCTGGCGTGAGGGCCCCCTTCCGGCCCACCCTCTACCTCGTCACCGACACCGCCCAGTGCGGTGACCGCGGCGTCCCGGCCGTCGTCCGCGCAGCCGTCGCCGGTGGCGTCGACGCCGTCCAGGTCCGGGCCAAGGAGGGCACCGACCGCGAGCGCCTGGCCCTCGTCGTCGCCGTGCGGGAGGCGTTGCGCGGCACGGGCGTCCCGCTGCTGGTGAACGACGCCGTGGACGTCGCGCTCGTCGCCGGGGCCGACGGCGTGCACCTGGGGCAGGGCGACCTGCCGGCTGAGCAGGTGCGCCGGATCGCCCCGGACCTGCTCCTGGGGCTGTCGGTCTCCACGCCGGAGCAGGCCGCGGCGGTGGACCCGGCGGTCGTGGACCACCTCGGGGTGGGGCCGGTGCGGGAGACCACGACGAAGCCGGACGCGGCCGCGGCCCTCGGCGCGGCCGGGGTGGCGGCGGTCGTCGCGGCGGCCCCGGTGCCGTGCGTGGCGATCGGCGGGATCCACCCGGACAACCTGGACTCCTTGCGCGGCACCGGGATCACCGGGTTCTGCGTCGTGTCGGAGATCTGCGGGGCGGGCGACCCGGAGCGGGCGGCGCGGGACCTGCGGGCGCAGTGGGAGCGGTGAGCGCGCCGGTCGCGCTGACGATCGCGGGCAGCGACTCCGGGGGCGGGGCCGGGATCCAGGCCGACCTCAAGACGTTCGCGGCGCACGGGGTGTTCGGGACGAGCGTGCTGACGGCGCTGACGGCGCAGAACACCCGCGGGGTCCACGGGGTGCACGTGGTCCCCGCCGCGTTCGTCACCGCCCAGCTCGACGCCGTGCTGGCCGACATCGCGGTGCACGCCACGAAGATCGGGATGCTCGCCGGGGCGCCGGTCGTGGCCGCCGTCGCCGCGGCCGTGCGCCGCGGGGGGCTGGGGCCCGTCGTGCTGGACCCGGTGATGGTCGCCACCAGCGGGGACCGGCTGCTGGACGCCGAGGCCGTCGCGGCCGTGCGCGAGGACCTGCTGCCGGCCGCCGACCTCGTCACGCCCAACGTCCCGGAGGCGGCCGTCCTGCTCGGCGCCGCGCCCGCGACCGACCTCGACGGCGCGCGGGCGCAGGCCCGGGAGCTGTTCTCCCGCACGGGAACCGCGGTGCTGCTCAAGGGCGGGCACCTCACCGGTCCGCAGAGCGTGGACGTCCTCGTCGGCCCGGACGGGGAGACGCTGCTGCGCCGCCCGCGCGTCGACACCACGGCCACCCACGGCACGGGCTGCACGCTGTCCGCGGCCCTGGCCGCCCGGGCCGCGCTGCACCCCGGGGCCGGCTGGGCCGAGCTGGCCGGCCCGGCCCGGGACTACCTGCAGTCGGCCCTGCTCGCCGGCCGGTCCCTCGGGATCGGGTCCGGGCACGGACCCCTCGACCACGCCTTCGCCCTGCGGGAGCCCTCGTGACGACCACCCCGTCCTCCACCGCCGCCGCGTCCTTCACCGCCACCGCGTGGGAGCGGACCGCCGCCGTGCGCGGGGCCGTGGAACGCTGCGCGTTCCTGGCCGAGCTGGCCGACGGCACCCTCGCCCCGGCCGTCTTCCGGCACTACCTGGAGCAGGACGCCCTGTACCTGCAGGGCTACGCGCGGGCGCTGGCGCTGCTGGCCGCCCGGGCCCCGGACGCGGGCGCGGCGGGGTTCTGGGCGAGGTCGGCGCACGGCGCGGCCGTGGTGGAGGCCTCGCTGCACGGGGACCTGCTGGACGGCGGGCTGCTGCCGCCCGGTGACGGCGGCGTCCCCGTCGCCTCCCCGACCACGCTGGGGTACGTCTCCCACCTCGTCGCGACGGCGGCGACCGCGCCCTACGCGGTGGGCGCGGCCGCGGTCCTGCCGTGCTTCTGGGTCTACGCCGACGCCGGCCGCCGGCTCGCCGCCCGCGCCGGGCTCGTGGAGGGGCACCCCTTCGCCCGCTGGGTCGCCGCCTACGACGACCCCGCCTTCCACACCGCGACCGCGACGGCCCGCGACCTCGTCGATGCCGCGGCCCGGCCGGAGCTGGCGGAGGCCATGCACGAGGCGTTCGCCGTGGCCACCCGCTACGAGTGGATGTTCTGGGAGAGCGCGCACCGGCGCGAGGGGTGGCCCCCGCTCGGGGGCTGAGGCCACCCGGGGCGGGTGCGAGAATCGGTCCCGATGACCACCGCACTCCCGGGCCTCGCTCCGACCCCCGCCACCACCGCCCGGGACCCGTTGCTCGACGGGTTGCGGACCGTCGCCCTGGCCCGGGTGCTGCTGTGGCACGCCCTGGCCTGGGCGTGGCTGTCCTGGGTCTTCCCCGCCATGCCGGTGATGTTCTTCCTCGCCGGGTCGCTCCTGGCGACGAGCCTGGGACGCGGCGGTCGGGGGGTGTGGTGGCGGACGACCCTGCGCCGGGCCCGCCGGCTGCTCGTGCCCTTCTGGCTCTTCGGGGCCGCGGTGCTGGTCACGACGGTCCTGACGGCGCACCGCACGGGGGAGGACGTCGCGCTCGGCGGCACGTGGCGCTGGGTGCTGCCCCTGCTGCCCCCGCTGGGCGCGGAGGGTCAGCAGGGCTGGCTCACGTCGCACCTGTGGTACGTCAGCGACTACCTGTGGCTCGTCGTGCTCAGCCCCCTCGTCCTGCGGTGCGCCCGCCGGCCGGCCACCACGGCGGTGCTCGCCCTCACCGGGCTCGCCGTCCTGGAGCTGGGGCCGGGGGTGGGCCTGCCCACCCTCACCGGACTGCCGCGCACGGGGGTCGGTGACGCCCTCTGCTACGGCCTGTTCGCCGTCCTGGGGGCGGCGTGGGCGCGCAGCGCGGCCCTGCCGGCCCGCCGGGTCCTGGTGGTCCTCGCGGTGACCGGGGTGGGCGGGGCGCTGGCCCTGTCGACGGTCGTGCCGCTGGACCGGGGGTCGCTGAACTCCTCCTGGCTGCTGCTGGCGCTGGCGGCCCTCGGCTGGCTCGCGGCCCTGGGGCTCGTGCAGGGGCCGCTGCGCCGGTCCTCGGCCCGGGTGGCGCCGTTCCTGCGGGGGGTCACGGCGCGCGCCGTGACGGTCTACCTGTGGCACCCGGCCGCGATCGTCCTGGCCCGCACGGCCGTGGACGAGGTGCTGCCGCAGGCGTCGGCGTGGACGGTCGTCCCGCTCGTGGTGGGCGGCTCGCTCGCGCTGACGGTCGTCGCGGTCCTCGCCGTCGGCTGGGTGGAGGACCTCGCCGGCGGCCGCCCGCCCCGGTGGTGGCCCGTGGGCGCGGCCCGGCCGGCCCGCCTGCCGGTGCTCCTGCCGGTGGCGCTCGTCCCGGTGGGCGCGGGGTGCCTGGCGCTGGCCGTCGCCTTCACCGGCGGCCCGAGCCGGTCCCTGCTCGCCATCCCCGGCCCCTCCGACCGCAGCGCGCTGGCGCAGTCCGCCTTCGACGTCGTGGCCGACCCCGGGGCGGTGCTGCCGACCCGGGCCGCGCCCCTGGCCGAGCTGCCCGCCGAGGACCTGCAGCGCACGCTGGACGACTGGGTGGCCCGCACCGAGGGCATCGACGCGGCCAGCGTCGGCGTGGCCTCGGGGGCGGCGCTGTGGGACGTCGTCTGGGAGGGCACGAGCTCGGTCGAGCTGGGCACCGGGCTGCCCGCCGGTGAGCCGGTCCTCGCGGCGTCGCTGACCAAGGGCGTCACGGCGGCCCTGGTGCTGCAGGAGGCCACGCGCGGCACGCTGGACCTCGACGCCCCCGTCCCCGACCTGGACGGGGTCCCCGCCGGGGCGGCGGTCACCCCGCGCCAGCTGCTGCACCACGCCGGCGGCCTGCCCCAGTACACCGAGGCGCCCGGTTTCGAGCCCGACCGGCTCTGGAGCCCGGCCGAGCTGGTCACCCTGTCCCTCCAGGCCCCGCCGCTGTTCACGCCGGGCACGCAGGTCTCCTACTCCAACAGCGGGTTCCTCTGGCTCGGGCTGCTCCTGGAGCACGTCACCGGCCAGTCCTACGCCGACCTCGTCGACGAGCGCGTCGCCGGGCCGCTGGGCCTGACCACGATGACCGTCGAGCAGCGCGAGGTCCCCGGCTGGGTGGGTTTCTCCTCCGGCGGGATCGTCGCCTCACCGGGCGACCTGGCCCGCTGGCAGGGGGCGCTGTTCTCCTCCGACCTCGTCCTGACCCCGCAGGCCCGCACCGCCCTGGTCGACCTGCAGCCCCTGGGCAACGGCCTGGGGGTGTGGCCCTCGTGCCCATGCGGCACCGACCCCGCCGGGCAGCGCTGGGCCGCGGGGTGGGGGCAGTCCGTCAACGCCGGCGGCGCCTTCGCCTTCCCGGCCGAGCACGTCGCCGTCATGGGCTACCTGCAGCCCGAGGGCGACCGGGCCCTGGAGGTCGCCGCGGACCTGGCGACGACCCTGGCGACGGTGCTGCCCGGCCGGGCCGGGGGTGCGTGAGAGCCTGCCGGGACGAGGCGTCGGAGGAGAGGGGTCGCGCGTGCCCAGCAGTGGTTCGGTCGGCGGGTCGGTCAGCGGGTCGGTCGTGGTGGTGAACTGCGGGAGCTCGTCGGTCAAGCTCGCGCTCGTGGACCCGCGGACGGGGGAGCGGGCCCTGAGCTGCCTGGGGGAGCGGATCGGCAGCCCGGACGCCGTCGTGCACATGACGACGACGTCGGGGGGTGAGTCCACGACGCGCACGATCAACCCGGCCGCGACCACGCACCGGGGGGCCCTGGCCCACGTGCTGCAGCGCCTGCTCGACCTCGACCTGCCCCCGCTGGTCGGTGTCGGCCACCGCGTCGTGCAGGGCGGGTCGGTGTTCCGCGGCTCGGTCCGCGTCGACGACCGCGTCCTGGAGCAGATCCACGAGCTGTCCGCGCTCGCGCCCCTGCACAACCCGGCCAACGCCTCCGGCATCGAGGCCGCCCGCGCGGTCCTGCCCGACCTGGAGCACGTGGCCGTCTTCGACACCGCGTTCCACCAGACGATGCCGGAGGTGAACTACCGCTACGCCGTGCCCGCGCGCTGGTACGAGGAGTTCGGCGTCCGCCGCTACGGCATGCACGGCACCAGCCACCGGTTCGTCAGCCAGCGCGCCGCGCAGATCCTCACCGACGCCGACGGGCGCGATCCCGGAACCCTCAGGACCGTCGTCGCCCACCTGGGGAACGGTTGCAGCGCGACGGCTGTCCTGGGCGGCCGGTCCGTGGACACGACGATGGGCCTGACCCCGCTGGAGGGGCTGGTCATGGGGACCCGCTCCGGCGACCTGGACCCGGCGGTGATCGAGCTCGTCGCCGACCGGACGGGGGAGAGCGTCACCGAGATCGTCCGGCAGCTGAACTCCGCCTCGGGGCTGCTGGCCCTGTCGGGGTTGTCCAACGACGTGCGCACGCTGTCGGGCAAGGCCGCCGAGGGGCACGCCGGCGCCCGCCTGGCCCTCGACGTCTTCGTCCACCGCGCGGCCAAGCACGTCGCGGCCCTGACGGTCTCCCTCGGCGGGCTCGACGCCCTCGTCCTGACCGGCGGCATCGGGGAGAACGCGGTCAACGTGCGCTCGATGCTGCTGGGGCGCCTGGCCCACCTCGGGCTCGTGGAGGACCCCGCGGCCAACGCCGACCACGGCCGCGGGTCGACCCCGGCCGGGCGCATCACCGCGCCGGGCCCGGGGCCGCTGGCGATGGTCGTGCCGACCGACGAGGAGCTGCTCATCGCCCGCGACACCGCCGCGCTCGTGCGCCAGCACTGACCCGCGGGCCCGGCCTGGCCGCGCCCCGGGCCGTGGGAGAGGGTGGGGTCATGGCCCGCGTGCTGCTCGTCGTCCCCACCGGTCACGGCGCCGGTCTGACCTCCACCTGCCTGGGCCTGGTGCGCGCGCTGGACGCGCGCGGGGTGGACGTGGGGTTCCACAAGCCGCTGGCGCAGACCACGCGCTCGGGGGAGGCCGACCGCTCGGTGGCGCTGGTGCGCCTGACCACGACGCTGGACCCGGCCGAGCCGATCGCCGCCGGCCGCGTCGTGGAGCGGCTGTCCCGCGGTGAGGTCGACGACCTCATGGAGGAGGTCGTCGCCGCGGCCGAGGGCGCGCTCGCCGCCCACGACGTCGTCGTCGTGGAGGGCCTGGCCCCCTCGGCGGACCAGGTCTTCTCCGGCCGGGTGAACCAGGCCCTGGCCACCGCGCTGGACGCCGACGTGCTGCTCGTCGGGTCGGCCGGTCTGCTGGGCGCCGAACCCGGTGCGCCCGAACGCATCGCCGAGGACATGGCCGTCACCGCCGGCACCTACCGCGCGGGGGAGGCGCTGCGCGTGGTCGGCGGGGTGGTCTCCCGCTGGCCCGGGGCCGAGGACCCCGAGACCGCCGTGACGCGGGTGGTGGCGCTGCGGGGGGCCCTGGAGCACCACGGCATCCCGCTCGTCGGGGTCGTGCCCTTCCGCGCGGACCTCACCTGGCCCCGCGTGCGCGACCTCGTCCACGACCTCGACCACGAGCTCGACCTGGACGTCCTCACCCACGGCGACCAGGGCCGGCGCGTCAAGGAGGTCGTCGTCGCCGCGCAGGCCGTGCCGGGCATGCTGCCGCTGCTGCGCGAGGGCCGGCTCATCCTCGTCCCCGGCGACCGCCACGACGTCGTCATGGCCACCTGCCTGGCCGCGCTCAACGGCACCCGGCTGGCCGGGCTGCTGCTGACCGCCGGGGTCGGCATGGACCCGCGGGTGGGGGAGCTGACCGCGGCGGCCGCCGCGACCGGGCTGCCCATCCTGCGCTCGGCGCGCAGCACCTACGCCACCGCCACGGCCGTCAACCGGCTCGACCCCGAGGTGCCCGCCGACGACGCCGAACGGGCGCTGGCCCTGGCCGCCACCGTCGCCGACGCCCTCGACCCGGGGTGGCTGGCGCAGCTGCCGACCGCCGCGCACCGCCCGCGGCTGTCCCCGGCCGCCTTCCGCCGCCGGCTGACGACGCTGGCCGCCGAACGGGTGCAGCGCATCGTGCTGCCCGAGGGCACCGAACCGCGCACCGTGCAGGCCGCGGCGGTCTGCGCCCGGCGGGGCATCGCGCGACCGGTCCTGCTGGGCGCCCCCGACGAGGTCGCCGCCGTCGTCGCCGGCCTGGGGCTGACTCTGCCCGAGGGGGTGGAGGTGCTGGACCCGGCCGGGCTCGTGGACGACTACGTCGACGTGCTCGTCGAAGCCCGCAAGCACAAGGGGCTGCAGCCCGACGTGGCCCGCGACACCCTGTCCGACCCCATCTGGCTGGGCACCGCGATGCTGCAGGCCGGGCACGTCGACGGCCTCGTCGCCGGCGCCGTGCACACGACCGCCGCGACCGTCCGCCCTGCGCTGCAGGTGGTCCGCACCAAGCCGGGGGCCCGGCTGGTCTCCAGCGTGTTCTTCATGTGCCTGCCCGACGACGTCGTGATCTACGGCGACTGCGCCGTGAACCCCGACCCCGGGCCGGAGGACCTCGCCGACATCGCTCTGCAGTCGGCGGCCTCGGCGCGCGCGTTCGGCATCGAGCCGCGGGTGGCGATGATCAGCTTCTCCACCGGGTCCTCTGGGTCGGGGTCCAGCGTCGACAAGGTGGCCGAGGCGACCCGCATCGCCCGCGAGCGCGAGCCCGGCCTCGTCATCGACGGCCCGCTGCAGTACGACGCCGCCGCCGTGGCCTCCGTCGCGGCGTCCAAGGCGCCGGACTCGCCCGTCGCCGGGCGGGCCACCGTGTTCGTCTTCCCCGACCTCAACACGGGCAACACGACGTACAAAGCGGTGCAGCGCAACGCGGGTGTCATCTCGGTGGGCCCGATGCTGCAGGGCCTGGCCAAGCCGGTGAACGACCTCTCGCGCGGGGCGCTCGTCGACGACATCGTCTACACGATCGCCCTGACGGCCATCCAGGCCTCCCGGGGCTGAGCGCGCGGGAAGAGCCGGGGTCCGCGGCCTGTTACCCTGGAGGCGACGGTGTCGATGCCGTCCACTCAGCGGGCGAGCCGCCCGCGAGGTCGCTTGAGTCTCATCCCTCAGCATCAGTGCGCTTTCGCGTGTCCTGGGGGCGGACCGCCGTGCGGCCGACGAGCCCCACGTGGAGTTCAGTACCCCATGCCCCAGTACGACGACCGTTCGTACCGTTCCTCCCGCCCCCGCAACGACGAGGGTGGTTACCAGCGCCGCGACTCGCGCGCCTACACCGACCGCTACGAGCGGTCCGACCGCGGTGAGCGCTCCTTCGACCGCGACGACCGCCCCCGCGGCGGCGGCGGGAACTACTCCCGCGACGAGCGTCCTCGCTCCGGTGGCTACGGCTCCCGCAGCGGTGGTGGCTACCAGGGCCGCTCCGGCGGCTCCGGCGGTGGCCGCTTCGGTGGCGCCCGTCGCAACGGGCCCCCGCGCAGCCCGCGCTCCTTCGCCCCCTCGGCGACCGAGCAGGCCCTGACCGCGGCCGAGTCCATCGAGGTCGTCGAGGCGACCTTCTCCGAGCTGGGTCTGCCCGACGAGCTCGTCGCGGCGCTGGAGCGCCGCGGGATGACCGCGCCGTTCGCCATCCAGCAGCGCGTGCTGCCCGACGGCATCGCCGGCCGCGACATCCTCGGCCGCGCCCGCACCGGCTCGGGCAAGACGCTGGGCTTCGGCCTGCCGATGCTGGCCCGCCTGGCCCAGCAGAAGCGCGCCCGCATCACCGGCGCCCCCCGCGGCCTGGTCCTCGTGCCGACCCGTGAGCTGGCCATGCAGGTGGCCGACGCGCTGCGTCCTCTCGGTGACTCCCTGGACCTGCGGCTGTCCGTGGTCGTCGGCGGTGTCCCGTACGGCCGCCAGATCGCCGCGCTGCAGCGCGGGATCGACGTCCTCATCGCGACGCCGGGCCGCCTGGTGGACCTCATCGAGCGTGACGCCGTCTCCCTGGCCGAGGTCGACGTGGCCGTGCTCGACGAGGCCGACCACATGGCCGACCTGGGCTTCCTGCCCAACGTGCGCTCGATCATCGAGGGCACCAAGCCCGGCGGCCAGCGGATGTTCTTCTCGGCCACGCTGGACCGCGGCGTCGAGGCCCTGGTGACGGACTTCCTCACCGACCCGGCCTTCCACGCCGTCCCGGCCGACCCCGAGGCCGTCGGGCACATGGAGCACCGCGTCTTCGCCGTGCGCCCGCACGACAAGCTGCCGATCCTCACCGAGATCAGCCAGCGCCCCGCGCGCTCGATCTTCTTCGTGCGGACCAAGCTGGGCGCCCAGCGCCTGGCCGACCAGCTGCGCGAGGCCGGTGCTCCGGCCGAGGCGATCCACGGCGACCTGCGCCAGTCGCAGCGCTCCAAGGCGATCGACGCCTTCTCGGCCGGGGAGACCCGCGTCCTGGTGGCCACCGACGTCGCCGCGCGCGGCATCCACGTCGACGACGTCGACCTCGTCGTGCACGTCGACCCGCCGAACGACCACAAGGACTACCTGCACCGCTCGGGCCGCACGGCCCGCGCCGGCGCCAAGGGCACGGTCCTGGCCATCGCCCTGCCCGACCAGGTCCGCCGCTACGGCTGGCTGCACCGCGACGCCAACGTGAGCGCCAACTCGGTGGAGAACGTCCTGGCCGGGGACGAGACGGTCCGCGAGGTCGCCGAGTCCGGTGAGCCCGTGGTGGTCAAGCCGAGGCGCACGACGGAGAACCGTGAGGGCCGTGGCCCTCGCCGCGGTGGTCCTCGCCGCGACGGCTTCCGCGGTGGCCCGCGCCGCGACGGTGGCCGTGGCCCCCGCCGCGAGGGCGGGTCCCGCGACGGCGGTCGCCGCGAGAGCACCCCGCGCGACTGACGTCCCGCACCCGGAGGGGGCGGAGGGCTGCGGCCCTCCGCCCCCTCCGGCGTCCCGTCCCGGTGGCGGCGGGGGCCGGAGCTGGTGAGGATGTGTCCGCACGAACCGATCCCGACCGTGGAGGACGCATGCCCACCCGCACCGCACGTACCGCCTGGAACGGCACCCTGGAGAAGGGGTCCGGCCAGGTCGAGCTGTCCAGCTCCAAGGTCGGCACCTACGACGTCTCCTTCCCCAAGCGCGCGGCCGACGACGCGGGCGGCACGACGAGCCCCGAGGAGCTCATCGCGGCCGCCCACTCCTCCTGCTACGCGATGCAGTTCTCCGCCCTGCTGGCCGAGGCCGGTGGCACCCCGGAGAACCTCGAGGTCGTCGCCGACGTCTCCCTCGGGCCCGACTCCGCCGGGGGGTTCAAGCTGACCGGCATCACGCTCAAGGTCACCGGTGAGGTCGGCGGCCTCGACGCCGACACGTTCGCCGAGGTCGCCCAGAAGGCCAAGGAGACGTGCCCCGTGTCCAAGGCCCTGACCGGCGTGGAGATCACGCTCGAGGCCTCGCTGGACTCCTGAGCCGCACGCCACCCGTCGTGCACCGGCCGCCCGGGGTCAGGCGACGGGCCGCCCGGTCTCGGGTGGCCGCACCGTCCCGGCGGCGGGCGTCGTGCGACGCTGCGCCACGAGCGCGTGCGGCCACAGCGCTAAACGTTGCGGCAGAACGGGTCTGACCGCGGTCGTCGTCGTGCGCAGGGCGCGGGCGGCCGCGCGGCGGGCCGGGGTGCGGGGGATGCCGTAGGCGTCGGCGAGGGCGGGCGGCAGCAGGTCGGCGGTCACCGTCCGGGCCGTCGCGGCCGCTCCGGGCAGGGGCGGGGTGGTGCGCTGGGTGAGGATGTCGCGCGCGATGCGGCGGGCGTCGTCGGTGACGACGAGACCGCGGACGGTGTCGCGGACGTACTCGTCGAACTCGGCCACGGTGCCGGGCAGGACCCGTTCGGGCACGGCGAACACCCGCGCGAACGGCTTGGACTCCTGCCAGTGCCGTTCCCGCTCGGCCGGGCTCAGGCGCAGGCCGGCGTAGCGCTCGGTCACCCGCCGGGCCGTCCAGACGAGGGTGGCGTGGACCCACAGGGCCAGGTCGGGGTCGTTCCCGCGGTAGGGGGTGCCGGCGGGGGTCCCGGGGACGCCCGTGCGGGTCGTGCCGCGGACGGGGGCGTGCGCGCGCCCGACGTGCCGGGCGGCGGCGCGGGCCTGCTCGGTGTCGCCGAACGTCACCGTGAGGGCCGCCTGCAACGTCCCGACGAGCCGGCGGGCCGGGCCGTCGGCGTACCGGCTGTGGACGGCGACCCCCTCGGCGACGAGCGGGTGGGCGATCTGCAGCAGGATCGCCGCGGGCCCGCCCAGGACGGTGACGCGCTCGCCGGTGACCCGGCGGAACTGCGGACCCGGGCACGGGCCCGGGTCCCCGGGCAGCCCGGCCCCGGGGGCCGGGGGGAACAGCGCCCCCACCGGCACCCGGGGCGTCCTGCTGCGCGGCGCGTTCGGCACGCGGGCCATCCTGCCCGAGGTCAGGCCGCCCGGTGGGCGGCGTCCACGGCCTCGCGCAGGGTGGAGGCGGGCCGGCCGAGCAGGGCGGCGAGGTCGGTGCGGTCGGTGTGCAGGTCACCGGCCGCGATGGAGGCGTCGAGGGCGGCGACGAACCCGGCGGTGCCGGCGTCGAGGCCGTGGCCCTCCAGCGTGCGCCGGTACTCCTCGCCGGTGACGTCGCGGGAGACGACGGTCGTGCCGGTGACCTCGGTGATCGTCGCGGCGAGGTCGGTGAGGGTGAACGTCTCGCCCGCCAGTTCGTGCACGCCCTCGCCCTCGTCGTCGGCGAGCAGGGCCGCGGCGGCCGCGGCGGCGAAGTCGGCGCGGCTCGCGCCGCCGATCCGGCCGTCGTGGGTGGCGCCCAGGACCTCGCCGGTGGCGAGGTACTGCCCGAGGCTCGCGGTGTAGTTCTCGTAGTACCAGCCGTTGCGCAGCAGCACGTGGGGCAGGCCGGAGTCGGCGATGGCCTGCTCGGTGGCCCGGTGCTCGGGGGCCAGCGGGCTCGTGGAGGTGTCCGCGCGCAGCAGGGAGGTGTAGACGAGGCGCCCGACCCCGGCGGCCTGCGCGGCCTCGACGACGTTCGCGTGCTGCGCGACGCGCTGGCCGACCTCGCTGCCGGAGACGAGCAGGAGGCGGTCGACGCCGGCGAGCGCGCCGTCCAGGGAGGCGCGGTCGGAGTAGTCCCCGGCGCGGACGACGACGCCGCGGGCGGCGAGGTCGTCGGCCTTGGCCGGGGTGCGCACGACGGCGACGACGTCGGAGGGGGTGACCCCGCGCTCGAGCAGGGCGTCGACGACGAGGCGGCCCAGCTGGCCCGTGGCGGCGGTGACGGCGTAGGTGGTCATGGGGTCTCCTGAGGTGAGTGCTGTGCGGTGGAAGGCACTAACGAATCTACAGTGCCAGTTCTTCCCGCGGTACCCTGGTGCCGTGGACGACACCCCGGACGGACCGGCGCAGGACCTCCTCGCGGACGTCTTCGCCCGCGACTGCACCTCCCGCGGCGCCTTCGAGTCCGTCACCGCCAAGTGGGCCTCGCTCGTCCTGCTCGCCCTGGGCGAGAGCACGTTCCGGTTCAACGCGTTGCGCCGCAAGGTGGACGGGGTCAGCGAGAAGATGCTGGCGCAGACCCTGCAGACCCTGGAGCGCGACGGCATGGTGACCCGGGAGGTGCTCACCGCGATCCCGCCGCGGGTGGAGTACGAGCTCACACCCCTCGGAGCCGCGATCGCCGCGCGGCTGCGCGACCTCGCCGACCTGCTGGAGGCGTCCGTGGCCGACGTGGAGGCCTCGCGCCGCGAGCACGCGCAGCGCTGAGCGCCGGTCCGCTCAGGGCCGGCGCCAGGTCTCCTCGCCCAGGTGCGAGCCGGCCATCGGCCCCATCTGCAGCATCCCGCCGTCCACCGGGTACGACGCCCCCGTCACGTACGAGGCCTCCGGTGAGCACAGGAACGCCACGACGGCGGCGACCTCGCGGGCGTCCCCGGGCCGGCCCAGCGGCACCCCCGGGCGGGGCCGGGTGCGCGGGTCGACGTCCGCCATCCCCGTCATGGGCGTGGCGATCTCGCCCGGGGCGACGGCGTTGACCGTGATGCCGTGCTCGGCCAGCTCCAGGGCGGCGGTCCGCGTCAGCAGCCCCAGCCCGCCCTTGGCTGCGCAGTAGGCGCCCGAGCCCACCCGCGGCTGGTGCTCGTGGACGCTGGTCACGTTGACGACGCGACCGCCGCGACCCGCCGCCACCATCGCGCGGGCGGCGCGCTGCAGCAGCAGGAACGGCCCGTCCAGGTCGACCGCCAGCACCTCGCGCCAGTCCTGCCACGGCAGGTCCAGCAGGAGCGAGGACGTCCCGACCCCGGCGTCGTTGACGAGCACCTCCAGCCCGCCCAGCTCCCCGGCCACCGCGTCCACGACGTCCGCCGCCGCGGGCAGCTCCCGCAGGTCCAGGTGGTGCAGCACGGCCCGCCGCCCCAGCGCGCGGACCTGCTCGGCCGTGGCCCGACCGGCCGCCTCGTCGCGGAACCAGGTGACGGCGACGTCGTGGCCGCGGCGGGCCAGCTCCACCGCCACGGCCCGGCCGATGCCCGACTCCGAGCCGGTGACCAGGGCCGGGCCGGCCGGGCCGGTGGGGGAGGGGGAGCGCAGGTCGCGGAAGGGGCCCGTCGGGGCGTGGTCGGTCATGCCCTCCCCGTACCCCGGCCGGCCGGGAACCACCCCTGGACGGCGGCCCGGGCCCGGCTGCGAGAGGATCAGCCCGATGTCCGCCAGGATCCGCCGGCCCGCGCTGCGCCTGCCACGCCCCTCACCGGCCCGCCGCGCCGCGTGGTCGCGCCTGGCCGCGCGACCCGTCCCGCGCTTCGCCCGCCGGCACCTGCTGCCCTGGATCGCGGTCCTGATCGTCACCGCCGCCGGGGCCGGGGTGGGTTTCGCCCTGGCCCCCGGCGCCAGCACCTACGTCGGCCCCCTGCAGACGGAGGTGCGGGTCCGCCCGAGCCTGACCCCCGGCGTCGAGGTCGACCTGCCGCCCGTCGGCAAGATCACCTTCGACACCCACCGCGCCCCGGTGGTCGTGACCGCGAACGTCGAGAGCGTCGACGTCGACGCGGCCGCCCGCCTCGTCCGCTCCCCCCAGCAACTGCTGGCCCTGGAGCTCACCGCGGCCGACACCGTGCGCGACGCGACCGTCCGGGCGGCGACCCACAGCCTGCTGTGCGGGTTCGGCGGAGCCCTGCTGGCGGCCGTCGTCGTCTTCCGCGGCCGGCGCCGCACGCTGCAGACCGGCGCGACGCTGCTCGTCCTCGTCGTCGCGACCGGGGCGGGCACGTGGGCGACCCTGGATCCCTCCGCGCTGCGCCAGCCGCGCTTCACCGGCCTGCTCTCGCGCGCGCCCTACGTCGTCTCCAGCACCCAGAACGCCCTGGACCGCCTGGAGAGCTACCGCAGCGGCCTGTCCGACATCGTCCGCAGCGTCTCCACGCTGTACGCCGCCGCGGCCAACCTGCCCGTCCTCGGGGACGCCCAGGACGGTCCCACCGGGCTCGGCGCCGACGTCACCACGGTCCTGCACATCTCCGACCTGCACCTGAACCCCCTGGGGTACGACCTCACCGAGAACCTCGTCGAGCAGTTCGGGGTCCAGGCCGTCGTCGACACCGGCGACACGACGACGCTGGGCTCGGAGGTGGAGTCCAGCTTCCTCGGGCGCATCGGCGGCCTCGACGTCCCCTACGTCTGGGTCCGCGGCAACCACGACTCCACCCAGACCCAGGAGCAGGTCGCCGCCCAGGGGGCGGTCGTGCTGGACCAGGGGGCCGTCACGGAGGTCGCCGGTCTGGTCCTGGCCGGGCAGGGCGACCCGGTCTTCACCCCCGACGGGGAGGGGGAGCAGGCCACCGGCAGCGCCGAGGAGATCCAGGAACGGGCCAACGAGGTGCTGGCCGGGGGCATCGAGGACTGGGAACGGGCCAACCCCGACGAGCCCGTCGACGCCGCGCTCGTGCACGACCCCAGCGGGCTGCAGCCGCTGCTGGGCCGGGTGCCCCTCGTGCTCGCCGGCCACCTGCACAAGCGCTCCGTCACCCTGGACGCCTCGGGCACGCGGATCATGGTCGAGGGCACCACCGGTGGTGCCGGGATCACCTCGGCCGGTCTCGACCGCCTCGCCGACGGCTCCCCGCTGCCCCTGTCCGCCACCCTGCTGTACTTCGCCCGCTCCGGGGACCGGGCCGGTGAGCTGCTGGCCTACGACGAGGTGACCGTCGGCGGGCTCGGCCTGGCCGAGGTGAACCTCCAGCGCACCGTCCTGACCGAGGAGGACCGGCCCCCGCTGACGGTCCCGGACCCCTCGGCCACCACGGGCACGGCCACCACCACGGGCACGAGCACGGGCACGGGCACGGGCAGCACCGGGGGGGCGAGCCCGACGGAGTCCCCCCTGACGCTGACGCCGACGGGCTCCGCGACCGGGTGAACGGGCCGAAGGCTCCCCGTCCCCGGCGGCTGCGGCGTACGGTGGCCCCATCATGACGAACCCCGATCCGGTACCCGTTCCCGACCAGGGCCGCCGCGTCCTGCCGGGGACGCGCGGCGGCGCGCCGCTCGCGGACACCGTCCTGGCCGAGGAGATCGAGCTCTACACCGACGTCGTCGTGGCCGCCTCCGAGAGCGACGGGCCGCTCGTCGACGGCGAGCTGGACCGCGTCCTGGGCGTGGAGGGCGGCCCGGCCCGGGACTGAGCGGCGCGGGCGGTGTCCGGGCCCCGGCCCGGCACCGCTTAGAGTCGCCGGTCGGGTCGCGTGCGCGGCCCGAGGCCGACACCGTGGAGCATGGCGTGCGTTTCCGACTGACCCCCCAGGACACCTCGTTCTTCGAGCTGTTCGCCGGAACCGGCCGCATCCTCGTGGAGGCCACCACGGTCCTGACCGAGGCCATCGGCAGCGACCCGCGGCGCCGCGCCGAGCTCGGCGCCCTCATGGAGGAGATCGAGCACCGCGGGGACGAGGCCGCCCACGCCGTCCTGCGGCGGGTCAACTCCTCCTTCGTGACCCCCTTCGACCGCGAGGACATCTACCAGCTCACCTCCCGGCTCGACGACTGCCTCGACCTCATGCAGGCCGCCGTCGACCTCATGGTCCTGTACAAGGTCGACCGGCTGCCGGACGCCGTCGGGGAGATCGTCCAGGTCCTGGCCCGCCAGGCCGAGCTCACCGCCGAGGCCATGCCGCGGCTGCGCTCGTTGCCGGACCTGTCCGACTACTGGGTCGAGATCAACCGCCTGGAGAACCAGGCCGACCAGATCCACCGCCGGCTCCTGGCCGAGCTGTTCGACGGCGGCTACGACGCCATCGCGATCATGAAGCACAAGGAGATCGTGGAGACCCTCGAGAACGCCGCGGACGCCTTCGAGCACGTGGCCCACACGGTGGAGACCATCGCGGTCAAGGAGTCCTGAGCGTGGAGCTCGCCCTCGTCGTCGTGGTGGTGGTCGTCGCCCTCTCCTTCGACTTCACCAACGGCTTCCACGACGCCGCCAACGCCATCGCCACCTCCGTCTCCACCCGGGCCCTGACCCCGCGCATCGCCCTGCTCATGGCCGCGGCGTTCAACCTGCTCGGCGCCTTCCTCGGCACCGGGGTGGCCGAGACCATCGGCTCGGGCATCGTCGACGTCGGGATCGGGCAGCACGGGATGGTCGTCGTGCTCGCCGCCCTGTTCGGGGCCATCGGGTGGAACCTGCTGACGTGGCGGCTCGGGCTGCCCTCCTCCAGCTCCCACGCCCTCATCGGGGCGCTCGCCGGCGCGGGGATCGCCTCGAGCACGACTGTGCACTGGCCGGTCATCCTCGACAAGGTCGTCGTGCCGATGATCGTCTCCCCGCTCACCGGCTTCGTCCTGGGCTACCTCGTCATGGTCGTGATCCTGTGGGTTGTCCGGGCGAAGGCCCCCGCCCCGACGCACCGCCGCTTCCGGATGATGCAGACCGTCTCGGCCGCGGCGATGGCCCTGGGGCACGGGCTGCAGGACGCGCAGAAGACGATGGGGGTCATCGTCCTGGCCCTGGTCGCCGGCGGGTTTCACACCGGTGAGTCCATCCCGTGGTGGGTCAAGCTGTCCGCGGCCCTGGCCATCAGCGCCGGGACGTACTCCGGCGGCTGGCGCATCATGCGGACCCTGGGCCGGCGGATCATCCACCTGGACCCCGCCCGCGGGTTCGCGGCCGAGTCGGTCTCGGCGGTCGTCCTGTACGTCGCCGCGCTCGGGTTCCACGCCCCGATCTCCACGACCCACACCATCTCCTCGGCGATCATGGGAGTGGGGGCGACCAAGCGCCTCTCGGCCGTCCGCTGGGGCGTGGCGCGCTCGATGGTGGGGGCGTGGGTGCTGACCCTGCCGGCCGCCGGCCTCGTCGCCGCGGCCTTCTACTTCCTCCTGCGCCTCTTCCTCTGACCCCGGTTCCCCTCGCCCCCTGGGGGTCCGGTGGGCCGGTGGGGGAGACGGCGAGGGGGACCGCCCCACCCCGGCTCGTCGGGCGAGCCGGGGTGGGGGCGGTCCCCCTGCGCGGAGCGCGGCCGGTCAGCCGAAGCGGCCGGAGATGTAGTCCTCGGTGGCCTTCTGCGACGGGTTGCTGAAGATGATCGAGGTGTCGTCCACCTCGACGAGCTTGCCCGGCTTGCCGACGCCGGAGAGGTTGAAGAAGCCGGTGCGGTCGGACACGCGGGCGGCCTGCTGCATGTTGTGGGTCACGATCACGATCGTGTACTCGCTCTTGAGCTCCCCGATGAGGTCCTCGATGGCCAGCGTCGAGATCGGGTCCAGCGCCGAGCACGGCTCGTCCATGAGGAGCACCGACGGGCGGATCGCGATGGCGCGGGCGATGCACAGCCGCTGCTGCTGCCCACCGGACAGGCCCAGACCGGGCTTGTCCAGGCGGTCCTTGACCTCGGTCCACAGGTTCGCCCCGCGCAGCGAGCGCTCGACGAGCTCGTCGAGGTCCTTCTTGCGCATGCGCTTGGCGTTGAGGCGCACCCCCGCCGCGACGTTCTCGTAGATCGACATCGTCGGGAACGGGTTGGGGCGCTGGAACACCATGCCGACGTGCTGGCGCACCGAGACCGGGTCCACGTCCCGGTCGTACAGGTCCTGCCCGTCCATGACGACCTTGCCCTCGACCCGGGCGCCGGGGATCACCTCGTGCATGCGGTTCAGCGTCCGCAGGAACGTCGACTTCCCGCAGCCCGAGGGCCCGATGAGCGCGGTGACGGCCCGCGGCTCGATCGTCATGTTGACGTCCTCCACGGCGAGGAAGTCACCGTAGTAGATGTTCAGGTCGCTCACGTCGATGAGCTTGGCCATGTGGCCCCTCCTTGCAGGTGTCGGTGAGCGGTCAGCGGCCGGTCTTGGGGGAGAAGACGCGCGAGATGACCCGCGCGACCAGGTTGAGCGCCATCACCAGGATGATGAGCACGAGGGCGGCCGTCCAGGCCCGCTCGACACCGGCCTCGGCCGGGACGCCGGGCTGGGTGTAGGAGTAGTACGCGAACACCGGCAGGGTGGCCATGCGGCCCTCGAGCGGGTTGAAGTTCGTGCCGACGGTCAAGCCCAGGGTGACCAGCAGGGGAGCGGTCTCGCCGGCGACGCGGGCCACGGCCAGCGTGACGCCGGTCGCGATGCCGGACAGGCTCGTGCGCAGGACGACCTTGACGACGGTGCGCCACTTGGGGACCCCCAGGGCGTAGGCCGCCTCGCGCAGGTCGTTCGGGACGAGCTTGAGCATCTCCTCGGTCGAGCGCACGACCGTGGGGATCATGAGGATCGCCAGCGCGATCGCCCCCATGATGCCGATGCGCAGGGACGGGCCGAACAGCAGCGCGAAGAACGCCGCCACCGCGAGCCCGGCGACGATGGAGGGGATCCCCGTCATCACGTCCACGAGGAAGGTGATGGCCTTGGCCAGCCGGCTCCGGGCGCCGTACTCGACGAGGTAGACCGCGGTCATCAGGCCGATCGGCACGGAGATGACGGTCGCGATGAGGGTCACGATGATCGTGCCCCAGATGGCGTGCAGGGCGCCGCCGCCCTCACCGACGATGCGGAACATCGACTGGGTGAAGAACGCGGCGTCGAGGCGGTGGCGGCCGTTGTCGATGACGGTCCACACGACCGAGACCAGCGGGACCATGGCGATGCCGAAGGCGATCGTCACCAGGGCGGTGACCAGGCGGTCCTTGGCCTTGCGGCTACCCTCGCGCACGCCCGAGGCCACCCCGGTGATCACCAGGTGCAGGAGGGCGGCGACCACGACCGTGGCGGCGATGGAGCCCGTCGTGGGCAGCAGGACCGCGCCGGCGACGACGACGGCCAGGGCGAGCGAGCCCCACGGGAACCACCGGGGGAGCGTGGCCTGGTTCAGGGGCTGGTCGAAGGTGGCGGGGAGTTCCCGCGACCCGGGCGTGGTCGTGGTCATGCCTTCGCTCCCGAACGTCCGACGATCCAGCGGGCGGCGAAGTTCACCAGGAAGGTGATGACGAACAGGGCCAGACCGCTGGCGATGAGGGTGTTGAGGTTGATGCCGTACGACTCCGGGAAGTTCAGCGCGATGTTCGCCGCGATCGTCGACGGGTTCGTGGTGCTGATCAGGTTGAAGGTCACGACGTTCGAGACCGACAGGACCAGGGCGACGGCCATCGTCTCGCCGAGGGCGCGCCCCAGCCCGAGCATCGAGGCGCTCACGACACCGGAGCGGCCGTACGGGATGACCGAGTACTTGATCATCTCCCACCGGGTGGCGCCGAGGGCCAGCGCGGCCTCCTCGTGCAGGCGCGGGGTCTGCAGGAAGATGTCCCGGCTGATGGCGGTGACGATCGGCAGCACCATGACCGCCAGCACCAGGCCCGCGGTGAGGATCGTGCGGCCGGTGGCCGAGGCGGGCCCGGCGAACAGCGGGATGAACCCCAGGTTCTCCTCGAGCCAGGCGTAGATCGGGGCGGCGGCCTGGGACAGCACGACCGCGCCCCAGATGCCGTAGACGATGCTCGGCACGGCGGCGAGCAGGTCGACGAGGTACCCCAGGGTCTGCGCGAGGCGGCGCGGGGCGAAGTGCGAGATGAACAACGCGATGCCCACCGAGATCGGGGTGGCGACCAGCAGGGCGATGAGGGCGGCCAGGACGGTGCCGAAGACGAACGGCCAGACGTAGGCGACGAGGCCGTTCCCGCCCTGGATCTCGCTCGGGTCGGCGGTGATGGCCGGCAGGGACTGGCCGACGAGGAAGGCGGCGACCCCGGCGAGGACGAGCAGGATGACGACACCCGCCCCCGTCGCCGTACCGCTGAAGATCTTGTCGCCGGGGCGGGTGGCGCCGCGTTCGATGTCGACGCGGTCGCCGGCGGTGGGGGTGGGGCTGCTCACCCGGGTCCTCCGAGGTCGTGGTCCCCCAGGACGGTCGTCCCGGGGCGGGGGGTGGAACGGCGCGGCGGTGACGGGTGGAGTCGGACTCCCCCGCCACCGCCGTCGGTGTCGTCCCGGTCAGGAACCGATGCGGTCCAGGGACTCGGTGATCTGCTCGCGCAGGTCGTCGGAGATCGGCGAGGAGCCGGCCGCCTTCGCCGCCGCCTGCTGGCCGTCCTCGGAGACCACGTACTCCATGTACGCCTTGACGAGGGCGCCCTGGTTCTCGTCCTCGTAGGAGGAGCAGACGATGTCGTAGGAGACCAGGACGACCGGGTAGGCGCCGTCGGCGGTCGTGGTGCGGTCCAGCTCGATCGCGATGTCGCCCTCGGGGCGGCCCTCGACCTGGGTGGAGGCGTCGACCGCGGCGGCGGCGGCCTCGGCGGTCGGGCCGACGTAGGCGTCGCCGACCTTGACCGAGACGGTGCCGAGCCCGGTCGGGGCGACCTGGGACTCGTCGGCGTAGCCGATGGCGCCCTCGCCGGCCTGCAGCGCCTGCACGACACCGGAGGTGCCCTGGGCGGCCTCGCCGCCCTGCAGCGGCCAGGCGCCGTCGGCCTCGGCCGTCCAGGCGTCGGGGGCGGTCGCGTGCAGGTAGTCGGTGAAGTTCTCCGTGGTGCCGGAGTCGTCCGAGCGGTGCACCGGGGTGATGGTGGTGGCCGGCAGCTGCACGCCGGCGTTCTCGGCGGCGATCGCCGGGTCGTTCCAGGTGGTGATCGTGCCGGCGAAGATGTTCGCGACCGTGGCGGGGGAGAGGTTCAGCGACTCCACACCGGGCAGGTTGAAGGCGATGGCGATCGGGGAGATGTAGACCGGCAGGTCCATGGCGTTGCCGCCGTTGCAGCGCTGCTCGGCCTGGGTCAGCTCCTCGTCCTTCAGGTAGGCGTCGGAGCCGGCGAAGGGGACACCGCCCTGGAGGAACTGGGTGCGGCCACCGCCGGACCCGACCGGGTCGTAGTTGAGCGTCACGTCGGGGTTGGTGCCGTTGAAGTCCGCGGCCCACTGCTGCTGGGCGACGGTCTGGGTGCTGGCGCCCGCGCCGTTCAGCGAGCCGCTCAGCGACGAGGAGGACGAACCCTCGCTCGCCGTGGTGCTACCGGCCTCGTTCGACCCGCTGCAGGAGGCGAGGCCGAAGGTCAGGGCCAGGGCGGCCGGCACGGCGGCGCGACGGAAGGTGCTGCGGTTCACGGGGAGAGCTCGCTTTCGCTCGACGGGCGGGCGCGGGAGAGCGCCGGCGCGGGTCTGACGGGGCAGACGTTAGGCAGGCGACATGACGCGATCGGCTGCCGCGGGTGAACGAGGGGTGAACTGAGCGGGTCGAACGCGCCCTGCCCGGGGGGACGGGGGTCGTCCGGGAGGTGAACGGGTGACGTGGGTCACTGGCCGTGATGACCCGGTGATGCACGGTCACACCTTGTGGCGCTCGGCCGCGATCACCCGGGCGCTCGCGCCCCCACCGCTCACGTGCGCGACGAGCAGGGCCGCCTTGTCGAGCTTGGCGGTCACCGTCCGCCCCACCCGGCCCCCGGCGCGGGCCGCCACGACCTGCTGCAGGTGCGGCAGGACGGGACCGTGCGAGCAGACGGCGACGGGCCGGGCGGCGTCGAGCAGGCCCGTCACGACCGCCGCCGCCGCGTCCGGGTCGGCCCGGAAGGCGTGCTCGGTGAGCGCGGGGTCCTCCTGCACGGCCAGCCCCGTCAGCTCCGCCGCCGGCAGCACCGTCTGCACGCACCGCGCCCACGGCGAGGTGAGCAGGGCCCGCAGGTCGAAGCAGGCCAGCAGGGGAGCCAGGTCGCGGGCCTGGGCGTGCCCGCGGTCCAGCAGCGGCCGGGAGGGCTCACCGTCGGCGCCCCCGGGCCAGTCGGCGCGCTTGACGGCCCGGGCGTGCCGCAGCACCACCAGCGGCCACGTCGGTGGCGGCAGCTCGTCCGTCGGCAGGGCCGCCTCCAGGACGTCCACGTCGGCCGGGTACGTCAGCAGCCCGCGCGCCGCCTCCCGGCCGAACCACCCCACCTCGGTGATCTCCCCGGCGTCGGCCGGCTCGACGTCCCCCTCCTCGGCCGGGCCGGCCGGGCGCGCCAGCCAGTACCGGACGCGCTTGCGCAGCCCCCCGGGCACCGGGCCGGGCACCCGGTAGCGCTGCGCCGGCAGCGGGACGCCGAGGTGGACGCGCAGCCCCGTCTCCTCCGCGCTCTCGCGCACGGCGGCGACGGCGGGGTGCTCGCCGTCCTCGAGCTTGCCCTTGGGCCAGGACCAGTCCGCCGGCCGCGTCGCGGTCGCGGGCCGGTGGACGAGCAGGACCTCCGGCCCCTGCGGCCCGGGCCGGACGACGACGCAGCCGGCCGCCTCCACGTCGGCGCCCCCGTCCGTCCCCCCGTGCGGGGAGGAGTCCCGCGGGCTCACCGACGACGACGGGCGGTGGGGCGCCGGCCGGGCCGGGTGGCGATGATGTGCTCCTGCAGGTCGCGCAGGGGTTCACCGGCGGCGTCGAGGTGGTGGCGCGTCCACGTCCCCTCCGCGCCGAGGTGCCACGAACTCGTCGTGTCCGCCATGCACTCGTCCAGCAGCAGCGAGACCTCGCGCACGTGCCGGGGGTCGGACAGCCGCACGACGGCCTCGACGCGGCGGTCGAGGTTGCGGTGCATCATGTCCGCGCTGCCGATCATCGCGACCGGCTCGCCGCCGGAGGCGAACCAGAAGATCCGGCTGTGCTCCAGGAACCGGCCCAGGATGCTGCGGACCCGGATCGTCTCGGACAGGCCCGGCACGCCCGGCTTCAGCGCGCAGATGCCGCGCACGACCACGTCGACCGGGACGCCGGCCGCCGAGGCGCGGTACAGGGCGTCGATGATCCCCTCGTCGACGATCGAGTTCACCTTGAGGCGGACCCCGGCGGGCAGCCCCTGGCGGGCGTTGTCGATCTCGCGGTCGACCCGGTCGATGAGACCGGTCCGCAGCGAGCGCGGGGCGACGAGCAACCGCTTGTAGGCCGTCTTGGGCGCGTAGCCGGAGAGCTGGTTGAACAGGCGGGTGAGGTCCTCGCCCACCTGCGAGTCGTCGGTCAGCAGGCCCATGTCCTCGTACAGCCGGGCCGTCTTGGGGTTGTAGTTGCCCGTCCCGACGTGGCAGTACCGCCGCAGGCCGCCCTGTTCCTGGCGCACGACGAGGCTGAGCTTGGCGTGGGTCTTCAGGCCCACGAGGCCGTAGACGACGTGCACGCCGGCCTGCTCGAGCTTGCGCGCCCAGCTGATGTTGGCCTGCTCGTCGAACCGCGCCTTGATCTCGACCAGGGCCAGGACCTGCTTGCCGGCCTCGGCCGCGTCGATGAGGGCGTCGACGATGGGGGAGTCCCCCGAGGTGCGGTACAGGGTCTGCTTGATGGCCAGGACCTTGGGGTCGGCCGCCGCCTGCTCCAGGAACGCCTGCACGCTCGTGGAGAACGAGTCGTAGGGGTGGTGCAGCAGCACGTCGCGGTTGCGGATGGCCGCGAACAGGTCCGACGGCTTGGCCGTCTCGGCGCCGTCGGTGAGGTCGCGGTGGGTGCGGGCGACGAACTTGGGGAACTTCAGCTCCGGCCGGTCCAGGTCGGCGATGTCGCCCAGGCCCCGCAGGTCCAGCGGCTCGGTCAGTTCGTAGACCTCCTGCTCGTGCACGCCGAGCTCGCGCACCAGCAGCTCGCGCACCTCCGGGGCGATGTCGGAGGCCACCTCCAGGCGCACGGCCGGGCCGAACCGGCGGCGCAGCAGTTCCTTCTCCAGCGCCTGCAGCAGGTTCTCGGCGTCGTCCTCCTCGACCTCGAGGTCCTCGTTGCGGGTGACGCGGAACGTGTGGTGCTGCACCACCTCCATGCCGGGGAACAACTGGTCCAGGTGCTCGGCGATGACGTCCTCGAGGGGCACGAACCGGGCCGAGCGGGGGTCGGCGCCGTCGGCGGCCTCCACGGCCACGAACCGCGGCAGCAGCGGCGGCACCTTGACCCGGGCGAAGTGCTCCTTGTCCGTCGTGGGGTTGCGCACGACGACGGCCAGGTTCAGGGACAGCCCCGAGATGTAGGGGAACGGGTGCGCCGGGTCGACGGCCAGCGGCGTCAGGACGGGGAACACCATGTCCCGGAAGAACCCGTGCAGACGGGCCTGCTCCTTCTGCGCCAGCTCGTCCCAGCGCACGATCGTGATGCCGGCCTCGGCCAGCGCCGGGCGCACCGAGCGCAGGAACACCTCCGCGTGCCGCTCGGTCAGCTCGTGCGCCCGCACTGCGATCGTGTCGAGCACCTCGCGCGGTTCCAGGCCGCTGGCCGCGGTCACCGCCAGACCCGTCGCGATCCGGCGCTTGAGCCCGGCGACGCGGACCATGAAGAACTCGTCGAGGTTGTTGGCGAAGATCGACAGGAACCGGGCGCGTTCCAGCAGGTGCGTGGCCGGGTCCTCGGCCAGCTGCAGGACGCGCTCGTTGAACGCGAGCCACGACACCTCGCGGTCGGCGAAGCGGTCCTCGGGCAGCTCGGCCGTCTCGTCGACCGGGCTCACAGCGGGGAGGGGGGTGGTGGCCGTCATGGCGATCAGTCTGCCACCGGGACCCGGGCCCGCCGCGGTGAGCGGGGACCCCCGCAGGAGCGCCGGGTGAGCCGGGTGAACGGTGGAGGACCGGCCGGTGAACCGCCGGTGACCACCCCCGGGGAGGCTCAGCCGGCGGGGGCGGCGTACTGCACGTCGACGGCCGCGCGCTCGAAGCCGAGCCGGGCGTACAGCCGCAGGGCCGGGACGTTGTCGCCGTCGACGTACAGGTCGACCAGCGCGGGCGGGGCGGGGGCGCCCGCCACGGCGCGCAGCCCGCGCACGAGCAGGGCCCGGCCCAGACCGGCACCGGCGTGCCCGGGGGCGACCCCCAGGACGTACAGCTCGCCGTGGCCGTCCTCGACCTTCATCCAGCAGAACCCCACGAGACCGCCGGGCCCCTGGGCCAGCAGCAGCAGCGCCGGGTCGAACCACGCCTCGGCCAGCCGGGCGCGCAGGTCCGGCACCGTCCACCGGCCCTGCTCGGGGTGCCCGGCGAAGGCGGCGGCGTTCAGGGCCACCCACGCCTCGTCGTCGGCGCCGGGGACGAACGGGCGCACGCGCACCCCCTCCGGCAGCGCGGGCACCGGCAGGTCGGCCAGGCCCGCGGCGGGCCGCTCCAGGCGCAGCAGCTCCCGCACCCGCCGCCAGCCGTGCCGCCCGGCCAGGGCCGCCGCGCCCGGGGTGTCCCCGTGCGACCACAACCGCACCGCACCGCCCGTGCCCGCGCTCAGCCGCTCGACCTCGGCCAGCAGGGCGGTGCCGTGACCCCGGCGGCGGTGCCCGGGGTGGACGACGAGCTCGCCCTCGCGGGCCTGCGCCGGTCCGGCCAGCTGGGCGTACCCGGCCGGCGTGCCGTCGGCGGCGCGCCGCAGCAGGTGGACCACGTCGCCGTGCCCGCCGGGGCCGGACCCCAGGCGCAGCACCGCGTCCTCCGACAGCGACGTCGCGCCGTCGGCGCGGGAGGCGGCCGCGGCGAGGTCCAGGACGCCGCGGCGGTCCGCCTCCGCCAGCACCTCCAGGACGTCCGGCGCGCTCACCGGGGACGCACCGGGTCGGCCGGGCGCGTCGGGGCGGGAACGTCCTGCGGGGCGGGGACGTCCCGGGCGGCGTCGTCCTCGGCGGGCAGCCCGTCGTCGAGGTCACGACTGGAGGTGACGAAGCGGTAGCCGACGTTGCGCACCGTGCCGATGGCGTTCTCGTGCTCGGCGCCGAGCTTGGCCCGCAACCGCCGCACGTGGACGTCGACGGTCCGGGTCCCGCCGAAGTAGTCGTACCCCCACACCTCCTGCAGCAGCTGGGCCCGCGTGAAGACGCGGCCCGGGTGCTGGGCCAGGTGCTTGAGCAGCTCGAACTCCTTGTACGTGAGGTCGAGCTGACGGCCGCGCACGCGCGCGGAGTAGGCCGCCTCGTCCACGACGACGTCACCGGCGCGGATCTCGGAGGTCGTGCCGTCCTGCTCCTGCTCGGCCGGGCGGCGCAGGCGACCGGCCGTCAGGCGCAGCCGCGCGTCGAGCTCGGCCGGCCCGCACGTGTCCAGGACGACGTCGTCGGCGCCCCAGTCGGCGGCCACCACGGCCATCCCGCCCTCGGTGACGATCAGCAGCAGCGGGTGGGACAGGCCCGTCGTGCGCAGCAGGCGGCACAGCGAGCGCGCGGGGGCCAGCTCGCGGCGGCCGTCGACGAGGACGGCGTCGGCGGTGGGTTCGTCGACCAGGACCGAGGCCTCGGCGGGCAGCACCCGCACGGTGTGGGGCAGCAGCCCCAGGGCCGGCAGCACCTCGGTGGAGGGGGTCAGGGCGTTGGTCAGGACGAGGAGCTGGGCCACGGCTGTCCTGTCCTCCGTTCACTGCGGACGTCCCGCCCGGACCGGCCCACCCCGGGCCCGTGGGGGCGGTGCGGGGCGTGGCGGGTGCCGTCAGGCCAACGAGGCCCAGCCTACGCGTGTCGTGCAGGCGAACGGACCACCCCGAACCGGTCCGCGCGCCTCTGGGAGGATCACCGTCGTGACCGTCGTCGAGACCGAGCCGCAGGCACCCGCCGCCCCGGGGGCCCGCAGGGGCGCCGCGTGAGCGCGTCCGCGACGGCCACGGCGACCTTCGCCCTGGCCGCCCTCGTGGGGCTGGCCTCCTTCGGCGGGGTGCCCGTCCTGGCGGTGGCCGCCGTCGGCGTCGGCGTCCTGGTCGCCGCGGGCTGGCCGGAGCTGCTCGACCTGCCCGCCCGCCGCGGCTCGACCACCGTCGTGGCCCTGGTGGCGGTGGCCGCGGCCCTGACCGCGGCCCTGACCGTCGGGGCGGCGCGCGCCGAGGGCAGCCAGGTCTCCGGGGTGCTGGGGCACCTGCCGGCCGTCGCCGCGCTCGCGCTGCTGGTCGCCTTCGTCCACCAGCTCCTGCGCCGCGACGGCCGGCCCCGCCTGGTCGAGTCCGTCACCGGGGTCGTCGCCGCCCAGGCCGTCGTGGTCCTGGGGGCCGCCTGGGTGGCCGTGCCCACGACGTACGCCGGCGCCGCGCTGGCCCCCGTCGTCCTCGCGGCCCTGGCCGCCACGAGCGCGGTGTCCGCCACCGCCTGGCCCCTGCGGGTCGTCGGGCCCGTCAACCTCGTCGTCGGGGCGGCCGTGGGCTGGCTGGCGAGCACCGTCACGGCCCTGCTCGGCGGCGGGGGCACGAGCCCGCTGGCCGGCGGGGACCCCCTGGTCACCGAGGGCCGCTGGGTGGTCGCGGGCATCGTCGCCGGGCTGGGCGCCGGCCTCCTGGTCTCGGCCTGGCGGGCGCTGTCGAGCCGGCTGCCGGCCGCCCGCACGCTGCCGGCGGCGCTCGCCGTCGCGGCCGTGCCCGTCGCCCTCGGCGGGGCGGGGGCCTACCTCGTCGGGCGGCTGCTGCTGCTGTGAGCGGGTGCGGGGCCGGGAGTGAGCCGCCCCACGTCGGGGGGTCCGGCGGGCCCGGCGCCGGTAGTCTCGGTGCGTGCACGCGCTCGAAGTCTTCTTCCTCGTCCTGCTCATCGTGGTGTCGATCGTCATCACGTGGTTCGCGGGCTACGTGATCTACCGCCTCTACCAGGGCCAGCGCTGACCCGTGGTCGTCCCGCTGCGCACCGACACCCCGCTCGCCCTCGTCCCGCTGTCGTGGCTGATCGGCCGGTGGGAGGGCGCTGGTGTCCTCGGCCACCCCGCCCGCGGTGAGACCGACACCCGGTTCGGTCAGGTCGTGGAGTTCACCCACGACGGCCGCGACTTCCTGAGCTACACGTCCACGACGTGGGCCCTGGACGAGGACGGCCGCACGACCGACCCCCTCGACGTCGAGACGGGGTTCTGGCGGCCCCAGCCCGTCGACCTCGACGCCCCCGCACCGGCCGACGGGCCCCGGCCGGTCGAGCTGGAGGTGCTGCTGACCCACCCCACGGGCGTGGTGGAGATCCTCGCCGGCACGGCCCGCGGCCCGCGCATCGACCTGTCGACGGACGTCGTGGCCCGCACGACCACGGCGCACGAGTACACCGCGGGGTCGCGGATGTACGGGCTCGTGGAGGGCGACCTGCTGTGGGCGCTGGACGTCTCCCTGGAGGGTCACCCGATGCGCAGCTACGCCTCGGCGCGGCTCAAGCGCGTCGCCGACCACGCCCCGGACGCGGCCGCCGAGGAGCCGGGCACCCCGCCCGCGCCGTGACGGGGACCCCGGCGCCCGACGACCTCGGGCCGGCCCTGCACGCCCGGGGCCTGCGGCTGACCCCGCAGCGCCGCGGCGTGCTGGCCGCCGTCCGGTCCCTGGGGCACGCCAGCGCCGAGGAGGTGGCCGCGCACCTGGCCGACCGGGCCGACCGGGCCGACCGGGCCGACCCGGAACAGGGCGGAGCGGACGGCGGTTGGCCCACGGTGGACCCCTCGACCGTGTACCGGTCGCTGGCGGTCCTGGAGGAGGTCGGGCTCGTCGCCCGCACCCAGATCGACCGGCGGGTGCCGTCGTTCCACGCCGTGGAGCACGGCGGGCACCTGCACCTGGTCTGCGAGGGGTGCGGGACGGTGGCCGAGGCCGACGCCGGGCCCGCCCACGACCTGGCGGCGGTCGTCTCGTCCCGCTACAACTTCGTCGTGGACACGGCGCACCTGGCCCTGCGCGGCCGGTGCGCCGCATGCCGCGCCCCGCAGGCCCCCGAGGAGCAGCCGTGAGCACGCCGACCCAGACGCCGCAGCCCCAGACGCCGCAGACCACCCCGTACCGCTCGCCGCTGCTGGCCGCTCCCGGCGCCGTCGCCGCGGAGGGCCTGGACGCGGGGGTGGCCTGGCACTACGGGGACCCGCACGCCGAGCAGCGCGCGCTCGTGGGCGGTGGGGCCGTCGTGGACCTGTCGCACCGCGGGGTGCTGCGGCTGAGCGGGCCGGACCGGCTGTCCTGGCTGCACAGCATCACCAGCCAGGCCCTCACGGGGCTGCCGGCGGGGGTGTCCACCGAGACGCTCGTGCTGAGCCCCACCGGCCGCATCGAGCACGCCCTGCACCTCCTGGACGACGGGGAGGCCACGTGGATCACGCTCGAACCCGGCCGGGTCGAGGGGTTGCGCAGCTGGCTGGAGCGGATGCGCTTCACGCTGCGCGTCGAGATCGAGGACGTCACCGACCGCTGGGCCGTGCTGGGGGAGCCGGACCGCTCCCCGCAGTCCTCCTGGGGTCCGGTGTGGGTGGACCCCTGGCCCGGTGCGACCCCGCTGGCCGAGGGGGGCAGCGCCGACACCGCGAGCTACGCGGCGGTCCCCACCCTGGAGCACCCCGGTGCCGAGCGGGCCTGGCGCGAGGTGCTCGTGCCGCGCGGGCAGCTCGTGGCCGCGGTCGCCGACCGTCGCCTCGCCGGCACCTGGGCCGCCGAGGCGCTGCGCGTGGAGGCCTGGCGCCCGCGGCTGGGACGGGAGACCGACGAGCGGTCCATCCCGCACGAGCTGGACTGGCTGCGCACCGCCGTGCACCTGCACAAGGGCTGCTACCGCGGGCAGGAGACCGTGGCCAAGGTGCACAACCTGGGCCGGCCCCCGCGCCGGCTGGTCCTGCTGCACCTGGACGGGTCCTCCCACGACCTGCCCGCGCCCGGTGACGCCGTCGTCGACCCCGCGGCGGGGGACCGGCGGGTCGGGCACGTCACGACCGCGGCGCGCCACCACGAGCTCGGTCCCGTCGCCCTGGCCGTCCTCAAGCGGTCGCTGCCTGTCCAGGCCCGGCTCGTCGCCCTCGCCGGGTCGGCGGCCGGCGAGGCGGACCCGCAGGAGGCGCCGCGCCGGATCGCCGCGGCGCAGGAGGTCGTCGTCGCCCCCTGAGCCGCCCCTGAGTCGACTCCGAGCCGTTCCGGGCCGCTTTCCGGGCGTGGGTCCCTGCGCCGTCCGGCCGGGTGGGTCATACTCGGCGGAACGCACGCTGGGTAGCTAGCTGCGTGCGGTGAGTGGTACTCGAGCCGGGGGAGGCGTCGTGGACGAGCGTGAGGACGGGCAGGTCAGCGGGTACCAGGCGGGGGGACGGCGGGCGCTGGACAAGGTCCTGGCACCGCAGTTCCTGGCCGGTCTGCAGGACATGGACCTGCAGGTGCTGCGCGAGCACCGCACGGTCGCCGAGCAGGAGGAGGCCGACCTGTCCTACGCGCGCCGGCTCCTGCAGGGACGGCTGGACCTGCTGGGGGCCGAGGAGGACCGTCGCGCCGGCACCGACGGGGCCGCCGACGTGCGCCACGCCCGCTCCGACGCCGAGCTCGTGGCCAAGCTCACCGACGTCCTGGCCGACCCGCGACGCACCGACCACGGCATGGGGCGCTTCACGTCGGTGGAACCCTCGCGGGTGGGTGAGCACCGCCGCCGGGCCGAGCTGGCCGTCGCCGACCCGCACCTGTCGGACCTGTCCGCCATGGACGACGCCCAGCTCGCCGCCGCCCGCGAGCGCCTCGTCGCCCTCGAGCAGGAGCTGTCGGCCGACCGGCACCGCGTCCAGGAGGCCATGGACGCCTGCACCGAGGAGATCACCCGCCGCTACCGCGACGGGGTCGTGTCCGTGGAGGACGCGCTGCGCAGCGCGCGCTGACCGGCCCCTCGTCGACCCGCCCCTCGCCGACCCGCCCCGCGCCCGGCCGGTCCCGCCGGAGGGGTCTCACGCGCCGTGCTCGGCGAGCAGGACGCCCAGCGCCTCGCTCGTCGCGGTGCGCTGCCCGGCGCTCAGCGACGCGGCGAACGCGCGCTCGGCCGCCAGCAGCAGCGGCAGGACCCGGTCGACGAGCGCGGCGCCCGCGGGGGTCAGCGACAGCCGGCTCACCCGGCCGTCGCGCTCGTCGGGGGTGCGCTGCAGGTGCCCCACGCCCGTGAGGTGCTCCAGCCGCTTGGTCGTCGCGGCGCCGGAGGACAGCGTCGCGGCGGCGACGCCGGTCGGGGTCAGCGGGGTGTCCCCGGCGCGGCGCAGCGCGCTGAGGACGTCGAACTCCGGGCGCGTCAGGCCCTCGGCGCGCACGACGGGGTCGGTGGCGCGGGCCAGGGCCGCCGCGACCAGGCGCAGCCGCCCGGCCAGGCCCATCGGGGTCGTGTCGAGGTCGGGGCGCACCGCGGCCCACTCGGCGCGGGCGAGGTCGACCGGGTCCGGGGACGGGCTCACGGCGGGATCCTCGCACAACTGCTTCGTAGGTGAAACACCTGCTAACTTGATGGGGTGACCCTCCCCGCCCACCTGCTCCGAGCCGTCCGCGGGTGGGCGCGCATCACCCCCGGTGCCCACCCCTGGTGGGCCGCCGGCACCGCCGGGCTCGCCCTGGGGGTGCCGCTGGCCCTCACGATGGCCGCCGACGTCCCGGTCCTGGCCGCGCCCGCCACGTTCGGTGCGCTGGTCAACGTCTACGGCCGGCACGAGACGTACGCGCGGCGCTGGCGCACCCAGGCGTGGACCGGGCTCGGCCTGGTGCTCGCGGTCCTGGCCGGGGCCGGCACCGCGGTGCTGCCCCTGACGGGCTGGGCCGACGTGCTCGTGCCCGCCCTCGTGGTCGCGCTCGTGGCGGCCGTGGCGAAGTTCGTCACCGACGCCGTGCGCACCGGCCCGCCCGCCGGGCTCATCCCCGTCTTCGCGGCCGGGACGCTGAGCGCCGAACCGCTGCGGGCCACCGACCTGCCCGTCGTCGCGGCCGTCACCGTCGCCGGCGCCGGGCTCGGGATCGCGCTGTCCTGCGCGCCGGGCCTGTGGCGACCCGACGGGCCCGAGCGCCAGGTGCTCGCCCGCGCCGTCGTGGCCGTCCTGGCCGCCACCGGCCGCGACGGCGGGACCGGGACCGGCGCCGCGGACCGGCACCGCGCGACCGTCGCCGTGCACGCGGCCTGGGACGTCCTGGGCCCGCGCGCGGCCGGACCGCTGGGGGCCTGGCTCGCCCACGCCGAACGCGTCCTGCACGCCGGGGCCCCCGCGCGGCCGCTGCACGCGCTCCTGGCGGCGCTGCCCGGGAACCGGGTCCTGCCCGCCGCGCCGGCCGGCCCGGTGCCGCCCGCCCACCCCTGGCCGCGCCGGCGGGTCCTGCGGGCCGTGCGCGGTGCCGGGCACCTGCGGGTGCCCGCCCTGCGCGTGGGGCTGGCGTGCGCGGCCGTCGTGCTGGTGGCCGCCGCGCTCGGGCTCGGGCACGTCTACTGGGCCGCCGTCGGGGCCGCCGCCGTCCTGCAGTCGCCCTCGGCCGGGATCACGGTCCAGCGCGGGGTGCAGCGCGGCGCCGGGACGGTCGTCGGGGTCCTGCTGGCCGCCGGGCTGGTGAGCCTGGCCACCGACGACGTGCGGTTGTGGTTGCTGACGGTCCTGTGCATGGTCGCGGTCGAGCTGTGCATGCCGCGCAACTACGCCCTCGGCACGGTCGCCATCACCGGGCTGTCGCTGCTGCTGACCCGGCTGGGCGGCTCCGGTGCCGGCCTCGGCGGCCTCGTCCTGGACCGGCTGGCGGACACCGCGCTCGGGGTCGTGGTCGCCGTCCTCGTCGCGGTCCTCGTGCGGAACCGGTCCGCGGCCCGCACCCTCGACGGCGCCCTCGCCGAGCTCGACGCGGCCCGGGACGCCGCGGTGCTGCGGGGACGGCTGGTGGCCCTCGCCGAGGCCCGCGCCCGGCTCGCCGACGACGACTGGCGGCTGCCCGCCCCCCGCGCGGCCGCCGACGGGGAGCAGGACGCCTACCGCCGGCTGGGGGACCTGCTGGGGGCCGACCGGGGCGATCGGGGAACTCCCGGGGCCCTCCGACCGTAGAGTCCAGGTGTGTTGGACGCGCTGAACAGCCTGCAATCCGGTGTCCTGCTGCTCCTGGGCGTCGCGGCGTTCGGGCTGGAGGTGTGGGCGCTGCTCGACTGCCTGCGCCGCCCGGCCGGGGCCTTCACCGCCGCGGGCAAGCGGACCAAGACGTTCTGGACGGTGATCGTCGCCATCGCCGCGGCCGTCGGGTTCGTCTCGATCTTCTCGGTCCTCGGCCTCTTCGGAGCCATCGCCGTCGTCGGTGCCGCCGTCTACCTCGTCGACGTCCGGCCGGCCGTGCGCCAGTACGGCGGCGGACCCCGCCGCGGCGGCCGCGGGAACTCCGGGCCCTACGGCCCCTGGTGAGCCTCAGCGGGCGGGCAGCGCGCCCGCCCGGCCCCGGTCGCCGGCCCGGCGCACCGCCCGCCACCCGCACCGGGCGAGCGTGAGCCCGGCCACGAGCAGGGCCGCCACCGACAGCAGGTCCGCCTCGGTGAACCCGCGGTCCAGCGTCCAGCTGTGCAGGACCCGGCCCTCCACGGGCTGGTTCACCCGCGACCAGATCGCGGCGAGCAGACCGAGCACGACCGCCGCGTCCAGCCGCGGCCGCCACAACGCCCCCACCGCGCACACCCCGAGGGCCGCCAGGGTGAGCGGGATGACCACGGGGCCGTCGAGCAGGGTCTGCAGCACCGCTCGATCGTAGGTCGGCAACCCCGCCGACACGTCGGGTCCACCGTCCCGTCACCGCACCACCACCCGGAGGGAGCAGCCCGTGCGCGCCGTCGTCCAGCGGGTCACCCGCGCCCGCGTCACCGTCGGGGAGGAGACCGTGGGGGAGATCACCGAACCCGGCCTCCTCGTGCTCCTGGGGGCCACCCACGACGACGGGCCCGCCCAGGTCGAGCTCCTCGCCCGCAAGGTCGCCCAGCTGCGGATCCTGCGCGGGGAACGGGCCGCCGTCGACGTCGACGCGCCCGTCCTGCTCGTCAGCCAGTTCACCCTCTACGCCGACACCCGCAAGGGCCGGCGCCCCACCTGGAACGCCGCGGCCCCCGGCCCGGTCGCCGAACCCCTCGTCGAGGCCGTCGGCGCGGCGCTGCGCGGGCACGGCCTGCGCGTGCAGACCGGCCGGTTCGGGGCCGACATGGCCGTCGAGCTGGTCAACGACGGGCCGACGACGATCTGGCTGGAGGCCTGAGCCGGCCCCCGGGGTGCGGGCGCGGCGCGCGCGGGGACGTGCCGGGCCCGGCCGGGCGTGCTCACCCCACCGGGGCCCGGACCGTCGTCCCGCGCACGACGAGGCGGTGCGGTTCACCGGCCGGCGCCTGGCCGGGACGGCCCTGGAGGACCTCCAGCAGCAGCCGCGCGCTGCGCGCCCCGTCGGCGACGACGTCGCGCTGCAGGCAGCTGATCGCGGGGCTCACCAGCCGGCACAGCATCGAGTCGTCCCCGGCGACGACGGCCAGGTCCTGCGGCACCCGCACCCCCAGCGCCTCCCGCTCGGCCACGACGGCGGCCGCCATGACGTCGTTGTCGTAGACCACCGCCGTGGGCGGTTCGGCACCGGCGAGCAGGCCGCGGGTGGCGGCCAGGCCGCCCGCGGAGGTGTAGTCGGCGACGACGACGGGGGCCGGCGCGCCCAGGGCCGACCGCGTCACCTCCGCCCACGCGACGTCGCGGCGCAGGGTGTGCAGGAACTCCCGCGGCCCGGCCACACGGGCCAGGCGCCGGTGGCCCTGCGCGCACAGGTGGGTGACGACCTCCTCGAAGGCCTGCCGCTCGGCCTGCACCGAGGTGGCCCGGCCCGCACCGGCCGGCACCGCGCAGGGGATGCCCAGCTCGGCCACGAGCGCGACGCGCGGGTCCTGCACGCGCAGGTCGGTCAGGACGACCCCGTCGACCCGCCGCTCGCCCCACCAGTCCCGCAGCACCCCGACGGCGGCCTCGACGTCGGGCACGACGCTCAGCAGCAGCGAGAGCCCCTCGCGGGCCAGGACGCTCTCCATGCCCGCGATGAAGCGCATGTAGTACGGCTCCTCCTCCAGCAGCCGCACGTCGCGCGCCACGGCCAGCCCCACGGCCCCGGCCCGGGCCCGCGACAGCGAGCGCGCCGCCGCGCTGGGCCGCCAGCCCAGCTCGGTGGCGGTGGCGCGGATGCGGGCGCGCGTCTGCTCCGAGACCCCCGGCAGGTCGTTCAGCGCGTACGAGACGGAGGCCTTGGACACCCCCGCCACGCGGGCGATGTCGCGGATGGTGGGCCGGGCGCCGGCGGCGCCGTCGGTCGTGCGTGCCACCGGACCTCCTCCCTCGATCAGCCGATCATGCCCGACCCCGGCGGGGGGCGACGCACGACCACGCCACGGTGAGCTCACCGAGCCGCCAGCGGGCGGCGCCGCCCAGCACCGGCCAGTCCCGGGCGAGGTCGCGGCAGGTGGCGATCCACCGCTGCCGCACCCCGAACGTGCCGGCCGGCGCGGCCCGCGCCCACGCCGCGTCGGCGGCCCGCAGCAGGTCGTGCACCCCCTCACCGGGGACGTTGCGGTGGATGAGCACCTTCGGCAGCCGCTCGGCCACCGCCGAGGGCGCCGGCAGACCCGCCAACCGCACCGACACCGTCAGCGACACCGGCCCGGCCTCGCGCTCCAGCGCCACCCACGTGCACCGCCGGCCCAGCTCGTCGCACGTGCCGTCGACGAGCAGGCCACCGTCGGCGAGCCGGCCGCGCAGCCGGTCCCACGTGCCCTCGACCTCCTCGGACTCATACTGCCGCAGCACGTTGAAGGCGCGCACCAGCACGGGGTCGCCGTCGGTGGGGACCTCGAACCCGCCGACGGCGAAGGCGGGCGGGGCGGGCAGGTGCGCCACGGCCGCGCGCGCCGCCGCGACGCGCTCGGGGGCGATCTCCAGGCCGACGACGCGCACGTCCGGCCGGACCCGGCGCAGCCAGCGCTGCAGGTCGGTCACCGTCACGGCCGAGGCGCCGTAGCCGAGGTCGACGACCAGGGGGTCCCCGGCCCGGCGCAGCCGCGCGTCCTGCGTCCCGGCCAGCCAGCGCTCGACCCGGCGCAGGCGGTCCGGGCCGGTCGTGCCGCGGGTCACCGCGCCCACCGCGCCGGTGCCCCCCGCACCGGCACCCGCACCGACCCCGGCTCCGGCCGAGCGGACGCGGGAGGCAGACTGCCGGGGCACGCGGGGACACTACCGACGGGCGCCGCGGGTGCGGGGCGGGTGCGGGGCAGGTGCGGGGCAGGTGCGGGGCAGGGACGAGGGCGGGCCGGGAGGCAGCGGGTGCAGAAGGTCTCGCGGGTGGCGATGGTGTCGGTGCACACCTCGCCGCTGGCCCAGCCCGGCACGGGCGACGCCGGGGGGATGAACGTCTACGTCCTGGAGCTGGCCCGCGAGCTGGCCCGCCGCGACGTCGAGGTCGAGGTCTTCACCCGCCGCACCGGCTCCGAGCAGCCGCCCGTCGTCGAGGACCCCGGCGGCCGGGGCGGGGTCCGCGTCCGGCACGTGGCCGCCGGGCCCTACGAGGGGCTGGGCAAGGACGACCTGCCCGGCCAGCTGTGCGCGTTCACCGCCGGGGTGCTGCACACCGGCGCCCGCCACTCCGAGCACCACTACGACGTCGTGCACTCGCACTACTGGCTCTCCGGCCAGGTCGGCTGGCTCACCGCCGACCGCTGGGACGTCCCGCTCGTGCACTCCATGCACACCATGGCCAAGGTCAAGAACGCGGCGCTGGCCGAGGGGGACACCCCCGAGCCACCGGGCCGGGTCATCGGCGAGCAGCAGGTCGTCGACGCCGCCGACCGCGTCGTGGCCAACACCCTCGCCGAGCGCGACGACCTCGTGGACCTCTACGGCGCCGACCCGGCCAAGGTCGTCGTCGTGCCCCCCGGGGTGGACCTGGGCACCTTCGGCCCCGGTCCGGGCCGGGCCGCCGCCCGCGAGCGCCTGGGCCTGCCCGCCGACGCAGAGGTGCTGCTGTTCGTCGGCCGCATCCAGCCGCTGAAGGCCCCCGACCTGCTCGTGCGCGCCGCGGCGGAGCTGCTGCGGCGCCAGCCGTGGCGCCGCGAGCGCCTGCGGGTGGTGGTGCTCGGCGGGCCGAGCGGGTCCGGCACCGCGCACCCGGAGTCCCTGGCCGAGCTCGTCGCCGACCTGGGGCTGGGCGACGTCGTGCGGCTGGCCCCGCCGACCCCGCGCGCGGAGCTGGCCGAGCACTACCGCGCCGCCGACCTGGTGACGGTGCCCTCGTACAACGAGTCCTTCGGCCTGGTCGCCCTGGAGGCCCAGGCCTGCGGGACCCCCGTCGTGGCCGCCGCCGTCGGCGGGCTGCGCACGGCCGTGGACGCCGACCCCTCGTCGGGCACCGGTGCCCTCGTGCCCGGCCACGACCCCGCGACGTGGGCCGGGGTGCTGGCCGACCTGCTGGACGACCCGGTGCGCCGGGCCGCGATGGGGCAGCGGGCCGCCCGCCGCGCCCGCGGGTTCGGGTGGGGGGCCACGGCCGAGGCGACGCTGGAGGTCTACGCGCGGGCGCTCGCCGACCGGGCGCGGGGGTCTCGGTAGGGTTGGGCCATGACTGAAGCGGCGCACACCCTCGTCCTCCTGCGGCACGGCGAGAGCGAGTGGAACGCCCTGAACCTGTTCACCGGCTGGGTCGACGTGCCCCTGTCGGAGAAGGGGCGGACCGAGGCCACCGCCGGCGGGAGGATGCTCGTCGACTCCGGCGTCCTGCCCGACGTCGTGCACACCTCCGTCCTGCGCCGCGCCATCACCACGGCCTCCCTGGCCCTGGACGCGGCCGACCGGCACTGGATCGGCGTCAAGCGGTCCTGGCGCCTGAACGAGCGGCACTACGGTGCGCTGCAGGGCAAGGACAAGAAGCAGACGCTCGCCGAGTTCGGCGAGGAGCAGTTCATGCTGTGGCGCCGCTCCTACGACACCCCGCCGCCGCCGATCGAGCTCGGCTCGGAGTTCTCCCAGGACGCCGACCCCCGCTACGCCGCGCTCGGCGACGACCTGCCGCGCACCGAGTGCCTCGCCGACGTCGTGGCCCGGATGCTGCCGTACTGGGACGAGGAGGTCGTCCCGGACCTGCGCGCCGGCAAGACGGTCCTGCTCGCCGCGCACGGGAACTCGCTGCGGGCGCTGGTCAAGCACCTCGACGGCATCTCCGACACCGACATCGCCGGGCTGAACATCCCCACCGGCATCCCGCTGGTGTACCGCCTGGACGCGGACCTGCGCCCGACCGTGCCGGGCGGGCAGTACCTCGACCCCGCCGCCGCGCAGGCCGCCGCCGCCGCCGTGGCCAACCAGGGCCGCTGAGTGGGGGGTCGCGGACCCCGCGTCCTCGTCCTCGAGGGTGCGCTGCGCGACAACGGGGGCCTGCGGGTCTCGGCCGACCTGGCCCGGCGCTGGCAGGACCTCGGCGCCCGGGTGCGGTTCCTCGTCCTGGAGGACGTGGTGCCCGACGGGCCGATGTACGAGCCCGACCCGCGCCTGGACGTGCGCTGGGGCAGCGACCGGGTGCGCCGGTTCCGGTCGGCCGCCCCGCGCATCCTGGCCACCACGCTGCGCCACGTCCGCCGGGCCGACGTCGTCGTCTCCGGCAGCGAGGTCGGGTACGGGCTGCTGTTCGGCTGGGTGGCGGCGCGCATCGCGCGCAAGCCGTTCGTCGTGCTCGTCCAGAGCTCGCTGCCGCGCGCCGTGGCCGCCTGGACCCCGGCCCGGTTGCGGCCGCTGCTGACCCAGGTGCACCGGCGCGTCGACGCGGCCGTGTGCGTCTCGCCGGGGCTGGTGCCCGACGTCCTGGAGGTCGGGCTCGAGGCGTCCCGGGTGCACGCCGTCGACGTCGGCATCGACGTGGCGGCCACGCAGGCGGCGGTGCAGGCGGCCGGCGGGCCGCGGCGCTCGACGTCGGGGCGGACCCGGCTCGTCGCGGCGGGCCGGCTGGTGGAGCAGAAGGGCTTCGACGTCCTGCTCGACGCCCTGGCCCGGGTCGTCACCGCGGGCGGGGACGTCGAGCTCGTCCTCGTCGGCGCCGGTGAGCTCGACACCGACCTGCGCGACCGCGCGGACCTGCTCGGCGTCGCCGACCGCGTCGAGTTCGCCGGGCACCGCGAGGACCTGCCGAGCCTGCTCGCCGGGGCCGACCTGTTCGTCCTGTCCTCGCGCTACGAGGGCAACGGCAGCCTCGTGCTGCTCGAGGCCCTGGCCGTGGGGGCCCCGGTCGTGGCGACGGACTGCCCGACCGGCCCCCGCTACGTCCTGCGCGAGGGCCGCCTGGGCGACCTGGTGCCCGTGGAGGACTCCGCGGCGCTCGCCGACGCGGTGCTCGGCTTCCTGGCCGACCCCGGGCCGCTGCGCCGCAAGGCCGCCGGGGGGCCGCAGCGGGCGCTGGACTTCGACCAGCGGCGCGCGGCCGCCGTCTCGGCGCGGATCCTCGCCGACCTGACGCGCTGAGCCCCCGGGCCCCTCACCCCGTGGTGGTGGGGGAACCGGACGGGGACTGCGAGGGGGCCTCGGAGGGGGAGGCGTCGGCCGGGGTCCCCGCGCACGCGCGCTCGATCTCGGCCTGCAGCCGCTCCTGAGCCTGCACCACCTCGGTGGCGGCGGAGGGGTCGGGGTCGCGGGCCGCGTCGAGGGCGTCCATCGCCCGGGCCAGGTCCTCGGCCGAGCCCGTACCGGCCTCCAGCGTGCCGACGCGCTCGGCGAGGCGGGTGTAGTAGTCCAGGACCACCTGCGCGTCGTCCTGGGCCTGCGGCGGTGCCGCGTCCAGGACGTCCGCGTAGTACTCCGGTCCCTCGGTCGTGGTGACGATGGTGAACACCGTCTGGGCCCGGGGGTCACCGCGCCCGATGTCCAGCCGCTCCAGCTCGCTGTCGTACGCGGCGTCGAGCTCGGCCTGCGCGGAGCGGATCGCCCCGCAGTCGGCGCCGGGCCCGGAGCTCGTGGCCGTCGCCGGGGCGGAGGTGCCGGGGGTGGTGGGGGTGCTGGTGGGGGTCACGGTCGTCGTCGTGGGGGCCGGGTCCGGCTCGTCGCCGCCGCCGCACGCCGCCAACCCCGTCAGCGCCGTCACCGCGACCAGGGCGGTCAGGACCGGCACCGTCCGCCGGGAACGCCCCGGTGCGCCCGACGTCGGACCGGTCGTGATCACACCGCGACGGTACACCCGCCCGGGTGCCCCGGCGCGTCCGCGACGGGGGCCCGGGCTGCTCGTCAGACCCGCTGCGCGGCCACGTCCTCGTCGCGCGAGCCCGTCACCAGGAACAGCACGGACTTGGCCACCGACACGGCGTGGTCGGCGAAGCGCTCGTAGTAGCGGCTGCACAGGGTCAGGTCCACCGCGACCTCCGTCGGGTGGTCCCAGGTGCGGGCCAGCAGCTGCTCGAAGACCTGCCGGTGCAGCCGGTCCATCTCGTCGTCGTCGACCTCCATCTCGGCGGCCAGCGCGAGGTCGCGGGTGGCGATGACGCTGCCGGCCTTGGCCACGATGCGCTCGGCCACCTGGCCCATCTGCAGGATGGTGGCGCGCAGCTCGGCGGGCACCACCGCGTCGGGGTAGCGCAGCCGGGCCAGCTTGGCCACGTGCCGGGCCAGGTCGCCCATGCGCTCCAGGCTGGAGCTCATCCGCATCGCGGTCACGACGACGCGCAGGTCGGTCGCCACCGGGGACTGGCGGGCCAGGACGTCCACGGCGCGCTCCTCCAGGTCGCGCTGGAGGTCGTCGATGCGCCGGTCGGCGGAGATGACCGTCTCGGCCAGCTCCCGGTCGGCGTCGAGCAGGGCGGTCGTCGCCCGGGTCATCGCGGACTCGGCGAGCTGGGTCATCTCCACCAGCGTCTCCACCAGGCCGCTGAGTTCGTCGTGGTACACGTTGCGCACGGGGTTCCTCCAGGGTTCGTCGAGCAGCGCGTCCCGTGCTCCGCGGGCAGACGCCGCGGTCGTCGTGCCGCGTCTCGGCCGTCGTCACCATCATCACCGACGCCCCCACCGTTCCAGGTGCGGGTGAACGAGCGGCCCCCGCCGGGTGAACATCTGGGCCCCGCTGCGGTGGCGGGACCGTCGGTGGCCCGGGAGCACCGGGCGAGAACCGTAGGCTGGTGCGGTGCTGGGCGAAGCCTCCGTCTCGATCGCCGCGGCGGTCGGCGTGCTGACCGGGGCCGCGGGGGTCCTGGCGTTCCGGGTCTCCGAACGCCTGCAGCGTCCCCCGGCGCGCCCCTCGACCCCGGTGGGCGGGTTGCCCCCGGGGGTCAGCGACGTCCTCGTGGCGCTGCGGTCCTCCGCCGTCGTGCTCGCCGCCGACGACGTGGTCGTCAAGGCCAGCGCCGCCTCCTACGCCACGGGCGTCGTCTCCGGCGGGGAGCTGGTGGACGCCCAGCTGCGCGAGATGGTGCGGGCGTGCCGGCGCGACGGGCGGGTCCGGGAGATCGAGACCGAGCTGGGCGCGGGGCTGGGGCGGGCCCCGGCCGTCGTCCTGGCCCGGGTCACCCCGCTCGGACCGCACCACGTCCTGCTGCTGCTGGAGGACCGCACGGAGTCGCGGCGGGTCGAGGCCGTGCGCCGCGACTTCGTCGCCAACGTCAGCCACGAGCTCAAGACGCCGGTGGGGGCGCTGTCCCTGCTGTCCGAGGCCGTCGAGGACGCCGCCGACGACCCCGAGGCCGTGCGCCACTTCGCGAGCCGGATGCGCCGGGAGTCCATCCGGCTGACCGCGCTCGTGCAGGAGATCATCGACCTGTCGCGGTTGCAGGCCGCCGAGACCGTCCTGCAGCCGGAGTCCCTGGAGGTCGACCAGATCGTCGCCGAGGCCGTCGACCGGGTCGGGTCGGTGGCCCACCAGCGCGGGTCCGAGGTCGTCGTGGCCGGCCGGCGCGGGCTGCACGTGCGGGGGGACCGGGAACTGCTCGTGACGGCCCTGCGCAACCTCGTCCACAACGCGCTGGCCTACTCCCCCGAGCGCAGCCGGGTCGTGGTGGAGGTGCAGCGGGGGACCGGACGGGTCGTGGGGACGCCCCCGGGGCAGCAGGTCCCGACCATCGACCTGTCGGTCGCCGACCGCGGGGTCGGCATCAGCCAGGCCGACCTGCACCGCATCTTCGAGCGGTTCTACCGCGTGGACGCGGCCCGCTCCCGCTCGACGGGCGGCACCGGCCTGGGGCTGTCCATCGTCAAGCACATCGCCGGCAACCACGGCGGGGACGTGCGGGTCTGGAGCGCCGAGGGCGAGGGGTCCACCTTCACCCTGCGGCTGCCCGACCCCGACCCCGTGACCGACGCCGGGGTCCGCCCGCTCGCCACCGCGCCCGACCCGGCGAGCCCGACGCCGGCCGGGCCGGCGTCCTCCAGCCCACCGTCGGCCGCGGGTGGGACCGCCGGTCGACGGCCCGCACCGAACAGTCCCTTGGAGGTCCGACCGTGACGCGCATCCTGGTGGTCGAGGACGAGGAGTCGTTCTCCGACCCGCTGTCCTACCTGCTGCGGCGGGAGGGGTACGACGTGGCGGTCACCGAGAACGGACCCGACGCCCTGGAGGAGTTCGACAAGGAGGGCGCCGACCTCGTCCTGCTGGACCTCATGCTGCCCGGGCTGCCGGGCACGGAGGTCTGCCGGCAGCTGCGCACCCGCTCCAGCGTCCCCGTCATCATGCTCACCGCCAAGGACTCCGAGATCGACAAGGTCGTGGGGCTGGAGATCGGCGCCGACGACTACGTGACGAAGCCGTACTCCTCGCGCGAACTGCTCGCCCGGGTCCGCGCGGTGCTGCGCCGGGGGGCCGAGCCGGAGGAGCTCGTGCAGACGACGGTGGAGGCCGGCGGGGTGCGGATGGACGTGGAGCGCCACGTCGTGACCGTCCGCGGCGAGCGGGTGCCGCTGCCGCTGAAGGAGTTCGAGCTGCTGGAGCTGCTGCTGCGCAACGCCGGCCGGGTGCTGACCCGCGTCCAGCTCATCGACCGGGTCTGGGGGTCGGACTACGTGGGGGACACCAAGACGCTGGACGTCCACGTCAAGCGGCTGCGCGCCAAGATCGAGCCGGACCCCTCCAACCCGCGGTACCTGGTGACCGTGCGCGGCCTGGGGTACAAGTTCGAGGGCTGAGCGGCCCGGGACGAGCGAGGGGGAGGTGGCCCACCGGGCCACCTCCCCCTCGCTCGTGCACCCCGGACGGGGCGGGCGGGCTACTCCTCGCCCTCGCCCTCGTCGCTCAGCAGGCCCTCCTCGCCCAGCGCGGGACCGCAGGTGATCGTCGGCGAGGGGGTCGCGGCGGTGGCGGTCCCCGTGCCGGTGCCGGTCTCCGCGTCCGCGCCGGCGGCCGGGGCGGCGGTGGGCGTCAGGGTGGCGTACTCGAAGCAGGGCAGCAGGACCTGGGCGTTGACCGAGGCCTCCTCGCCGCCGACGGTGAAGCTGACGGGGACCGTCTGGCCCGGGACGACGGGCACCTGCGGCACCTGCAGCCACGCCACGCGCTGGTCGTTGGCGGACTCGGCGCCGGCGGTCGAGGCGGCGTCCTGGCTGACCGCCTCCGGGTCGCCGATGTGCAGGGCCGCGTTCTCGGCCAGCGTGTAGGACTGCGTCGTCGGGGTGCCGGCCTCGACGTCGACCGAGACGGAGACGTCGGCGATCTGGTCTCCGGAGTTGACGAGCACGGCCGACAGCACGCCCGGCTGGTCGACGCCGGTGGAGACGAGCAGGACGTTGCGGACCTCCACGCCCCCGACCCTGGTCTGCGAGCCGTCGCTGGGCGCGTACGGCTTGAGCACGGTGGGCGGGGAGAACACCGAGCACCCGGCGACCCCGAGGACGGCCGCGGAGGTGAGGACCGCGAGGGCGGAGCGGCGGACGGGGCGGGTCCACCCGCGGGTCCGGTCGCCGCTGGTCGGGAGCGGGGTGCGCAGCTTCACGCGGTCAGACTACCGGCAGTCGTAGGTGTGGTCGCAGGGGAGCGGTGCGCAGCGATCACGTCCCGATCACGGTCTCGTCACGACACGGACGGGCTCGCGGTGGCCCCCCGGCGTGCCCGGCCGATGACGCAGGGCAACCGTCTCTAGCGGGCGCGAAGCACGTCACCGGGGACCTGTCAAGCCCCGGGAGTGGAGCTGTGAGCCTCTGACCTGCACAAACGCTTCGTCCGAGGCTGTCCGGCCCCCGTTCAACGTGGTAACCTGGGGGCAGGGAAAGGGGTCACGTTCTATGGCTTTCACGGTCGGCGAAACGGTCGTCTACCCCCACCACGGGGCAGCACTGATCGAGGAGATCAAGACCCGCACCATCAAGGGTGAAGACAAGCTGTACCTCGTCCTGAAGGTCGCCCAGGGCGACCTCACGATCGAGGTGCCGGCGGACAACGTGGACCTGGTCGGCGTCCGCGACGTCGTGGGCCGCGAGGGGCTGGACCGGGTGTTCTCGGTCCTGCGCACCCCGTACGCCGAGGAACCCACCAACTGGTCGCGCCGCTACAAGGCGAACCTGGAGAAGCTGGCCTCCGGCGACGTGGTCAAGGTCGCCGAGGTCGTGCGCGACCTGTGGCGCCGGGACCAGGACCGCGGTCTGTCCGCGGGGGAGAAGCGCATGCTCGCCAAGGCCCGGCAGATCCTCGTCTCCGAGCTCGCGCTCGCCGAGAACACCAACGAGGACAAGGCCGAGTCGCTGCTCGACGAGGTCCTGGCCTCCTGAGGACCGCGCTCGTCGTCCCGGCCGCCGGCCGGGGCGACCGGCTCGGCGCACCGCGCCCCAAGGCGCTCGTGCCGCTGGCCGGTGAACCACTGCTCCTGCACGCCCTGCGGCGCGCCACCGCCTCCGACGTCGTCGACGTCGTGGTCGTGGTCGCGCCCGCGGGGGAGTGCGAGGAGGTCCGTTCGCTCCTGACGTCCGAGGTGCCCGGCGTCCTCGTCGTGCCCGGCGGTGCCGAACGGCAGGACTCCGTGCGCGCCGGTCTGCGGGCCCTGCCCGCGGACGTCGACGTCGTGCTCGTCCACGACGCCGCGCGCTGCCTGACCCCACCGGGGGTCTTCACCGCCGTCGTGGCGGCCGTCCGCGCCGGCGCCGCCGGCGTCGTGCCCGTCGTGCCCGTCTCCGACACGGTCAAGCGCGTCACGGGGCACCACGTCGTGGAGACCCTCGACCGCTCCGAGCTCGTCGCCGTGCAGACCCCGCAGGGGTTCTCCGCCGACGTCCTGCGCGCCGTGCACGAGGCCGCGGTGCCCGGGGCGGCGGCCACCGACGACGCGGGGATGCTCGAAGCCCTCGGGCACACCGTGCGCACGGTGCCCGGGGACGAACGGGCGTTCAAGGTGACCCGCCCGCTGGACCTGCTGCTCGCCCAGTCGCTCGTGGACCAGGAGGCCCCGTGAACCCCCCGCCCGCTGCGGGCCTGCCGCGCGTGGGCACGGGCCTGGACGTGCACCCGCTGGCCGCGGGCCGCCCCTGCTGGGTGGCCGGGCTGCTGTGGGAGGACGAGACGGCCGGCCCGGAGGGTCACTCCGACGGGGACGTCGCCGCCCACGCCTGCTGCGACGCCCTGTTCGCCGCCGCCGGCCTGGGCGACCTCGGCGCCCACTTCGGCACCGCCCGCCCCGAGCTCGCCGGGGCGCCCGGGGTGCGGCTGCTCGGCGAGGCCGCCCGGCTCGTGCGCGAGGCCGGGTTCGAGATCGGCAACGTCTCCGTCCAGGTCGTCGGCAACCGCCCCAAGGTCGGGCGCCGCCGCGCCGAGGCCGAGGCCGCCCTGTCCGCCGCCGTCGGCGCCCCCGTCTCCGTGGCGGGCACGACCACCGACGGGCTGGGCCTGACCGGCCGCGGCGAGGGCATCGCCGCGATCGCCACCGCGCTCGTCGTCCCCCGCTGACCCACCACCCCGGAGGCCCACCCGTGACCGTTGCCGCCCCGAGCGAGCCGCCCCGGGACGAGGCCGGGCTGCTCGCCGCGCTCACCCGCTACGAGCGCGCCCTCATGGCCGACGACGTCGCCGTGCTCGACGAGCTGTTCGCCCCCGGTCCGGCCACGCTGCGGGCCGAGGGGACCGGGGTGCTCGTCGGGTCCGGGCACATCGCCGCGTTCCGGGCCGTCCGCGGCGGGGCCCCGGCCCGGTGGCTGCGCCGCGTGCACGTGCGCTGGACCGGCCCGGACGCCGCCCACGTCGTCGCCGAGTCCGAGCGCGAGCACGGCGCCGGGGTGCAGACGCAGTGGTGGCGCCGGGACGAGGACGGCTGGCGCGTGCACGCCGCGCACGTGTCCGGCGGGCCGGTGGCCGCGCCGGTGGACCCCGGTGCCGCGGACGACCCCGCCACCTGGCGGGTGCGGGGCGCGCCCCTCGTCGCCGGTGCCGGCTCCGGCCCGCTGGCGGGCGTCCGCGTCGCGGTGAAGGACCTCGTGGCCGTCGCCGGGCAGCGCGTCGGCGGTGGCGTCCCGGCCTGGCTGGAGCAGGCCCCCGTCGAGGCCGCGCACGCCCCGGCGTTGCAGCGCCTGCTGGACGCGGGGGCGGAGGTCGCGGGGATCGCGCAGACCGACGAGCTCGCGTTCTCCCTCACGGGCGTCAACGAGCACAGCGGCACCCCGGTCAACCCCCGGGCCCCCGGGCGGGTCCCCGGCGGGTCGAGCTCGGGGTCGGCCGCCGCGGTCGCCGCGGGCACGGCCGATCTCGGGCTCGGCACCGACACCGCCGGGTCCCTGCGCGTCCCGGGGTCGTACTGCGGCCTGTACGCCTGGCGCCCCACCCACGGCGCCGTCCCGGTCGAGGGGGTGCTGCCGCTGGCGCCGGACTTCGACACCGTCGGCCTGCTCGCCCGGGACGGGGCGACCCTGCGCCGGGCGGGTACCGCGCTGCTGGCCGCGCCGGGCGACCGGGCCCGCCCGGAGGTGTTGCTGCGCAGCCGGACCCTGCTGGAGCTGGCCAGCCCCGAGACGGCCCTCGCGGTCGAGGCGGCCCTGGCGGCGCTCGCCGTCGCGACGGGGTTGCCGGTGCGCGACGTCGACGTCCCCGCCGACGCCCCCGCGGCGTGGACGGCGGCCTTCCGCACCGTCCAGGCCGCACAGGCCTGGGCGAGCCACGGCGCGTTCCTGCGGGCCCACCCGGGCGTGGTCTCCCCGTCGGTCGCCGCCCGCTTCGGGGCGGGGGAGGCCGTCGGCGCCGAGGAGCTCACCACCGCCCGGGACGTCGTCGCGCGCACCCGCGCGTGGCTGGACGACCTGCTCGCCCAGGGCTGGCTGTGCCTGCCGAGCACGAGCACCCCGGCCCCGTCGCGCGAGGCCGGGCCCGACGGCTTCGAGGCCGCGCGCGCCGGCACCCTGCAGCTCACGACGCTGGCCTCGCAGTGCGGGGTGCCCGCCCTGGGGCTGCCGTGGGGCCGGGTCGGGGACCTGCCCGTCGGGCTGTGCGTGCTGGCCCCCCGGGGGGCCGACGCCGGCCTGCTCGCCCTGCTGGACGGGCTCGGGCCGGCCTGAGGTCAGTCGCGGGGCCCGGGGTCGCGGTCGGCCCCGGCGCCCGCGGGCTGCTGGTCCTGGTCCTCCTCGGGGTGGCGCTTCCGGCGCTTGCGCTTGTTCGCCGCCTCCGCCTGCGGGTTCTCCGGTTCCTCCGGGACCAGCTCGTGGTGGACGTAGCGCAGGACGACGGTGCCGATCGCCGCGACCGGCACCGCCAGGAACGCCCCCGTGATGCCGAACAGGGTGCCGCCGATGGTCACCGAGCCGATGACGACCGCGGGGTGCAGGGCCAGCGACTTGCCCACGAGCATCGGCTGCAGGACGTTGCTCTCCAGCTGCTGCACCAGCAGGACGATCCCCAGCACGATGACGGCCTGCACCCACCCGAGCGTCACGAGCGCCACGAGGGTCGCCAGGGCCCCGGTGACGACGGCCCCGACGATGGGGATGAAGGCCGCGAAGAAGATGGCGACGGCCAGCGGCAGGGCGAAGGGCACCCCGACGATGGCCAGCCCGATGCCGATGAAGACGGCGTCGACCAGGGCCACCGCGGCCTGGGACAGGATGTAGCCGCGCAGCGTGGTCCAGACCCGCGACCCCAGGGCGGTGACGTGCCGGTGCGCCTCCGGGCTCATCCAGCGCCGCGACCACGGCAGCAGGCGGTCACCGTCGGACAGGCAGAAGAACGCCAGCACGAGGACCAGCACGAAGGTCACGACCCCGGTGCCGATGGTCGCCCCGACCGTCCCGACCCCGCCGACGACGCCGAGGGCGATGGTCTGGGCGTTGCTCTGCAGTTCGGCGATGCCCTGGTTGACGAGGTTGCCGATCTGGTCGTCCCCGAGGTTCAGCGGCGGGCCCGTCACCCACTCCTGCACCTGGTCCAGGCCGGCGATCGCGGAGTCGGCGACCTGACCGGACTGGTCGGCCACGGTGGGGATCAAGGCCGCGAAGATGCCGACGACGGCCGCGATGAGCAGCAGGAGCGACACGAGCGCGGCCAGGGCCCGGGGCAGCACCGCGCGCAGGACGTGGGTCAGGGGCCACAGGATCGCGCTGAGCAGGATCGCCAGCAGCAGCGGCAGCAGCAGCGACCAGCCCTTGCCGAGCAGCCAGATGAGCCCGGCGACGCCGATGCCGAGGACGAGCAGGCGCAGGGCCCAGCGCGAGGCCTGCGTGACGCCGCGCGCGACGACGTCCGTCGCCGGTTCGCGGGGAGCCGTGGGGGTGGGCGGGGCGTCCGGCTGATCACTCACCCCCGGATGCTCTCAGGTGCACCGCCGTCCGGCACCCGGCAGCGGACGCGACGGCCCGGTCGCCCGCGCGGGGCGACCGGGCCGTCAGGGGTCGAGGCAGGGGCGGGCCGGGGTCAGTGCCCCCGGTCGATCCACTCCTGCACGTGCGGGGCCTCGTCACCGATCGTCGTGTCGTCCCCGTGCCCGGTGTGCACGCGGGTCTCGGCCGGCAGCTCCAGCAGCACCGTGCGGATCGAGTCCACGATCGTGCCGAAGTCGGAGAACGACCGCCCCGTCGCGCCGGGCCCACCGGCGAACAGGGTGTCCCCGGTGAACACCGTCGCCAGGTCCGGCGCGTACAGGCTCACCGCCCCCGGCGTGTGACCGGGGGTGTGCAGGACGTGCAGGTCGGTCCCGGCCACGGAGACGACCTGCCCGTGGGCCAGGTCGGTCGTCGCCACGCCGGGGTGCGTGAGCTCCCAGACCGGGCGGTCGGCCGGGTGCAGCAGCACGGGCACCTCGTGCTCGGGGGTGGAGAACCGCTGCGCCAGCGCGGGAGCCTGCCGCACGTGGTCGTCGTGGGCGTGCGTGCACACCACGGCCAGCAACCGCCGGTCCCCGATCGCGGCGGCGATCGCGTCCACGTCGTGCGGGGCGTCCAGGACGACGACCTGCTCGTCGTCGCCGAGGATCCAGACGTTGTTGTCGACGTCGAACGTCTGCCCGTCGAGGGAGAACGTGCCGGAGGTGACCAGGTGCTCGACCCGGGCGCTCAGAAGACCACCACCGAACGCAGGACGTCGCCGCGCTTCATGGTGGCGAACGCCTCCTCCACGTCGTCCAGGCCGATGCGCTCGGAGACGAACGCGTCCAGCGGCAGCCGGCCCGCGGCGTGCAGCTCCAGCAGCTGCGGGAAGTCCCGCTCGGGCAGGCAGTCGCCGTACCAGGACGACTTCAGCGCCCCGCCGCGGCCGAAGACGTCCAGCAGCGGCACCTGCAGCTGCATCTCGGGGGTGGGGACCCCGACGAGGACGACGGTGCCGGCCAGGTCGCGGCCGTAGAACGCCTGCCGCCACGTCTCCGGGCGCCCCACGGCGTCGATGACGACGTCGGCGCCGAAGGAGTCGGTGACCTCGGCGATGGCCGCCACGACCCCGTCCTCGTCCAGCCCGCGGGAGTTCACGGTGTGGGTGGCGCCCAGCTGCTCGGCCCAGCTGAGCTTCTTGTCGTCCAGGTCGACGGCGATGACGCGGCGGGCCCCGGCCAGGACCGCCCCGGCCACGGCCGCGCACCCCACGCCGCCGCAGCCGATGACGGCCACGGTGTCCCCGCGCTGGACCGGGGCGGTGTTCACCGCGGCGCCGATGCCGGCCATGACCCCGCAGCCCAGCAGCCCGGCCACGGCCGGGTCCCAGCTGTCCCCGAGCACGGAGGTGTCGATCTTGGTGGCCTGCCCGGCCGCGACGAGGGTCTTGGGGGTGAAGGCGCCGATGCCCAGGGCCGGGGACAGCGGGGTGCCGTCGGTCAGGGTCATCGACTGCGAGGCGTTGTGGGTGGCGAAGCAGTACTGCGGGCGACCGCGCTTGCACGCCCGGCACTGCCCGCACACCGCGCGCCAGTTCAGGACGACGGGGTCACCGGGGGCCACGTTCGTGACCCCCTCGCCGACCGCCGAGACGGTGCCGGCGGCTTCGTGACCGAGCAGGAAGGGGTAGTCGTCGTTGATGCCCCCTTCGCGGTAGTGCAGGTCGGTGTGGCAGACGCCGCACGCGGCGACGTCCACGACGACCTCACCGGCGACCGGTTCGGGGACGACGATGTCCACCGTCTCGACGGGCGCACCCTTGGTGCGGGAGATGACTGCGGGGACGGTCCAGGCCATGGCCGCGACCCTAGCGACGCGCCCGGACACGGTCGAGCCGCCGGTAGCCTGGAGCCCGTGACCCTCCACCTGCACGACAGCGCCACCGGCGCGGTGCGCGAGTTCGCGCCGCTCGTCCCCGGGCAGGTCGGCATGTACGTCTGCGGCCCCACGCCGCAGGGGTCCCCCCACCTCGGGCACGTCCGCAGCCAGGTCGTCTTCGACGTCCTGCGCCGCTGGCTGGAACGCTCCGGCCTGCGCGTGACGGCCGTGCGCAACGTCACCGACATCGACGACAAGATCCTCACCAAGGCGGCCGAGGCCGGCGACGAGTGGTGGGCCCACGCCTACCGGTTCGAGCGCGAGTTCACCGCCGCCTACGACGCCCTCGGCGTGCTGCCCGCGACGGTCGAACCCCGCGCCACCGGTCACGTCCCGGAGATGGTCGAGCTCATCGACCGGCTCGTCGAGCGCGGGCACGCCTACGCCGCGCAGGACGGCTCCGGCGACGTGTACTTCGACGTGAGGTCCTGGCCCGCCTACGGCGAGCTGACCCACCAGCGCCTGGACGACATGGAACCGGCCACCGACGCCGACCCGCGCGGCAAGCGCGACCCGCGCGACTTCGCCCTGTGGAAGGGGACGAAACCGGGCGAACCGGCGACGGCGTCCTGGGCCACCCCGTGGGGCCGGGGCCGGCCCGGCTGGCACCTGGAGTGCTCGGCCATGATCGGTCGCTACCTCGGCCCGGCGTTCGACATCCACGGCGGCGGCCTGGACCTGCGCTTCCCCCACCACGAGAACGAGCAGGCCCAGTCCCGCGCCGCCGGCGACGGGTTCGCGAACTTCTGGCTGCACAACCACTTCGTGACGATGGCCGGGGAGAAGATGAGCAAGTCCCTGGGCAACGTCCTGGGGATCCCGCACCTGCTGCGCAGCCACCGCGCCGTCGTCCTGCGCTACTACCTCGTCTCCGGGCACTACCGGACGCACCTGGAGTGGTCGGAGACCTCCCTCACCGAGGCCGAGACCGCGTACTCGCGCCTGGAGGGTTTCGTCCGCCGCGCCGCCGAACGCCTCGGGTCGGCGGGGGAGGCCGGGCAGGTGCCGGACGCCTTCGCCGCCGCGATGGACGACGACCTCGCCACCCCGGCGGCGCTCGCGGTCCTGCACGAGACCGCGCGGGCGGGGAACTCGGCCCTGGCGGCCGGGGACGACGCGGCGCTGCGGACGACGCTGGAGCACGTGCGGGCCGGGCTCGACGTGCTGGGGCTGGACCCGTTCGCCCACCCGTGGGTGGAGCAGGCGAGCGGGTCCGACGGGGCGCGGGCGGCGCTGGACGTGCTCGTGCGCGCGCGGCTGGAGGAGAGGGCGGCCGCCCGCGCCGCCCGGGACTTCGCGACCGCCGACGCGGTGCGCGACTCCCTGAAGGACGCGGGCATCGTGATCGAGGACACCCCCACCGGGGCACGGTGGGTTCTGGAGGGTGAGCAGTAGTGGCAGGGAACAGCCAGCGCCGCGGCGCGGTCAGCAAGGGCAAGAAGGGCCCCACCGCGGGCAGCGGCGGCAAGAACCGCCGGTCCCTGGAGGGCAAGGGCCCGACGCCCAAGGCGAGCGAGCGCCCGTACCACCCGGCGGCCAAGGCGGCGAAGAAGGCCGCCCACCGCGCGGCCACGACGAACGCCCGCCCGGGGGGCCGTCCCCCGGTGCGGCGCAGGGCCTCCGGTGAGACGGAGTGGATCGCCGGGCGGAACTCCATCGTCGAGGCGCTGCGCGCGGAACTGCCCATCACGGGGATCTACGTCGCCTCGCGCATCGAGACCGACGACCGCGTCAAGGAGATCCTCGCCGCGGCCGGCAACCGGGGCATCCCGCTGCTGGAGGCCTCCCGACAGGACCTCGACCGGTTCACCGAGAACGCCGTCCACCAGGGCGTCGCGGCCACGGTGCCGCCGTACGCGTACAAGCACCCGATGGACCTGCTCGACACGGCGGCCGACTCCGGGCGCCCGGCGCTCGTCGTCGCCCTCGACGGGGTGACCGACCCGCGCAACCTCGGTGCGGTCGTGCGGTCCGTGGCGGCCTTCGGCGGGAACGGCGTCGTCGTGCCCGAGCGGCGCGCGGCCGGCATGACGGCCTCGGCGTGGAAGACGTCGGCCGGGGCGGCCGCCCGGGTCCCCGTGGCCCGCGCCACGAACCTCGTCCGCGCCATCGAGGAGTACCAGAAGGCGGGGTTGTTCGTCGTCGGCCTGGACGCCGACGGGGACGTGGACCTGCCCGACCTGCGGCTGGCCGACGGTCCGCTCGTGGTCGTCGTGGGCGCCGAGGGTGCGGGGTTGTCGCGGCTGGTCCGCGAGACGTGCGACCAGGTCGTGAGCATCCCGATGGCCGCGGCCGTGGAGTCGCTGAACGCCGGGGTCGCCGCGGGCATCGCCCTCTACGAGGTCGCGCGCCACCGGTGAGCCTGGACGTCTTCCTCACGCGGTACGCCGGCGGGGCCGAGGTCGGGCTGGACCCGGCCGCCGTCCGCGCGGTCGTGGACCCGCTGGCCTCCGAGCACGACCCCGAGCACCTGTTCGTGCGGGTGGAGACGCCCGACGGGGCGGCCGACGTGTACGGCTACGGCGAGCCGTTCGAGTCGCTCATGCTCGACCTGGAGGTCGGCGGGGACGGCGCGGACGGGGTGCTCGCGGTCGTCCTCGACCTCGCGCGGGCCACGGGGGCCGTCCTGGCGCCCACGGCTCCGCCGGTCGCGGTGCCCGACGAGGCGCTGCTGGCGCACCTGCCGGACGATCTGCGGTCCGGGGCCGTCGTCGTCGGGGACGTGGGGGAGCTGGCGGAGTTCCTGCGGTCCTGACCGGGCCGGCACGACGGGTTCCGTGGCACACTTGGGCCTGAGGACCCGTCGTGCAAAAGTAGTTCAACGTTGAACTATATGGTACCGTGTCCGGATGACCGAGCAGACGCCCCGCTGGCTGAACCCCGACGAACGCCGGGTCTGGTTGCGCCTCAGCGCCCTCATGGAACTGCTCCCCGCCGCCCTCGACGCCCAGCTCCAGCGCGACGCCGACCTCACCAAGACGGGGTACCTGACCCTGGCCATGCTCTCGGAGGAACCCACCCGCAGCCTGCGCATGAGCGAACTCGGCGCCCGCTCCAACGCCAGCCCCTCGCGCATCTCCCACGTCGTGTCCCGGCTGGAGCGGGGCGGGTGGGTGCGGCGGGAGAAGAGCCCCGACGACGGCCGCGGCCAGCTCGCCGTCCTCACCGACGCCGGCTGGGACAAGGTCGTGGCCTCCGCGCCCGGTCACGTCGAACGCGTCCGCCAGCTCGTCCTGGACCCGCTGGAGGCCGACGACCTCGCCCGCCTGGACGCCGTCGTGGTCAAGCTCCTGGACGTCCTGGACCCCGACGCGCGGTTCGCCGCGACGGCGCTGGCCCGCCAGGTCTGAGCCCGGCCCCCGCGCGCGGGGGCCGGGCCGGACCGTCAGACGTGGTCGCGCCAGGAGTGCTCGGGTTCGTACCCCAGCAGCCGGCGGGCCTTGTCGATCGAGAGCAGCGTCTCGTGCTCGGCGAGCTCCCTGCGGACCTCCACGCCGGGGTACACCTCGGCCATGAGCGAGGCCGACGAGCGCGTCATCACGGTGTCGGCGTTGGCCACGATGCACACCTCGACACCGGGACCGGTGCGCTGCAACGCCTTGCGCACGGCCTGGGCGCCGTCGCGGGCGTCGACGTACCCCCACAGGTTCCACTTGCGCAGCCGGGGGTCGGCGTCGAAGGAGGGGAACCGGGCGTAGTCCTCGACGTGCATGACGTTCGAGAACCGCAGGCCGGTCATCGTCAGCTCCGGCTCCCACCGGCAGAAGTGGTGGGCCATCTCCTCCTCCAGCGACTTCACCAGGGAGTACGTCGACTCTGGGCGCACCCGGTACTCCTCGTCCAGCGGCGCGTACGGCGGGGGAGCGGCCTCGAAGGGCAGGCCCAGGACGGTCTCGCTGGAGGCCCACACGACGCGGCGGATCCCCGCGGCGCGGGCGGCGTCGAAGACGTTCCACGTCGCGGCGGAGTTGTTGCGGAACGTCGCGCCGTTCGGGGCCAGGCCCGGGGCGGGGACCGCGGCCAGGTGCACGACGCCGTCGAAGGGGCCGCCGCGTTCCTCGATCCGCCCCGTGATCGCCTCGGTGACCGCGCCGTGGTCGGTCAGGTCGATGCGGACGAACTGCGCGTCGTCGTCCCCGCTCAGGCCCGGGGGCGGGGTCTGGTCCAGGGCCAGCACCGAGACGTCGTGGTCGAGCAGGTCGCGCAGCACGGTGCGGCCGAGCTTGCCGGCCGCTCCCGTCAGCACGACGCGGGGTTTGGCGGGTCCAGCAGCAGACAACGTCGTCCTCCAGGTGGGGCGGGGTCTCAGTACAGGTCCGGGTCGGCGGCCGGCAGGGACCGGGAGTCGACCCCCAGCACCGCCCGCTCGTCGGGCTTGTTCGGCAGGACGCCGACGACGTAGGAGTTCACGGCCTCCTCCAGGCCCACGTCGTGCGCGGCGCGTTCGGACAGGTACCAGCGGTGTTCGAGCACCTCGTGGAAGAGTTCAGCAGCTTCGACCTTGCCCCGCATCTCCCGGGGGACGGCGCGCTGGACGGGTTCGAAGACGTCGGCCACCCAGTCGTGGGCGACGATCTCCTCGTCCTCGCCCTGCCGGCCGTTCGCGGCGGTGTAGGAGTCCAGGTCGTTCAGCAGCCGCCGGGCCTGGTTCTCCTCCGCGTCCAGGCCGGTCAGGCGCAGCAACCGCCGGGAGTGGTGGCCGGCGTCGACGACCTTGGGCTCGATGCGGACCGTCGTGCCGTCGATGTCGGTGGTGATGGCCAGTTCCCCGACGTCGAACCCGAGGTCGTTGAGGCGGCGGATGCGGGCCTCGACGCGCCAGCGGTCCCCGCGCTCGAACGACTCCGGCTCGGTGAGCTCGGCCCACAGCGCGTGGTAGCGGGAGACGATGCGGTCGGCGATGGCCAGCACCTCGTCCATGTCCGCGTCCAGGGCCTCGGAGGCGACGACGTCCATGAGCTCGCCGGCGATGTTGGTGCGGGCCAGGTCCACGTCGTAGTCGCGCTGGCCGGGGGACAGCTCGTCGTACAGCTCCCCGGTCTCGGCGTCGACCAGGTACGCCGCGAACGCGCCGGCGTCGCGGCGGAACAGGGCGTTGGACAGCGAGACGTCGCCCCAGTAGAAACCGGTGAGGTGCAGCTTGACGAGCAGGACCGCCAGGGCGTCAACGGCGCGCTTGGCCGTGTCCGGCCGCAGCATCTGGCTGTACAGCGCGCGGTAGGGCAGCGAGTACTGCAGGTGCCGCGTGATGAGCACCGCGTTGAGGGGTTCGCCGTCGCGCCCCACCCGGCCGGTGATGACGGCCACGGGGGCCACCGAGGGCACCTCCAGCCGGTTCAGCAGCCGCAGCATGCGGTACTCGCGGTGCGCGATCGGCGCGTTGGTCTCCTTGACGGCCAGGACGCGGTTCCCGAGCTTGACGAACCGGACGACGTGGCGCGAGATGCCGCGGGGCAGCGCAGCCAGGTGCTCCTCGGGCCACTCCTCCAGCGGGACGTCCCACGGCAGGTCCAGCAGGTCGGGGTAGGGGCGGGCAGCGGTGATCTGCAGCGACGCCACCGTCGGGGTGCTCACCCGTCCATCCTCTCAGCCCGGCACCGGGCGGTCACAGCACGGAGGGCCGCCACCCCCGCGGGGAGTGACGGCCCTCCGGCCTCGCCTCGGGCGCTCAGGCGCCGATGCGCTGACCGCTGGTCACGTCGAACAGGTGGACGTGGCCCTGCTTGGGGGTGAAGTGGACCGTCGAGCCCTTCTCCGGGGGACGACGGCCGTCGACGCGCGCGATGACCTGGTGGGCCTCGCCGCCAGCCTGGGCCAGCGAGCCGTAGATGTAGGCGTCGGCGCCGAGCTCCTCGACGACGTCGACCTGGACCGGCAGGCCGGAGGTGGACAGCTCCAGGTCCTCGGGGCGGACCCCCAGGGTGACCTTGTCGCCCGTGCCGGACAGGAGCGAGCGCTCCACCGGGTGCACGGTGTCGCCGAGCTTGAGGCCGCCGTCGGTCGCGTCCAGCGTCAGCAGGTTCATGGCGGGGGAGCCGATGAAGCCGGCGACGAAGACGTTGTTCGGGTGGTCGTACATGCGGCGCGGGGTGTCGACCTGCTGCAGCAGACCGTCCTTGAGGACCGCGACGCGGTCGCCCATCGTCATGGCCTCGACCTGGTCGTGGGTGACGTAGACGGTGGTGACGGCCAGGCGGCGCTGCAGCGAGGCGATCTGGGTGCGCGTCTGGACGCGCAGCTTGGCGTCGAGGTTCGACAGCGGTTCGTCCATGAGGAAGACCTGCGGCTGGCGGACGATCGCGCGGCCCATGGCGACGCGCTGGCGCTGACCACCGGAGAGGGCCTTGGGCTTGCGGGTCAGGTACTGCTCGAGGTCGAGGATCTTGGCCGCCTCCTGCACGCGGCGCTTGATCTCGTCCTTCGGGGTGCCGGCGATCTTGAGCGCGAAGCCCATGTTGTCGGCGACCGTCATGTGCGGGTAGAGCGCGTAGTTCTGGAACACCATCGCGATGTCGCGGTCCTTCGGCGGGACCGTCGTGACGTCGCGGTCACCGATGAGGATGCGTCCGCCGTTGACGTCCTCCAGGCCGGCGAGCATGCGCAGGGAGGTGGACTTGCCGCAGCCGGAGGGGCCGACGAGGACGAGGAACTCGCCGTCCTCGACGTGCAGGTCCAGGGCGTCCACCGCGGGCTTGTCGCCGCCGGGGTAGATGCGCGTCGCCTTGTCGAACGTGACCGTGGCCATCGTCGTTTCCTTCCACCGGCAGGTACGTGCCGGACGATCCGTCGTGGAATGGGTGTCTTCAGTTGGGCCGCGTCGGCGGGCACGGGGGTGCCTGCCGATGTGCATCGCTGCACCGCGGTCCCCGGATCATGCACGACGGATCCCGTCCGGGCAAGGGTTTGCCGCGGTGGGTCGGGCCGGTGTCCGTCCCCGGGTCCGGGAACGGCGGGGCGGGCCGGTGGTGTTGGGGGAGGCAGGAGGCCGCGCCGTCGCGGCGTCCGGGGGACGGTCGCCGCCCTGGCCGCCGGCCCCCTCCGACCGTGGAGGACACTGAGGACCGTGGACCTGGAAGAGACCAAGCTGCCCGGCGTCGGGCTGCGGCACGACTTCACCACCGCGCGGGGCCGGCGCATCGGGGTCATCTCGACCCGCGGCGGCGAGCGCGAGCTGCTCGTCTACTCCCAGGACGACCCCGACGCCTGCCACGCCGTCGTCGACCTCGACGGCGACGAGGCCGAGGTCCTGGCCGAGCTGCTGGGGCAGCCCCGCGTCGTGGAGCGCCTCGCGCGGTTGCGCGAGCAGATCGAGGGCCTGGCCACCGAGGGCATCTACCTGGAGGCCACCTCCCCGTACGTGGGCAGGACCCTCGGCGACGCCGCGATCCGCAGCCGCACGGGCGCCTCCGTCGTGGCCCTCGTGCGGGCCGGGGAGGTCGTGCCCTCCCCGTCGCCGGCCCAGGTGTTCGCCGCCGGTGACAAGATCGTCGTGGTGGGCACCCAGGAGGGGGTCCGCGCGACCGCGGAGCTGCTGCAGAACGGCTGAGGCCGCAGCGGGGAGGGGGACGGGTCTGGAACAGGTGCACACCGCCGCTCTGCTCATCGAGCTCGGCGCGGTCATCTTCGGTCTCGGCCTGGTCGGCCGGCTCGCCGGGCGCCTGGGGATCTCCCCGGTCCCGCTCTACCTGCTGGCCGGGCTGGCCTTCGGCGCCGGCGGGCTCGTCCCGCTGAACGCCCCCGAGGGCTTCCTGGACGCCGCCTCCGAGATCGGCGTCGTCATGCTCCTGCTCCTGCTGGGCCTGGAGTACTCCGCCGGTGACCTGCTCGGCAACCTGCGGCGCCAGGCCCCCGTCGGGGTCCTGGACCTGCTGCTCAACGGGTTGCCGGGGGCGGCGTTCGGGCTGCTGCTGGGGTTCGGGCCGGTCGGGGCGCTGGCGATGTTCGGCATCACCGCCGTGAGCTCCTCGGGCATCGTCGCCAAGGTCCTGTCCGACCTGGGCCGGCTGGGGAACCGGGAGACGCCCTCGGTCCTGGGCATCCTCGTGCTGGAGGACCTGGGGATGGCCGTCTACCTGCCGGTCCTGACCGCCGTCCTGGCGGCCTCGGGGGTCTGGGAGGCGACCGGGTCGGTGCTCATCGCCCTGGGCTGCCTCGCGGTGGCGCTCGTGGTGGCGCTGCGCTGGGGCTCGGTCATCTCCCGGTTCGTCTCCGGCGGCTCCGGGGAGGTGACGCTGCTGCGGGTCCTGGGCCTGGCCCTGCTCGTGGCCGGGGTGGCCGAGCAGCTGCACGTGTCCGCGGCCGTGGGGGCGTTCCTGCTGGGCATCAGCCTGTCCCAGGACCTGGACGAGGAGACCCGCCACCGCCTGGAACCGCTGCGGGACCTGTTCGCCGCCGTCTTCTTCGTCTCCTTCGGCCTGGTCACCAACCCCAGCACGCTGCCGCCGGTGCTGCTGCCGGCCCTGGGCCTGGTCGTCGTCGGCGTGGTGACCAAGCTCGTGACGGGGTGGTTCGCCGCCCGGCGGGCCGGGATCGCCGTGCCCGGCCGCGTCCGCGCCGGGGCGGCGCTCATCCCGCGCGGGGAGTTCTCCATCGTCATCGCCGGGCTGGCGACCGCGGGCGGGGTCGACCCCCGGCTGGCGGCCCTGGCGGCGGCGTACGTGCTGGTCATGGCCGTGCTGGGCCCGGTGCTGGCCCGCTTCGCCGACCCGTGGGCGCGCGCCTGGGTGCGGCGCCGGCGCGAGCGGGCGGCCCCGGCGCGCTGACCGCGCCGCCGGGGCCGGGGCCGCTCCACCCGGCCTGCTCCGGGGCTCGTCCCGGGGGCTGCTGCGCCCGCCAGGCCCGCAGGAGCAGGTGCAGGGCCTGGAGGCCGAGCCGGTCCGCGCGCTCGCGCCCGACCGTCGGCAGGCGCCCCAGGGTGGCGACGCCGTACAGGGTGCCCCACAGCAGCAGGCAGGCGTCCTCGACGTCGAGGTCGACCCGGTGCCGGCGGGCCCAGCCGGTCACCAGGGCCAGCAGGACCTCGTTGACCGGTGCGGCCGCCTCCCGACGCCCGCCGGCCTCCAGGGTGGTGCCGTTCATCACCTCGAACAGGTGCTCGTGCTCGCCGGCGAAGCGCAGGTACTGCCCCGCCACGGCGGCCAGGCTCTCGTCGTCGTCCACGGCGAGCCGGGCCGCCGCCATCCGGCCGGCGAGCTCGCGGTACCCCTGCCGCACGAGCTCGGCGAGGAGGGCGTCCTTGCCGCCGAAGTGCTGGTAGATGACCGGTGCCGTGTAGTCGACGTCGGCGGCGACGCGGCGCATCGTCACGGCCTCGACCCCCTCGGCGGCCAGCGTCAGCCCCGCCGCCCGCAGGATCCGCTCGCGCACCTGCGTCCGTTCGCGGGCGCGCCGCTCCCCGCCGGCCATGGCCCTCCCCGATCCGTCCGGTCCCTGCTGGTCCCCGGGAGGGTAGCCGGGTCCCGCCAGGGGTGTCGCCGCCCTCGGTCTCACAGCGGTGGACGTCCTCCCACGTCGGGAGGAGCCCGTGATCCTCCACCGCCCGGGCCGACCCGCTGTAGTAGCGTCGCCGGACTGTGGGAGACCAGACGGGCGGGACCGGTGATCGTGCCGACCTCGAACGGGGGTGGCGGCCCCGGGCCGTGTCCTCGCGGTGGCGCTCCTCGTGGTCGGCCTCGGTCGTGACGGTGCTGTACACCGTCTCCGGGGTCCTGTCCGTGCTGATGGGCCTGTCCCCGGCGCTGGTCGACCGGGCCCTGCGGCTCCCGGAGGTCCTGACCAGCTGGTTGTTCCTCCTCGGCTGGCCCAGCCTCGGCTACGGGACCCTGCTGCTGCTCCTGGCCCGCTCCCTGCACCGGCGCAAGCGCGCCGCGTGGCGGGTCCTGGCCGTGCTCGTCACGGCGAACGCCGTCGTCGGGCTGGGGGTCGCGCTGCGGGCCGAGGACGGCTCGCCCTGGGGCGCGGTCGTCCAGCTCCTCCTGCTCGCGGTGGTGCTGCACGCGCGGCCGCAGTTCACGGTGCGCGGGGACCCCGCCGACGTCCGGGCCGCCGCCGCGGTGCTGGCGGTGCTGCTCGTCGGGTGCCTGGTCCTGGGCAGCACGCTGGTGGTCGTCCTGGACGCCGGGGACGCCCCGGTCTGGCACGACGTCGTCTTCACCGTGGGCACCGCCCTGCTGTCCGTGGACCTGCCGCTGCCCGTGCCGCTGGACGTCGACGTGCCCTCGTGGGTCGTCGTCGTGCTGAACGCCTCCGGCACGCTCGCCCTGGTCGTCGCCGCCTACGTGCTGTTCCGTCCCCGCCGGGGGGTCGCGGTGCTGGCGCCGGAGGACGAGGACCGGCTGCGCGACCTGCTGTCGCGCTACGGGGCCCGCGACTCGCTGGGGTACTTCGCGCTCCGGCGGGACAAGACGGTGACGTTCTCGGCGACCGGCAGCGCGGCCGTCGTCCACCGCGTCGTCGGCGGGGTGGCCCTGGCCAGCGGCGACCCGATCGGGGCGGTGGCCGCCTGGCCGGGGGCGATCGAGGCGTGGCGGCAGCAGGTCCGCGAGCACGGCTGGACCCCCGCCGTGCTCGGGGCGTCCGAGGAGGGCGCCACGGCCTACGGCCGCTACGGCCTGGACGCCCTGGAGATGGGCGACGAGGCCGTGCTCGACGTGGCCACCTTCAGCCTGGAGGGGCGGGCGGTGCGCGGCCTGCGGCAGACGAAGGGCAAGGTCGCCCGGGCGGGGTACACCGTCCGGGTGCGCCGGCAGGCGGAGCTGGACGCGACCGAGACGGCCCGGCTGGCGGCGCTGGTCGACCAGTGGCGCGCCGGTGAGGTGGAGCGCGGGTTCTCGATGGCCCTGGGGCGGGTGGGCGACCCCGGCGACGGGGACCTCCTCGTCGCCGAGTGCCTCACCCCGCAGGGGCAGACCTGCGCGGTGCTGACCTTCGTGCCCTGGGGCGGGGACGGCCTGTCGCTGGACCTCATGCGCCGCGACCGGTCGGTCGAGGTCAACGGCCTCACCGAGTTCACCGTCCTGGAGGTCCTCGCCCGGGGCGCCGACCTCGGCGTGCGCCGGGTCTCGCTGAACTTCGCCGTCTTCCGGTCGGTGTTCGACCGGGGGTCGCGCCTGGGGTCGGGCCCGGTGCTGCGCCTGTGGTACCGGCTCCTGGTCTTCGGGTCGCGGTGGTGGCAGCTGGAGTCGCTGTACCGCTCGAACGTGAAGTACCGCCCCGAGTGGTTCCCCCGGTTCCTGTGCTTCGCCGCCGTGGGTGACCTGGCCCGCATCGGCGTCGCCGCCGCGCGGGCCGAGGGCTTCGTCACCTGGAGGCGTTGACCTCCGGCCGGGTCACGTCCTCGTCTTCCACCTCGCCCTCGACCTGGTGCCCGCCGTCCGGGCGGCCGCCGACGGCCCCCGCGGACGTCACCGCCGGGCGGCTGCTGCAGGTGCACCTCGGCCCGGACCTCGACGACGACACCCTGCGGGCACCGTGGCGTGGCTGGCCGAGGTCGTGCGCGAGGACCCGGTGCTCGCCGACGTCCTGGTGCGGCACCGCCACCGGATCGACGGGCAGGTCGAGGCGGTGCTCGTCGGGGTCGGTGTCCCCGCCGCCCACCGGGAACTCCTCGCCGCGGTCCTGGACGGGGTGCTGCTGCGCGCCGTGGCCGGACGGCGGGAGGGGATCGCCGACCGGATCCGCGCGGTCACGGTGCAGGAGCTGCGCGTGCTGGCCCGACGTCGGCGGCGCGCGCCACCACCAGCCGGTGCGGGCCGTCGTGCGAGGGGTGGCCACCGCGCCGAAACGCATGGTTAGCTGAGCCTTGCCTTGCTGCTAGCGTGGCGCCGTTCGCCATCCCGGTCCCCGTTCCGAGAGGTTCCCCATGACCGTCCTGCGCCCCACCCGTCGCCGCTCCGCGGTCGTCGCGCTGTCCGCCTTGCTGGTGCTGACCGCCTGCGGCGGTGGCAGCGCCGACACCGCCGGCCCGGCGTCCGGCTCGGCGTCCGGCTCGGCGTCCGGCCCGGCGCAGACCACCACGGTCTCCACGAACCTCGGCGACCGCGAGGTCCCCGCCGACCCGGTCCGGGTCGCGGCCCTGGACAACACGTCCTTCCAGACCCTCCTGGACCTCGGGATCACACCGGTCGCCGTGCCCAAGGGGCTGCTGCCCCGGAGCGGTTTCGAGGCCTGGGCGGACGACGCGGACATCGCCGACGCCGGGAACCACCGCGAGCCGGTGCTGGAGGCCATCAGCGAGGCCGAGCCCGACCTCATCATCGGCGGGTACCGGTTCCAGGACTACCAGGGCGACCTGGAGAAGATCGCGACCACCATCGACATCGCCCCCGCCGACGACTCCGAGGGCGGCTACGTCGAGGGGCTGAAGGCGCAGACGACCACGCTGGGGGAGATCTTCGGCAAGCAGGACGAGGCGGCCCGGCTCGTCGCCGAGTTCGAGCGGGCCGAGCAGGAGGCCGCGGCGCAGACCAGTGGGGAATCGGTGTTCCTGGCGGTGGCCAGCGGTGGCCGGATCGACAACGGCGCCTCGCGCATCGGGCGCATCATCGAACCGCTGCAGCTCACCAACGTGCTCGCCGCCGAGGGCGACTCCATCCACCACGACTCCGGGCTGGCCCCGGAGACCATCGCCCAGCTCAACCCCGACTGGATGATCGTCATGGACCGCGACGCCGGCACCGGGGAGTCCGACGCCACCCCGGCCCGTCAGCTCATCGCGGCGCAGGAGGCGTGGGAGAACACCACGTTCGTGACCCGGGACCACGTCGTGCACCTGCCGCCCACGTTCTACGTCACCGAGGGCATCCAGGCCTACACCGAGGTCTACGACCAGATCGCGTCGGCCTTCCGGGCGGCGTGACCCCCACGCGCCCCGCGACCACCGACCGGCCGGGCACCACCGCCCGTCCCGGCCGGCGGTCCGGGCTGGCCGTCGCGACCGCGCTGACCCTTGCGCTGGTCCTCGTGTCCCTGGGGGTCGGGGGGTACGACATCACCCTCGACGGTCTGCTGCACGACCCCGCCGCCCGGGAGATGTTCCTCATCTCCCGGGTCCCGCGGACCCTCGCCCTGGTCCTGGCCGCCACGGCGATGGGGTTGTCCGGGGTGGTCCTGCAGATGATCGTCCAGAACCGCTTCGTGGAACCCACGACGATCGGGTCCGCGCAGTGGGCGGCCCTGGGGATCCTGCTGGTCACCTGGCTGTGGCCCGGTGCGGACCCGCTGTCCCGGATGGCGATCGCCAGCACCTTCGCCTTCGTCGGCACGCTGGTCTTCCTGGGGGTGCTGCGGCGGGTCTCGCTGCGCAGTTCCGTCGTCGTCCCGATCGTCGGCATGATGCTGGGCTCGGTGGTCAGCGCCGGAACCCTCTTCCTGGCCAGCGAACTGCAGCTCCAGCAGGCCCTGGCCTCCTGGCGCAGCGGGGGTTTCAGCTCCGTCGTGCGCGGTCAGTACGAACCGCTGTGGGCGGTGGCGGGCATCGTGGTGGTGGTCTACGTCGTCGCGGACCGCTTCACCATCGCCGGGCTCGGCCGGGAGGTCTCGACCAACCTCGGCCTGAACCACACCCGGGTGGTGTTCCTCGGCTCGGCCCTGGTGGCCCTGGCCACCGGGGTGACCGCCGTCGTCGTGGGGTTCCTGCCCTTCCTGGGGCTGATCGTCCCCAACGTCGTCTCCATGCTGCGCGGGGACGACCTGCGGCGGAACCTGCCGTGGGTGGCGCTGGCCAGCACCGCGCTGATCGTGGTGTGCGACCTGGTGGGCCGCACCGTGGTGTTCCCGCTGGAGATCCCCGCCTCGGTCGTCCTGGGCGCGGTGGGCGCCACCACGTTCGTCGTCCTGGTCCTGAACCGCCGGAGGTGGCTGCGTGCCTGAGGACGTGCCCACCGCGACCGCGCTCCCGCCCCCCACGGCCGACCGCCCGCTGCGCGGGCCCGGTGGCCGCAGCGGGCTGCGGCTGACCGTGCTGGCCCTGGTCACCGCGGGCGCCGCCGCGGCCTACTGCCTGCTGTTCGTCCGCGGCGCGTTCGACTTCGCCGTGGAACGCCGGCTGGCCGTGGCCGGGGCGATCGTCGTCGCCGGGTTCTGCCAGGGCGTGGGCACGGTCATGTTCCAGACGGTCACCCGCAACCGGATCCTGACCCCGTCCATCATGGGGTTCGAGTCCGTCCACACGCTGTTCCAGACCGCGCTCGTCGTGGTCTTCGGCGGCAGCGTCCTGGCCGCGACCGACGGGGTCGCCAAGACGCTCGTCCAGACGGTGCTCGTCGTGGGTTTCGTCACGGTGCTGTTCCGGTGGCTGTTCTCCGGGCGCGACACCGACCTGCGGGTGCTGCTGCTGGTCGGCCTCGTCCTCGGGCTGGCCTTCGACTCCCTGTCGGTCTTCGGCCAGCGCGTGCTGTCCCCGGCCGAGTACGACGTGCTGTCCGTGCGCCTGTTCGGGCGCCTCTCGCACGTGGACCCCGCGCAGTTCCCGCTGGCCGTCCTGGTCTGCGCGGTGGTGGGGGCCGTGGTCTGGCGCCGCCGGCACCGGCTGGACGTCCTGCACCTGGGCCGGGACGTGGCGACGAACCTCGGTGTCGACTACCGGCGCGAGCTGACGGTCATGCTGGTCTGCGTCAGCACGCTCGTGGCGTTCTCCACGGCGCTGGTGGGGCCGATGACGTTCTTCGGGTTCGTCGTCGCCCTGCTGGCCCGCCAGTTCGCCGGGACCCACCGGCACGCCGTCGTCCTGCCCGCGGCCGTGCTTCTCGGCGTGCTCGTCCTGTTCGTCGGGCAGTTCGTCATGGAGCACGTCTTCTACGCCGCGGGCCAGCTCACCGTCGTCGTCGAACTGCTCGGCGGCGTCGTCTTCCTGTTCGTGCTGCTCAAGAGGGGCACCCTGTGATCCGTTTCACCGACGTGACCAAGAGCTACGACACCCGTCGTGGCGGCCGGCCGGTGCTGGGCCCGGTGACGGGGGAGTTCCGGCGCGGGGGCATCACCAGCGTCATCGGGCCCAACGGCGCCGGCAAGTCCACCCTGCTCACGGTGGTGGGCCGCCTGATGGACCCGGACACCGGCACGGTGCACGTCGACGACGTCGACGTGCACCGGGCACGCTCGGCCGACGTCGCCAAGGTGGTGGCGGTGCTGCGCCAGGAGAACCACTTCACGGCCCGGGTGACCGTGCGGGAACTGGTCTCCTTCGGCCGGTTCCCCCACTCCGGGGGGCACCTCACCACCCGGGACGTCACCGCGGTGGAGGAGGCCCTGGGGTTCCTGGACCTGACGGCGCTGGGCGACCGGTTCATCGACCAGTTGTCCGGCGGGCAGCGCCAGCGCGCGTTCGTCGCCATGGTGCTGGCCCAGGACACCGACTTCGTCCTGCTGGACGAGCCCCTCAACAACCTCGACGTGGCCCACTCGGTGCGGATGATGCGGCTGCTGCGCCGGGCCGCCGACGACCTGGGCCGCTCGGTCGTCCTGGTCGTGCACGACATCAACTTCGCCGCGGCCTGGTCCGACCGCATCGTCGCGGTCAAGGACGGGCGCGTCGTGGCCGACGGCACCCCGGAGGAGATCGTGCGCCCGGAGGTGATGCGGGACGTCTTCGACACCGCGTTCACCGTGCACCGGGTCGACGGCCGTCCGGTGGCGGTCTACTACCGGCCCGCCGACGACGCCGACGAACCCGGCGACACCCACGACCCCGACGACACCACCGCGGCCACGGGGCCGGGCGTGGCGGTGGGCGGCCCGTCCTGACCCGGGAGGGTCAGCGCGAGCGCAGGTCCGCGAGGCGGTGCAGCAACCCGGCCACGTCCACCGGCCCCTGCACGCGGAACCCGGCGGCGCTCTGGCCGTCACCGACCTTGACCGTCACGTCCCCGGCGCCGGGGTCCAGGGCGGTGAAGGCGTCCTCGTCGGTGACGTCGTCCCCGGCGAACAGGACCGCCTCCACCGGCGGGCCGTCCGCCGACAGCCGCTCGCGCAGCCGCAGCAACCCCGCCCCCTTGCCGAGCTCGACGGCCCCCAGCTCCACGACCTCCTTGCCGCGCAGCGCGTGCACGCCCTCCCACGTCGCGGGCCCGGCCAGCACGGCCCGCGTCACGCGCTCGGCGTCCGGGCGCGCGGCGCGACGGGTGTGCAGGACCGCGGACATGGGCTTGCGCTCCACGTGCGCCCCGGCCACGTCCGCGGTGAGCCGGTCGAGCTCGGCGCCGAGCCGGTCGAGCAGGTCGGACTCGGCCTCGTCGAGGCTCTGCCCACCCGCCGCGCCCTCCAGCGAGCTCTGCGTGCCGTGACCACCGACGAGGACGACGGCGGCCGGGGGAGCGGCGCAGGCGCGCAGGTCGTCCAGGTCGCGCCCGGAGACGAGGGCCACGTCCGTCGTGGCGACGAGCCGCTCCAGGGCCGTGACGGCCTCCGGCAGCGGCCGCGCCGCCGACGGCTCGTCGACGATCGGGGCGAGCACGCCGTCGAAGTCCAGGGCCACGAGCACCCGCCCGCGGGCGGCGAAGCGTTCCAGGGCCGCCGCCACGTCCGCGCCGGTGCCCTCCTGCGGGTTCACGCGGGCTCCCCCTCCCCGGCCGCCTGGGCCACCGAGGCCGAGGCCGCCGTCGTGTGGTGCTCGGCCAGGGCCTGCAGGAAGGAGGCCGCCCACCGCTGCACGTCGTGGTCGCCCACGCGCCGGCGCAGCGCCCGCATCCGGCGCCCGGCCTCCCGCGGCGACATCCGCAGCGCCCGCACGATCGTGTCCTTGAGGCCGTCGATGTCGTGCGGGTTGACCATGAGGGCCTGCCCGAGCTCGTCGGCCGCGCCGGTGAACTCCGACAGGACCAGCACCCCGCGCTCGTCGTGGCGGGAGGCGACGTACTCCTTGGCGACGAGGTTCATGCCGTCGCGCAGGGCGGTGACGAGCATGACGTCCGCGGCCAGGAACAGCGCGGCCATCTCCTCCTTGCCGTAGGAGTGGTGCAGGTAGTGCACGGCCGTGTTGCCGATGGTCCCGTGCGTGCCGTTGATGCGCCCGACGGTGACCTCGACGTCCTGGCGGAGCTGGATGTACTGCTCGACGCGCTCGCGCGAGGGCGTGGCGACCTGGATGAGGGCGGCCTCCTCGACGCTGACCTTCCCGTCGTCCAGCAGCTCCTCGAAGGCCTTGAGGCGGTGCAGGATGCCCTTGGTGTAGTCGAGCCGGTCCACCCCGAGCAGCACGTGCTCGGGGTTGCCCAGGTCGCGGCGGATCTCGGCCGCGCGGGCCTTGATGTCCTCGCGCTGGGCCAGCTCGTCGAGGGTGGCGAAGTCGATGGAGATGGGGAAGGAGGCTGCCCGCACCTCCCGGCCGCCCTCGGCGTCCAGGCGGATCCGGCCCGAGCGCCCCGGCAGGTTGGAGGCCCGGCGGCACGCGCGGGTGAAGTTGCCCGCGTCCGCCGCGCGCTGGAACCCGACGAGGTCGGCCCCCAGCAGGCCGTCGATGATCGCCTTGCGCCACGGCAGCTGCGCGAAGATCTCGAACGGCGGGAACGGGATGTGGTTGAAGAAGCCGATCGACAGGTCCGGCCGGCGCCGGCGCAGCATCCGCGGCACGAGCTGGAGCTGGTAGTCCTGCACCCAGACCGTGGCGCCCTCGGAGGCCTGCTCGGCCGCGGCCGCGGCGAACCGCTCGTTGACGCGGACGTAGGCCTCCCACCAGCTGCGGTGGTAGCCCGGCGCGACGATGACGTCGTGGTACAGCGGCCACAGCGTCCCGTTGGAGAACCCCTCGTAGTAGTCCTCGACCTCCTCGGCCGACAGCCCGATGGGCACGCACCGCACACCCTCGGCGTCGAAGGGCTCGGGCGGGTCCCCGGCCGAGCCGGCCCAGCCGACCCACGCGCCGTCCTCGCGCTGCATCACCGGTTCCAGGGCCGTGACCAGGCCCCCGGGGCTGCGCCGCCAGCCCATCGATCCGTCGGGTTCCTCCACCCGGTCCACGGGGAGCCGGTTGGCCACCACCACCAGGTCGTAGTCGCCGGCCATCGAGACGTCCTCCTCGGTCGAACGATCGCGACCTCGCTCCGATCGCTCCGGCGACCCTATCGACTGCCCGCCCACCCCACCCGTCGTGATCGCCGGTTCCCGGGACCGGCACCGGAACCGGCCCGGTCCGCCGGACGGCCGGGTGGGAGCCTGTGAAGGGGCCGTGCGCGCCGGGGCGGCCGGGCACGGCTGCCGTACCGTGGGGGCGTGGTGACCCCCTACCCGCACTCCTCGGGCGACGCGCGCACGCGTGCCGTGACCACGGGCGAGCACGGGGGTGGTCGGGGTGGCGCGGGGTCCGGTGGCGCCGACGACCTGCACGTCCAGCGCACGCCCGCCCAGAGCTGGCCGCCGTACGTCCACGCCCCCTCCCCGGGAGACCGGCTGGGCCCGTACCGCCTCGACCGCGAGATCGGCCAGGGCGGCATGGGCATCGTCTACCTCGGGCTGGACGAGGAGCACCGCGCCGCCGCGCTGAAGGTCCTCAAACCGCACATCGCCGCCGACCCCCAGGCCCGGCAGCGGCTGGCCCGCGAGGTCGCCACCCTCGAGCGCGTCCGCTCCCCGCGCGTGGCGGAGGTCCTCGCCGCCGACGTCGACGGCCCGTGGCCGCACCTGGTCACCCGCTACGTCCCCGGCCCCTCCCTGGAGCACGTCGTCCAGACGCGCGGGCCGTTGCGCGGCAGCCGGTTGCGCGACCTCGGTCACGGGCTGGCGCAGGCCCTGGAGGCCATCCACGCCGCCGGGGTGGTCCACCGCGACCTCAAGCCCAGCAACGTCCTGCTCCTGGACGGGCTGCCCGTGGTCATCGACTTCGGCATCGCCCACGTCGCCGACGACGTCCGGCTGACCTCGACCGGGCTCGTCATGGGCACCCCCGGGTACCTCTCGCCCGAGGTCGTCGCCGGCGGGCTCGTGTCCCCGGCCACCGACTGGTGGGGCTGGGCCGCGACCGTCGCCTACGCCGCCAGCGGCCGGCCGCCGTTCGGCACCGGTCCGATGGAGGTCGTCCTGGACCGCGTCCGGCGCGCCGACGTCGACCTGTCCGAGGTGCCCGCCGACCTGCGCGGGCCCGTCCTGGCGGCCCTGGCGGTCAACCCCGCCCACCGGCCCCACCCCGAGGCCCTGCTGCGGGCCCTGGACGGCGCCACCACCGGCCCGCAGGTCCGCACCGACCAGGGGGCGTCCACGACGGCGGTCCCGGCCGAGGAGCCGGGGCGCTCGCGCTTCGCCTCGCTCATCGCCGAGGAGGCGCACCCGCCGGGACGGCCGGCGACGGACCCGGGGTCCGCGGCCGAGGGGGCGACCAGCGTCCTGCCCCCGGTGCGGCCGGCGCCGCCGACGGCACCCTTCCCCCAGGCCGGTCCGCAGGACCGCCGCCCGCCCGTCCAGCAGGCCCCGCCGGGGTGGATCCCGCAGGCCCCCGGTCCCGGGCCGGGCTGGGCGCCGCCGGTCCCGGCCGGGTACGGGCCCCCGCAGGCCGGCCCCGTGCCCGGCGGGCAGCCCGCCGCCCAGGCACCGCGCCTGGCCGGCAACGGCGAACCCGCCCGACCGCAGCGGTCGTGGACGATCCTGGCCGCGTTGACGGCCCTCGTCGGCGTGTTCGCCGTCGCCCCGGCCGCCGCCGTCGTCCTGGCCGTCGTGGGCGGCACCCTGGCCCGGACCGTCGACCGGGCCGCGGCCGGGTTGTTCCGCCGCCGCTGGGAGGCCGGACCGCGCTCCACCGACGCCCTCGCCGTGGGGGCCGCGACACCGTGGCACGCGCTGCGCGCCGCGGTCTCGACGGTCTTCGCCTCGATCATCCCGCTGCTGGTCGGCGTCAGCGTCGTGTTCATCCTCGGGACGTTCACCCAGGGCGCCCTCGGCGGGTACCAGGGCCCGTGGACGCTGGCCGCCAGCGGTCTGGTGGGCACGCTCGTGGCCTGGCACGGGCCGGGGGGACGGTCGCTGCAGCGCGGGACCCGCACCACGATCCGCGCCGCGCTGCGCGGTGAGCGCGAGACGGGCGTCGCCATCGGCGTCCTGCTGCTCATCGCCTTCGCCGCGCTGCTCGTGGTGCTCGGCGGCGGCACGCCGGACTGGCGGCCGCTGTCGTCCTCCCCGCTGGACTGGTTGACCTGACCCCGGCGCCGGGGGCGGGCGCGCCGGTGGCGCTCAGCCCAGGGCCGGGGTGCTGGCCCGCAGCAGGACCTCCCCCTCGACGTGCTCGACCCGCTGCGGGCCGCCCGCGGCGGAGTGCACGAGGTCGACCAGCCGCCCGCCCACCTCGGTCAGCGGCAGGCGGACCGTCGTCAGCGCCGGGGCGACGTCGCGCAGCGTGGGGATGTCGTCGAACCCGGCCACGGCCAGGTCGCGGGGGACCTCCAGACCCGCGTCCCGCGCCGCCGCGATGGCCCCCACGGCCATGACGTCGTTCGCCGCCAGCAGCACCGGCGGGGGACCGGTGCGCCGGCGGCGCCGGGGACGGCCGGCCAGCAGCCCGGCCACGGCCTCGTACGCGCCGTCGCGGGTGAAGGGGCCGCTGACGCGGCACGCCGGGTCGATCCCCCGGGCGCCGAGCCCGGCGAGGAAGCCCGCCGTCCGGTCCCGCGCGGTCAGCAGGTCCGCCGGCCCCTCCAGCAGCCAGAACTCCCGGTAGCCCAGGTCCACCACGGCCTCGCTCAGCCGGCGCGCCCCACCGGCGTTGTCGACCAGGACGCTGTCGACGCCCAGCACGTCCTGGGTGGCCGCGGCCACCGCCCCACCCCCGCTGCGGAACGCCTCCAGCTCGGCGCGCAGGGCCTCGGTGCGCTCGGCGTCGGCCCAGCGCGACCCGGCCAGCAGGACCGCCCGCACCCGCTGGCGGCGCAGCGTCGCGACGTGGGCCACCTCCCGGTCGGCGTCCCCGCGGGTGACCGACAGCGTGACGATGGCCCCGGCCGCCTCCGCGGCGTCCATCACGCCCGCGGCCAGGGAGGAGAAGTAGGGGTCGGCGATGTCGTGCACCACCAGCCCCACGACGTCCGAGCGTCCCCGCGCCATCGCCTGCGCCTGGGCGTTGGCGCTGTAGTCCAGCCGCGCCGCCGCGTCGTGCACCCGCTCGCGCAGCGCCTCGCCGACCACCCGGGTGCTGCCGTTGAGCACGCGGGAGGCGGTGGCCAGGGACACCCCCGCCTCGCGGGCGACGTCGTCGAGGGTCACCGGTCCGTCCGGGCGGGACCGCCGGGCACGTCGTCGGGGTTCAGCGCTGGCCACCGGGACATCGTGCCCTGTCCGCACGCGCCCCTAGAGCACGTCGGCGTACTCCTGCGCGTGCCGGCGCACGTGAAGCCGGACGAAGGAGCAGGCCGGCACGACGCGCCACCCCCGCGCCCGCGCCTCGTGCAACGCGGTGTCGACGACCTTCGTCGCCAGGCCCTCGTGCTCGTGGGCCGGGTCGACCTCGGTGTGCACCAGCGCGATCCCGTCCCCGTGCGGGACGTAGTCCGCGAGCGCGACCACCCGGCCCGCGAGGCGGCCCTCGAAGCGGTGGGCGGTCTCGTCGTGGGTGACGACCAGGTCCTCGGCGGGGGCTCCCATGGCCCGTGCAACGTCCGCCACCGCCCCGCCCTTCCCGATCCCCCGGCGGCCGGGCGGGGGCGGGGGCGGGCAGGTGCACCGCGCGGCGGGGGCGGGGGCCGCGAGCGTCACGAGCCGGCGGCCCTGGGGATCCGGCCGGAGCACGCGCAGCGCTCACCGCTCCACCTCGCTGGGGCTGCCCGCGGTCGGCCCCGGCGAGCGTGCGCAGCTGGAACTGCTCGAGGCGCTCGCCGGGTTGCACGGCGCGCTCGTCCGCCGGGCGCACGAGCGCGCCGCCACCCCGGAGCAGGCCCGCGAGGCGAACGTCGAGCTGCGCCGCACGGTGCCCCGGCCGGTTCAGCGTCGGCGTGGGCGTGCCCTCCGCGCACGTGCGGGGGTTCCGCTGCCGGGAGACCACCGAGCGCTCGCAGTCCCGCTGCCCGGACCCGACGTGGTGCCGGGTGCCCCCGGCCGACCTGGCGCGCCGGTGGGCGGCCCACCCCCGCCCGTCGGCGCGGGCAGGCTCCCCGTGTCACGCTGGTCCGGCGTGTGAGCTGTTGCGGAGCAACGGACCTGGCCGTCTGGCACCCGACGCGTTCCCCGGACACCGAACGCCGTGAGCTGGCCGAGGTGCCCGGGGCCGAGCTCACCGCCGGGGACGCGCTGCGCGGGCCCTCGTGCCGCTGCTGACGATCGTCCTGCTGGCCGCGAGCGCTGGGGTGGCGGCGAGCTCCGTCGTCGTCGTGGCCCTCGCCCACGGCACCGGGCGCCTGGTGGGCCGGTCCGTCTGAGCCGGGTCCGTCTCGACCGTCACCCGGACGCAGCCGCTCCTCAGCGGCGTCCACGCTGCGCTCCTGCCGGCTGCCCACGTGGCAGGCACGCGGGTCCCCCCACCCGGGGACGGCACCCGCCCCGGGGCCGGGGTTCCGTCCCGACGTGGGGGACCGGCTGCGCCGCAGCCGGTTCGTCGCCTCGACGGGCGCGGGGCTCGCGCCCGGTGGTGTCGTGACCGCGGCGTCGCCCGGTGCGGCGGTGCCGGCGTCGGCCTGAGTCCGGGGTCCCGGGCGGGTGGGACACCCACGGCCCACCCCGCGCGGTGGCGCCCGTGGGTGTCCCGCGCGGTCAGGACGTCTTCGGCAGCCCGGGCGGGTTCACCTGCGACTGCTGCACCGCCTCGTTCGCCAGGTTCCACCGCTGCAGCGTCCCGGCGTACTGCCCGCCGTCGATGAGGTGGTTCAGGGCGGCGGCGAGGGCCTGGACGAGGCCGTCGTCCTTCTTCGTCATCGCGGCGATGTCGGCCTGGATCGTGCCCCCACCGGGCACCGTGCCGACGATCTTCGTGTCGCCGGCGACGAGGGCGTGGTAGGCCGCGGTGGGGTTCGGGCCGAAGTTCGCCTGGATGCGCCCGGACTTCAGCGCGAGGTAGGTGTCGGAGGCCTGCTGGTAGTACTGGATGGTGGCGGGCTCGCGACCGGCGGCCTCGTTCTGCTGGTTCCAGTCCAGCAGGACCTTCTCCTGGTTGGTGCCCGACCCGACCGACACCGTGAGACCGGCGACGTCCGGGGGACCGGCGATCTCCGTGATGTCGGAGTCCTCCGCGACCTCCCAGGCCAGCGTGTCCACGCGGTAGGAGGCGAAGTCGTACTTCTCCTTGCGCTCCTCGGTGACGGTGACGTTCGAGAACCCCACGTCGAACTGGCCGGAGTCGACCGACAGGAAGAGGTTCTCCCAGCTCGTCGCCCGCACGTCCGGCTCGAGGTCGAGGACGCCGGCGACGAGCAGGGCGATGTCGGGTTCGATGCCGATGACGGTCTTGTCGTCGTCGGCCTTGAAGCTCAGCGGCGGGGCCCCGTTGCCGGTGGTGCCGATGACGAGGGTCCCGCGGTCGCGGATCGCCGGGGGCACCAGGGCCGCGATCTCCGGCACCGCCTGGACGGTGAGCCGGCCCGTCTGGGCGGGGCTCGTGTCGACCCCTCCGGCCGCGCTCGACGTCGCGGGCGCGGCGGCGGGGTCGGCGTCGCCGGTGGCGCACGCCGACACGGCCAGCGGGGCGGCCGCCAGCGACAGGAGCCAGGTTCGACGGCTGATCACGGTGTTCTCCTCGGGGTCTGGCCGCCCGGTGGGCAGGCCGGCAGGGCGGTCCGGCGGGCGCCGGACCGGTGGGACGGTGGGACGGGTGGGGCGGGTCAGAGCACCTTGGCCAGGAAGGCCCGGGTGCGTTCGTGCCGCGGGTGGTCGAACACCTCGGTGGGGCTGCCCTCCTCGAGGACGACGCCCTCGTGCATGAAGAGCACGCGGTCGGCCACCTCGCGGGCGAAACCGATCTCGTGGGTGACGACGACCATGGTCGTGCCCGCCGCGGCCAGGTCGCGGATGACGTCCAGCACCTCCCCGACGAGTTCGGGGTCCAGGGCCGAGGTGGGTTCGTCGAAGAGGACCAGCGACGGGTTCAGGGCCAGCGCGCGGGCGATGGCGACGCGCTGCTGCTGACCGCCGGACAACCGGCGGGGGTACTCCCCGGCCTTGTCCAGCAGGCCGACCCGTTCCAGCAGGGCCCGCGCCTCCACCTCCACCTCGGACCGGCGGCGCCTCTGCGCCGACACCGGGGCCTCGACGACGTTCTCGAGGACGGTGAGGTGCGGGAACAGGTTGAAGTGCTGGAACACGAACCCGATGCGCGAGCGCTGGCGCAGGACCTCGCGCTCGTGCAGTTCACGCAAGTGCCTGCCCGCACGGCGGTAGCCGATGAGCTCGCCGTTCACCTCCACGACCCCCGCGTCGACCTTCTCCAGGTGGTTGATGGTCCGCAGGAGCGTCGACTTCCCGGACCCGGACGCCCCGAGCACCACGGTGACCGTGCCGGCGGCGACGGAGAGGTCGATCCCGCGCAGCACCTCCAGCGCACCGAACCGCTTGTGGACGCCTTCGAGGTTCACGACGGGCGGGGCGGTGGGGGTGGGGGTGGGGCTCATCGCGGGACTCCCTGGCGGCGCGCGCGGGCGGCGCGCGCGGAACGGAGGAGCTGCAGGAACGGCAGCGGGGTGTCGGCGCGGGAACTGCCGCGGCCGTAGTAGCGCTCGACGAGCCACTGCAGCACCGACAGGACGGTGGTGAGGACGACGTACCAGACGGCGGCGACCAGCAGCAGCGGGATCACCCGGCCGGTCCGGTTGTAGACGACCTGGACCTGGTAGAAGAGTTCCGGCAGCGCCATGACGTAGACGACCGACGTCCCCTTGAGCAGGCCGATGACCTCGTTCCCCGTCGTGGGGACGATGATGCGCAGGGCCTGCGGCAGCTGGATGCGCCAGAACTGGCGGACCCGGGGGATGCCCAGGGCCGCGGCCGCCTCCCGCTGGCCGGGGTCGACGGCGAGGAACCCCGAGCGGACGATCTCGGCGAAGTACGCCGCCTGGTGCAGTCCGAGCCCGAGGAACGCGGCCGTCAGGGGGCCGACGAGGTCTTGAGTCGGGAACGTCCAGAACTGCGGGCCGAACGGGATGCCGAACCCGATGACCGTGTAGAGGATCGCCAGGTTGTACCAGAACAGCAGCTGCAGGATCAGCGGGACCGAGCGGAAGACGCTGATGTAGGTGAAGCTGACGGCCTTGAGCAGGGGGTTGTGCGACATCCGCATGAGGGCGAGCACGGTGCCGAGGACCAGGCCGATCGCCGTGCCGACGAGCGTGAGCCGGACCGTCAGCCACATCGACTCCAGGATCGTGGCCGAGAACAGGAACTGCCCGACCGTCGGCCACTCCCACGCCGGGTTGGTGACGAGGGCGTTGACGGCCATCGCGGCGAGCACCGCGACGACGGCCGTGGCCACCCAGCGCCACGGGTGCCGCGCCGGCAGCACCGTGAGCGGCTGGGCGGGCGCGGACCGCTCGGCCGGTGCCGTGGTCGCCGCGGCCGGGACGGCGCGGGCGGTGTCGCTCATCGACGTTCTCCCTGCGGGTCGGACAGCAGATCGGACAGCGGTGCGGACGGCGCGGCGGCGGCTCGCAGCAGTTCGGCCGCCAGGCGGTCCGCGTGGCGGAACAGTTCCGCGTCGGTGCCGGGCCGGGCGAACGCGGCGGCCGACGCCTCCCCGCAGACCCAGGCGCCGGTGGCGAACCGGCGCGGGTGGGGCGCCCCGTCCGTCCCCACCAGCCGGGCCGACCGGTCCACGACCAGGCGACCGTTGGACCACCGCGACCCGTCGTCGGTGACGTCGTGGGCGCGGACCTCGCCCCGGTCGCGCAACCGGCCCAGCAGGACGTCGGACGTCCGTTCCACGTCCGGGACCGGCAACCGGGCTTCCACCAGCGCCTGGGCCCGGACCTCGTGCGGACCGCTGGTCGAACCGGCCGTGAAGGCGGCCGCCCCCGGGGTGGGGTCGGCCTCGACGTGGACGCCGGCGCCGAGGAACCGCACGAGCCCGGCGCGGGCCAGGGCGGCCAGCTGCCGGAGCCGGTGCGGCGGGGGGCCGCTGGCGACGTAGCTGAAGAACCCGTGCCACCAGCCGTCGAGGTCGACCGCCGCCGACCGGGCGTTCAGCCGGCCGGCCGCGTGCAGCGCGGCGGTGACGGCGTACGCGGACAGCACGGCCGCGAGCACCGCGGCGTCGGGGGAGAACCTCGGGTCGCCGCGCCGCGCGCGGTCGTCCTCGAGGTGCTCCAGGACGCGGGCGTGGACCTCCTCGCCCGAGGTCCCCCACCAGCCGTCGAGCGGGCGGTCGAGCTCGGCCGGGTCGAACCGGTCCGCGGGGTCCGGTACGGCGCGCCCGACGAGGGCGTCGAGTTCGGCCGAACCCCAGGCCGCCCGGGTGAACGCCTCGTCGAACTCCGCGGCCGGCAGGGTCGTCCGGTCCGGGTGGGACCGGAACAGCTCGCGGTAGTGCGCGCCCGCCATCTCCCGCGCGATGAGCGGCCAGAGGTCGGCGCGCAGGTCCAGCGGGGCGTCGCCGTGCTGGGCCGCCACGGCCTGCGCGGAGTAGAAGCGGGGGAGCCCCAGGTCGGTCGGGACCGGGTACTCGATCTTGGAGCGGTAGGGGACCCCGCGTCGGGACCCCACGTGCAACCGGGGTTCGCGGCCGCTGGGCCGGTAGTCCAGCGAACCGTCCGGGCGTTCGGTGAACCGGCCACCGCGACCCTCGGTGAGGCGCACCACGAGGTCGACGAAGGCCAGGCCCATGCCCACGACGACGACGTCCGCGCCGGGGCGCAGGACGTCGAGGTCCTGCTCGCTGGTGTACCCGGGGCGGACGTGGGCCAGCCCGTGGTCCCGGGCGAAACCGGCGGCGCGCCGCTCCCGGGGGCCGGGGCGTACGCCCAGGTGCCCCTGGGCCAGGAGCACGACGTCGACCGCGAGGGTTCCCGCCGTGCCGTCCAGGTGGAGCATCTGACCCCCGTCGGCGGGGTCGTCCGCGAGGTCCAGGACGGTCCGCAGGTGCCGGTGCACCCGGACCCCCGCCGGGAGGGCGGCCACCGTGCGGTCCCAGGCGTCGGCGAAGTAGCGGCTGGCCAGGCGCCGGGAGGTGAAGGACGCCGGGCCGTGACCCAGCACCTCCTGGCGCAGCAGGTCGTCCCCGGCCGCGGTGGCCTCGCGCACCAGGTCGGCGCGGTGCTGCGCGACCCACTCCTCGAGCGAGGGTCCGCGCAGGACCGGGGCGGTGAGCCCGGTGACCGACGGGTCGGGCAGGACGGTGACGTCGGCGGCGCGGGAGTTCATCCACAGCAACGGGTCCTGCGCCGCGCGCCAGACCCGGCCGGCGCCGGAGTCGAAGGGGTCGACGACGTGGACCTCGAGCGGGCGCCCGCCGGCGTGGGCCGCGAGGCGCTGCAGCAGGACGAGGGTGCGCGGGCCGGCGCCGACGACGCCGACACGGGTGGGACGAGACACGAGGGCTCCCGGGGAGGTGCCGCGAGGGCACGGGGTGACGTCCGCGGGTACGGCCGCGACGGACGGGGGGTCAGCGCCCGGGACAGACCGCCGAACTCAGGCGACCGAGGTCCACGTGCCGGCGGCGGACGAGCGGGGACCGGGGTGCGGTGCGTTCACTCACGGGTCGACTCCCATCGGTCCTGGCGGAAGCACCCGCGCCTGATCGCTCAGGGGGTTGCTGCGGCGTCGACGAGCCAGGCCTCTCGGCCGCTCTGGATGGACGGTGCGAAAATACCCCACGCAGGCTCCGGGCGGCAAACCCCGCCCGGGTACCCGACCGCAGGACCGGAGGCACCGATGACCACCGAGACGCGCACCGCACCGGCGGCCCCCACGCGGGCGGGCTGGTCGCTCGAGGTCGGCGGGGAACCCCGGGTGCACGTCCTGCACGACAACCCCGACTGGTTCGCGCCGTTCGCGGCCGCGTTCGCGGCCGCGGGGGTGCCGTTCCAGGAGGTGCTGCTCACCGACGGGTCGATCGACCTCGACGCCGAACCCGCCGCCGGCGTCTACTGGTCGCGCCTGAGCGCCTCCTCGCACACCCGCGGTCACGACCACGCCAAGGAGTTCACGCGGTCCGTCGTGGCCTGGCTGGAGGGCTGGGGGCGCCGCGTGGTCGGGGGATCGCACGTCGTCGAGCTCGAGGTGAGCAAGGTCCGCCAGCACGCGCTGCTGCGCCGCCACGGGATCGACGTCCCGCGCACGCTGGCCGTGTTCGGCCGGGACGACCTGGCCGTCCGGGCGCGACAGCTGCCGGCGCCGTTCATCACCAAGCACAACCAGGGCGGCAAGGGACTGGGTGTGCGGAGGTTCGACTCCCACGAGGAGTTCGAGACCTACGCGGCCTCCCCGGAGTTCGAGGAACCGGCGGACGGCGTGACGCTGCTGCAGGAGTTCCTGCGGACCGCCGGGCCGTTCGTCACGCGCGCGGAGTTCGTCGGTGGGCGGTTCGTGTACGCGGTCCGGGTGGACACCTCGACGGGCAGCTTCGAACTGTGCCCCGCCGACGCCTGCGAGGTGCCGGGGACGGTGGTCGAGCCGTTCGCCCTGCGCCCGGAGGTGACCGCCGACACCCCGGTCGTGCGCCGCTGCGCCGAGATGCTGCGGTCGGCCGGTCTGGAGATCGCGGGGGTCGAGTTCGCGGAGACGGTCGACGGTCGCGCTGTGGTCTACGACGTGAACACCAACACGAACTACAACCCCGCGGTGGAGGCGGTCGCCCCGGAGTCGGCCCCCGGGGCGATCGCCCGTCACCTCGGCGACCTGCTGCGCGCCGAGCGGTTCCACCGCCCGGCGACGGAGGTCAGCGCCGGGTGAGCGGGGCCCGCAGGCCCAGGTGCTCGCGCAGCGTCGTCCCCGCGTACTCGGTCGGGTAGGCCCCGCGGTCCTGCAGGGCGGGCACGAGCTGGTCGACGATCTCGTCCAGACCGCCCGGCACCAGGTAGGGCGTGATGTTGAACCCGTCGCTGGCGCCCGTGCGCACCCAGCGGGTGAGCTCGTCGGCCAGCTGCGAGGCGGTGCCGGCGAAACCGCGCTCGGAGGAGTTGTGGAGCACCAGTTCGCGCAGCGAGTACTTGTTCTCCTCCGCGATCGCCCGCCAGCGCTGCGCCAGCGCGCGGGCGTCGGCGCCGGCCCGGTGCGCGCCGCGGGTGCCGTCGATGTCGGTGATGACGGGGTCGTGCGCGGGCAGGGGCCCGTCGGGGTCGAGGTGCGAGAGGTCCTCGCCCCACACCTGCCCCACGAGGGACAGGGCGGTGGCCGGCGTGACCTGCTGCTCCAGGACCCAGCGCGCCTTCTCCTCGACCTCGGCCTCGTCGTCCGCCACGACGATCTGCGTCCCGGGCAGGACGAGCACGTCGCCTTCCGGGCGTCCGGCCGCGACGGTCCGCCGGCGGATGTCGTCGGCGAACTCCAGGGCGTCGGCGTGGTCCGTGCCGTGCCGGGAGAAGACGACGTCCGCCGTCCGCGCCGCGAAGTCGCGCCCCGCGGAGGAGTCACCGGCCTGGAACAGGACCGGGTGCTGCTGCGGGCTGCGCGGGACGGTCGGGGTGAACTCGACGTCGAAGACCCCGTCCTGGACGCGGACGGGCGTGAAACGCTCGCCGTCCCAGCTGTCCCACACCCGCTGCGCGGTCCGGACGAACCGTTCGGCGCGCTCGTAGCGGTCGGCGTGGTCGAGGTACCCGCCGCGCCGGAAGTTCGCCCCCGTCCAGGCGTTGTCGGTCGTGACCACGTTCCAGGCGGCGCGACCGCCGGAGAGGACGTCGAGCGAGGCGAGACGGCGCGCCAGGTCCGCGGGGTCGTTGTACGTCGTGTTCTGCGTCGCCACGAGACCGATGTGCGTCGTCAGACCGGCGAGGGTCGCGAGTTCGGTCAGGGCGTCGGGGCGGCCGACGACGTCGAGGTCGTGGATCTTCCCGCGCTGCTCCCGCAGGCGCAGGCCCTCGCCGAGGAAGAACGCGTCGAACAGCCCGCGCTCGGCCGTGCGGATCAACTGCGCGAACGTCGAGTGCGCCATCTGCGACCCGCTGCGGGGGTCGGACCAGATGGTGCTGTGGTTGACGCCCTGGAAGAAGACGCCGAAGTGGACGACGGCGTCGGGGAAGCGGAGGTCGTCGGTGGCCGGGGTGCTCATCGTGGTCTCCTCAGGCGTCCGCGAGCTGGGGGGCGAACCGGTTGGCGGGGCGTTCCAGCCCCAGCGTGCTGCGCAGGGTCGCCCCGGGCAGCGGGGCCCGCAGCAGCCGCGCGACGCGCAGCGCGGGCAGCGTCGTGCGGACCAGCGCGCGCAGGTCCTCGTCGAGGACGGCGGCGTGCAGCCGCACCCCGTCGACGGTGCCGGCCAGGTCGGTCAGGAAGCGGACGAACCCCTCGCCCGATCCCGTCCACCGCACCCGTCCCCGGTCCGGTGCGGGGGCGTGCGCCTCCAGCGCCGCCAGCCGTTCGGTGGCCGGGTGCGCCTCGGTGTCGAGCGTGAACTCGACGTCGAGGACGACGAGCGGGCCGCCGGGGGAGCGGCGCGCCCCGGTGTTCCCGCTGAGCACGACGTCCGCGGCGGTCCGGTCGGTCACGTCGGTCTCGTGGACCACGACGACCGCGTGGCCCTGGGGGGACCGGGGCACGGTCAGCGGACCCTTCACCGACCAGCGGCCGGTGTCGACGTCGACGTGGTGCAGCCGGTCCCGGTCGACGTAGCGGCCGGTGGCGACGTCGCGGACGACGGCGTCGTCCTCCCAGGAGTCCCAGAGGGCGCGGACGGTGCGCACCACGTCGGCGAGCTCGAGCGCGGGGTCCTGCGCGACGGGCAGGTCCACGCCGCGTGCGGCGGACGCCGGCGACGTCGTCGCGATCCACCCGGCCCGGCCGGCGCTGGAGTGGTCGAGCGAGGCGATCTGGGCGGCCACGTGGAAGGGCTCGGAGTAGGTCGTGGCCGCGACCGGCAGCAGCCCGACGGCCTCCGTCGTCCCCGCCAGGAACGCCGCGCGCTGGACCGCGTCGAGGCGCCCCGCCGGGCTGCGCGGGTCGGGCAGCGGCGTGTCCTCGAACGTCAGCGCCGTCAGGCCCTGGGCCTGTGCGGTGGCGGCGAACCCGCGCAGCCGCGCGGGCGAGAGCACGTCGTCGGGCGTGCTGCGGGAGCGGCGCCAGGCGGCGGGGTGCCAGCCGCCCCCGTCGACGTCGAGGAACAGGTGCAGGGGGGTGGTCACGGGGTCTCCCGGGGTGGTGTGCGGGGGGTGCGGCTCGGACGTCGGGGGAGGGGGTGGCGAGGGGCCTGCCGGGGGTGCCGGACGTGTGCGACAGTGAGGCACCCGAGAGCGGAGGTGTGAGGTGCTGCGACGACAGTGGGCGCGATGGTGCGCTGCCGCAACCAGTCTGGGCTCGATCGTGGTGCAGGGTCTCACGCTGGCCGGGCACGGCCAGTGGGGGTTCCCGTGGGCACCCGCGGACCTCGTCCGCGACGACGGTCACGACCTCGGACCCGGTCCCGGTGAGCTGAGCTGGGCCGAGTTCGAGTCCGAGCTGCACGCGCTGCTCGCGCAGGAGGCCCCCCGCACGGGGGACGGCCCGCGCCCGAGCAGCGGGCCGCTGGCCTGACCGCGACGCCCGCGGAACTCACCGGGACGCGGGTGCGTCGGCGGCGAGGTAGGCCGCCGGGGCCGGGCGGGGGTCCGACAGCGGCCCCCAGCACCCGTCGACGACGCCGTACCGCAGGGCCGGGCCGGTCGTGAGGAACTGCCGCAGCGCCCGCAGCAGCCGGTCCACGTCGGCGGACGACGTGCCGACGCCCGTCGAGACGCGCAGGCCCCCCTCGGCCAGGCCCAGGGCGTCCGCGAAGCGGTGCGCGCAGAAGCGGCCGTCCCGCACCCCGGTGCCGTGCTCGGCGGACAGGTAGGCCGCGACCTCGGACACGGACCGGCCGGGCACGGTGAGGGTCACGACCCCGACGGCGTCCTGCGGGTGCGGCCGGACGACCTGCACCCCGGGCAGCGCCTCCAGCCCGTCGACGAGGCGGGCTCGCAGCGCCGCCTCGTGCGCCTCCAGCGCGCCGGGCGGCAACGCCCCCAGCGTCAGGCAGGCCTGCGCCAGCGCCACCGCGCCGACGACGTTGGGGGAGCCCGCCTCGTGCCGGTCGGGACCCGTCGCCCACCGCACGCCGTCGTGGCGCACGTCCAGCGTGGCACCGCCACCGGCCAGGTACGGATCGGCCGCGTCCAGCCAGTCGCGGCGGCCGACGAGCGCGCCGCTGCCGAACGGGGCGTAGAGCTTGTGCCCGGACAGGGCCAGGTAGTCGATCCCGTCCCGGCCGACGTCCACCCGCCGGTGCGGCAGGAGCTGGGCGCCGTCCACCGCGATGCGTGCCCCGGCGTCGTGGGCGGCGCGGGCCAGCCGCCGCAGCGGCAGCACCTCGCCCGTGACGTTCGACGCCCCGGCGACGGCGAGCAGGCCGTAGCGGCCGGCGGCCAGCTCGGCCTCCAGCAGCGCGGTCGTCTCCTCCGCGTCGGCGCCGCCGCGCACGACCGTGGTCCGCGCCGACCGCTGCCAGGGCAGCAGGTTCGCGTGGTGCTCGACGTCGGCCACGAGCACGCGGGCCCCCGGGGGCACGGCCCGTGCGAGCAGGTCCAGGGCGTCGGTCGTGCTGCGCGTGAAGACGACCAGGTCCTCGGGCCGGGCCCCCGCGAACCGGCCGACCTCCCCGCGGGCCTGCTCGAACAGGGCCGTGCTGACGCGGGAGAGGTACCCGGCACCCCGGTGGACGCTCGCGTAGTGCGGCAGCACCTGCGCGACCCGGTCGGCGACGGCGCGCAGGGCGGGGGTGCTCGCCGCGTTGTCGAGGTTCACGTAGGTCGTCGTGCCGCCGGTGGCCAGGGGGACCACCGTGTCGGCGCCGACGACGGGCAGCAGCGCACCGACCGCGTGGCCGGACGGGACCGGGCAGGGGGGACGGGCGGGGGAGAGGGTGCTGGTGCTCACGCGGAACTCCTGGGGGAGGGGACCCCACCGGGGGCCGGGGCACCCCGGCGAGGTCCGCGCTTGCCGGCTCCACCACGGAACCGGCCAGGTCGTCACCCGGGGCACCCCACCGCGGAGGAGGGTTGCCGGCCAGCGAGCCGGGGCTTGTCGCTGGCGCTCATGACCTGGGAGGAGCCTGCCACGAGGTGGCGGCCGGATCAACATCGGCACGTCGGCGGCGCGGCTGAAACCCCCCGTGCGCCGCCCGGGTGACCGGCCCGGGACCACTTGTGGAGGGCAGCCGGAGCACCCTATGGTCGGGGAACACCATCCAGAGCGGCTGAGAGTCCTGGCTCGACGACGCCGCAGCAACCCCCCGAGCCCGGGCGAGGGTGCTAACGCCAGGCCGATGGAGCACGTGATGCGCAACACCGATGTCGAACCCTGCCCGCCTCCCGGCGCAGGACCCGCACGATGACGCTCGCCCCCCTCGTCGCCGGCGCGGCGGGGCGGCCGACGCTCAGTTTCGAACTCTTCCCGCCGAGGACTCCGGACGGCCGTGATGCGCTGTGGCGCAGGCTGTCCGACCTGCTGGGCACCAGCCCGGACTTCGTGTCGGTGACGTTCGGGGCGGCCGGGGTCACGCGGGGCCCGAGCCGGGACCTGCTGGCCCACGTCCTGAGTTCCACGGCGGTCCCGGCCATGGCGCACCTGACGTGCGTGGGCTCCTCGCGCCGCGAGGTCGTCGACCTGGCGTGCGAGTTCTTCGACGCGGGGGTCCGCAACGTCCTCGCCCTGCGCGGGGACCCGCCGGCCGGGGCGGGGGAGTTCTCCCCCCACCCCGACGGGGTTCCGACGGCCCGCGACCTCGTCGAACTCCTGCAGGTGGCCGACCGGCGTCGCCTCGCGCTGCGGGGCGGGCGTCTCCCCGTCGACGTCCCCCCGCTCAGCCTCGCCGTCGCCGCGTTCCCCCGGGACCGCGACGAGCACGAGCTCGCCGTCCTGCGCGCCAAGCAGGACGCCGGGGCACGGTTCGCCGTCTGCCAGGTCGGCTGGTCCGCCCGGGAGTACGCCGGTTTCGTGGCCCGCGCCCGCGCCGCGGGCGTCACGATGCCCCTGCTGCCCGGGCTCGCCGTGACCCACGAGGCCCGCCGGCTGGCGCGGATCGGCGAACTCACCGGCGTCCCCGTCCCGCGGGCGCTGCTCGCGGCCCTGGGCACCGGCGACGTCCGCGACCGTCGCCGCGCGGCCACCGCCTTCTCCTCGGGCCTGGCCCGCGACCTGCTGGACGCCGGGGCACCCGGCCTGCACCTCTACACCTTCAACGCGGTCGAGCCCGTCCTGGACCTGCTCGACCACCTCGACCTGACCCGCCCCACCGAACGCCGCGCCCGCGCGGCAGGAGGAGTCACCCGATGAGCCAGAACCCGACGGACGACGACCCGGCGTGGACCGCGACGATCCTCGGCTACCCCCGGATCGGTCCCGACCGCGAGACCAAGAAGGCCCTCGAGGCGCTGTGGGCCGGGCGCACCGACGTCACCGCGACCGAGACGGCGCTCGCCGCCGTCCGGGCCGCCACGGTCCGCCGCCTCAACGCCCTGGGGCTGCCCGCCCACGACGCGTCGATCCCGTCCTCGTTCTCCGCCTACGACCAGGTGCTCGACACCGCCGTCGCCGTGGGGGCGGTGCCGGAGCGCTTCGCGGACCTCGTGGGGGCCGACGGCCGGGTGGACCTCGAGGCCTACTCGACGATCGCCCGCGGCCGGGGGGCGCTGGCGCCGCTGGAGATGACGAAGTGGTTCGACACGAACTACCACTACCTCGTCCCCGAGATCGGGCCCGGCACCACGTTCCGGTTCGCCGACGACCGCGGCGTCCGGGAGTTCTCCGAGGCGCTGGCCGACGGTTTCCTCACCCGCCCCGTCGTCGTCGGTCCGGTGACGTTCCTGCTGCTGGCCAAGGCATCCGCCGACAGCCCGGAGGGCTTCTCCCCGCTGGCGCGCCTGGAGGACCTGCTCGGCGCCTACGAGGGGCTGCTCGCCGCCTACGCCGCGGCCGGGGCCACGTGGGTCCAGCTCGACGAGCCCGGCCTGGTGAGCGACTCGGCGACGGCCGGGGTGGAGAGGCTGGCCGACCTCCTGCGGGCGGCCTACGAACGCCTCGCGGCGGTCCCGGGCCGGCCCCGGCTGCTGGTGGCCACGCCCTACGGCGACGCCCACGGGTTCCTGGGGTCGCTGAGCGCGGTGGAGGGGGTCGCGCTCGACCTCGTCCGGGGGACCGTGCCGGCGGACGCGTCCGCACTGGCCGGCAAGACCGTCGTGGGCGGGGTCGTCGACGGGCACAACATCTGGCGGGGTGACCTCGAGCAGGCGCTGACGACCCTGCGCTCCCTGCGGGCGACCGCCGCGCACGTCGTGCCGGGGACCTCGACGTCGCTGCTGCACGTCCCCCACGACGTGACGCGCGAGACGGCGCTGCCGGAACGGCTGCGCAGCTGGCTGGCGTTCGCCGACCAGAAGGTCGCCGAGGTGGTCCTGCTGGGCCGTGCGCTCGCCGACCCCACCGCACCGGGGGTCGCCGACGGGCTGGCGGCGTCGGCCGCGGCCCGCGCCGACCGCCTCGGCGCGCCCGGTGTCGTGCGGCCGCAGGTGCGGGAGCGGCTCGCCGCGCTCGGGCCGGACGCGTTCAGCCGCAGCGACTACGCCGTCCGCCGGGCGGCGCAGGAGGAGGTCCTCGGCCTGCCGCTCCTGCCGACGACGACCATCGGCTCCTTCCCGCAGACACCCGAGATCCGCAGGGCGCGGGCGGCCTGGAGCCGCGGCGAGGTCGCGCACGACGCCTACGAGGAGTTCCTGCGCTCCGAGATCGACCGGGTCGTGCGACTGCAGGAGGACCTGGGCCTCGACGTCGTCGTCCACGGTGAACCCGAGCGGAACGACATGGTCCAGTACTTCGCCGAGCAGCTCGACGGGTTCGCGGTCACCGAGCACGGCTGGGTCCAGTCCTACGGCTCGCGCGGGGTCCGCCCGCCGATCCTGTGGGGCGACGTCGCCCGGCCGGCACCCATCACGGTGCCGTGGAGCACGTACACCGCGAGCCGCACGGCGAAACCCGTCAAGGGGATGCTCACCGGGCCGGTGACGATCCTGGCGTGGTCGTTCGTCCGCGACGACCAGCCGCTGGGGGACACCGCGAGCCAGGTGGCGCTCGCGCTGCGGGACGAGGTCGCCGACCTGGAGGCGGCCGGCATCGGGATCGTCCAGGTGGACGAGCCCGCGCTGCGGGAACTGCTGCCGCTCGCGGCGGCCGACCAGCCCGCCTACCTCGCCTGGTCCGTCGCGTCCTTCCGGCTGGCCACCGCGGGCGCCGCGGATGCGACGCAGGTGCACACCCACCTGTGCTACTCCGAGTTCGGTGAGGTCATCGACGCCATCAACGGCCTCGACGCCGACGTCACCAGCATCGAGGCCGCGCGGTCGCGGATGGAGGTGCTCGAGGACATCGCACGGGCGGGTTTCGCCCGAGGCATCGGTCCCGGCGTCTACGACATCCACTCCCCGCGCGTCCCGTCCGTCGAGGAGATCGTCGGCCTGCTGCGGTCGGCCGTCGCGTCGGTCCCGGCGCGGCAGGTGTGGGTGAACCCCGACTGCGGCCTCAAGACGCGCGGGTACGCCGAGACGACCGAGTCCCTGCGGAACCTCGTCGAGGCGGCCCGCACCGTGCGGGCCGAACTGCCGGCGGGCGTCCCCGTCGTCGGGTAGCCCGTCCAGCCCGCAGAACCCCTCCGTCCGGCCCGGGCCGGACGGAGGGGTTTCGTCGTCCCGGGACCCGCTGCGCCGCCGGTGGTTGAGTTCCGGCACGGTTCCCCGTACAGTTCCCGGTACGACCATCCAGAGCGGCTGAGAGACCTGGCTCCGCGACGCCGCAGCAACCCCCCGGACACGGGCGCGGGTGCTTCCGCCAGGAACGATGGAGGGGTTCAGGTGGAACGGACGTCGCACGTCGCCATCCTCCGGCGCGTCGTGGACCTCTGCCGCACGGGCGCGACCGGCTGTCGCTGACCCGTCCCCCCTCGCCGGCCCTTCGCCGGCCCTCGCGCCGGCCGTCCCACCGGTGCGTTCCACACACTCCTCAGGAGACCCCTTGCGCAGCAGCACGTCCCGGTCTGCCGCCGTCCTGGTCGCCGCCCTGGCCACCCTCACCGCCTGCGGCGGGGGCGCCAGCAACGCCGGGGGCGCCGCCGACGCGACCCCCGTCCGCGGCGGCAACCTCGACGTCGCCATCTCGGTCGACTCCGGCTGCATCGACCCACAACAGGTCGGGAACAACGACGCGCTGAACATCGGCCGCCAGCTCGTGGACTCCCTCACCGTCCAGGACCTCGACGGTCGGATCCAGCCGTGGCTCGCGCAGCGCTGGGAGGTGAGCCCGGACGCGACGACGTTCACGTTCCACCTCCGGCCGGGGGTGACGTTCTCCGACGGCACCCCGGTCGACGCGGCGGCCGTGAAGGCGAACCTCGACGGGATCGTGGCCCTCGGGGCGAAGGCGTCGCTCGGGTCCACCTACCTCCAGGGGTACACCGGGACGCAGACGCCGGACGCGCAGACGGCCGTCGTCACGTTCTCCCGTCCCAGTGCCCAGTTCCTGCAGGCCACGTCGACCATGAGCCTGGGGCTGCTGTCCGTCCCGACCGCCACGGCCGACCCCGCGACCCGTTGCACCGGAGCCACTCTCGTGGGTTCTGGACCCTTCGTCGTCGGCAGCTACGTCAAGGACGACCAGACCGTGCTGGAGCGCCGCACCGGGTACGACTGGGCGCCGACCGGGGCGAAGCACGCCGGAGAGGCCTACCTCGACACCATCACCTACCGGGTGGTCCCCGAGGCGGGCGTGCGCACCGGTTCCCTGCGCTCGCACCAGATCGACGCCACCACCGGCATCGCCTCCCAGGACCTGCCCCAGTTCGACGGCAACGGGTTCTGGACCCAGCGGCGGGCGAACCCCGGGATCCCGTACAACTTCTTCCCCAACGAGTCGCGGGCCCCCTTCGACGACGTACGGGTCCGGCAGGCCCTGTCGAAGGCGATCGACCGCGAACAGCTCGCCAGCCTCCTCAACCCCGGGGACGAGGCGGTGACGTCGGCCCTGTCGGTGTCCACGCCCGGCGCCCCGGACGACGCGGCGGACCTCGCCCGGGACCTCGCCGGGGCGAACCGCCTGCTCGACGCGGCCGGGTGGACCAGGGGTGCAGACGGGATCCGCGAGAAGGCGGGGCGCAGGCTCACGTTCACCGTCCTGTTCTGGCAGCCCACGTCCGCCGTCCTGGAGCTCGTGCAGCAGCAGGTCCGCGAGGCCGGGATCGACCTGCAGCTCAAGCAGGGGACGACGGCCGACACCGCGGCCCAGCAGAGTTCCGGCGACTACGACGTCCTGTTCTACAACCTCACCCGGTCCGACCCGGACGTCCTGCGCACCATCTTCTCGACCGACACGCGGAACGTGAACCAGCGGCCCCGCGGCGCGGTCGACGACCTCCTCGCGGAGCAGTCGTCGACGACCGACGCGACGCAGCGCGCGCAGCTCGTGGCCCGGGCCTCGCAGCTGCTGGTGCAGGAGGCGCACTCCATCCCGCTCATCGAACTGTCGACGGTCATCGCGGCGTCCGACGACGTCCACGACCTGCAGTTCGAGGGGTCCTCCCGGCTGTGGATCCACGACGCCTGGAAGCAGTCGTGACCGGGTACGTCCTGCGGCGGCTGGGGCAGGCCGTGCTCGTGCTGTGGGCCGCGTTCACGGTGACGTTCGTCATCCTCTACCTGCTGCCCAGCGACCCGGTCTCGATCATGCTCGCCGGGGGCCAGGGCGGTGAGCAGTCGACCGCCGACCCCGCGCAGGTCGCGGCGCTGCGGGCCGAGCACGGCCTCGACGACCCGCTGCCCGAGCAGTACGCCCACGCGTTGTGGCGGACGCTGCACCTCGACCTCGGGACCTCCATCCAGAACGGTGCCCCCGTGACGACGCTCATCGGCGACGCGGTGCCGCAGACGCTCGCCCTCGCGGCGGCGGCGTCCGCCCTCGCCCTCCTCCTCGGGGTGGGGACCGCCCTGGCCGCCACCGCGGTCCGGCGGGCCTGGCTGCGCACGACGCTGCAGGCCCTGCCCCCGCTGGGGGTCTCGCTGCCCACCTTCTGGGTGGGACTGCTGCTCATCCAGGTGTTCTCGTTCCGGGTCCCGGTCTTCCCGGCCCTGGGCAACGAGGGCCTCGCGAGCCTCGTGCTGCCGGCGGTGACGCTGGCGGTCCCGGTGTCGGCCTCCATCGCCCAGGTGCTGGCCCGCAGCCTGCGGACGGCCCTGGCCGAACCGTACGTCGAGACCGCCCGCGCCAAGGGAGCCTCCCGCTCCCGCCTCCACCTGCGGCACGCGCTGCGCAACGCCGCGATCCCCACCCTCACGCTGGGCGGGGTCATCGTCGGGAACCTGCTGGCGGGTGCCGTGGTCGTCGAGACGGTCTTCTCCCGGGTGGGCCTCGGGCGGCTCACGGTGAGCGCGGTGAACGGTCAGGACATCCCGCTCGTGCAGGGCCTCGTGCTGCTCGCGGCGACCGTCTTCGTGGTCACCAACCTCGTCGTCGACCTGCTGCACCCGCTCGTCGACCCGCGCCTGCGCCTCGTCGGCGGGGCCCGGGCCCCGCGGCGGCGCACCCGCAACGCGGGCGACGTCGAGGCGGAGCGCGTCCTCGTGGGCGGTGCCGCGTGAGCCGCGCTCCCTCCCGCGCTCGGGACCGCGGGACCCCCGAGGACGTGCTGGACGTGCTCGACATCGAGGCCCGCTACCGCGCAGCGGGTGCGGGTCGACGCCCGGTGCCGGCCCGGCTGCGGCACCCCGACCTCCTGCTGGCCGGACTCGTCCTGCTCGTCGTGCTCGCCTGGGCGGCGGTCCCCGCACTGTTCACCGGGCAGGACCCGGTGCAGGGGGTTCCGGCCGACCGGCTGCAGGGGCCGTCGGCGGCGCACGTCTTCGGCACCGACCACCTCGGCCGCGACCTGTTCGCGCGGGTCGTGCACGGGTCCCGGCTGACGCTGCAGGCCACGGTCCTCGCCGTGCTCATCGGCCTGGTGGTCGGAACCCTCGTCGGGCTCGTCGCCGGCTCCCTGCGCGGGGTGGTGGACGACGTCCTCATGCGCGCCGTCGACGTCCTGCTGTCGATCCCGGCGCTGCTGCTGTCGATGGCCCTCATCACGGCGCTCGGGTTCGGCACCGTGAACGTGGCGATCGCGGTCGGCCTCGGCACGGTCGCGAACTTCGCCCGCGTCATGCGCTCGGAGGTGCTGAAGGTCAGCACCTCGCCCTACGTCGAGGCCGCCCGCGCCAGCGGGGTGCGCACGACGGGAGTGCTGTTCCGCCACGTGCTGCCCAACGCCGCCGGGCCCGTCCTGGCGCTGGCGGCGCTGGAGTTCGGCGTGGCCGTCCTGGCCGTGTCGGCGTTGAGCTTCCTCGGGTTCGGCGCCCCGCCGCCGGCCCCGGAGTGGGGGTCGCTGGTCTCCGGCGGCCGTGACTACCTGGCCACCGCCTGGTGGCTGACGACGTTGCCCGGGCTGGTGGTGGCGGCGGTCGTGCTGTCCGCCAACCGGATCGCCCAGGCCCTGGAGAACGGAGCGACGACGTGAGCGCAGGCGTGGGCGATCCCCTGCTGAGCGTGCGGGACCTGCGGGTCTCCTACGGCGGCCGCACCGGGCGGCGCGAGGTCGTGCACGGCGTGTCCCTCGAGGTGCACCCCGGGGAGGTCGTCGCGGTCGTCGGCGAGTCCGGGTCGGGCAAGAGCACGACGGCGCACGCCGTGGTCGGTCTGCTGCCCGCGGACGGGAGGGTCGAGGCCGGGTCGGTGCGCTTGGAGGGCGACGAGCTGGTCGGTCTGGGCGAGCGGGCCTGGCGGTCCGTGCGCGGAGCGCGGATCGGGCTGGTCCCGCAGGACCCGACGCTCTCCTTGAACCCCGTCGTTCGGGTGGGGGACCAGGTGGCCGAGGCGTTGCGGGTGCACGGGCTGGCGCGGGGCGCGGCCGCCCGGGAGCGGGCGGTGGAGCTGCTGACGGCGGCGGGCCTCCCGGACGCCGCGGTGCGCGCCCGGCAGTACCCCTCGGAGCTGTCCGGCGGGATGCGCCAGCGCGTCCTCATCGCCGTCGGGCTCGCCGCCGGCCCCCGGTTGCTCGTGGCCGACGAACCGACGAGCGCCCTCGACGTCACCGTGCAGCGCACCGTCCTGGACCACCTGGGGCGGCTGACCCGCGAGGCGGGCACAGCCGTCCTGTTCATCACCCACGACCTGGCGGTGGCCGCGGACCGGGCCTCGCGCGTGGTCGTGATGTCGCAGGGGGAGGTCGTCGAGACGGGGACGGCGCAGCAGGTCCTGACCCGCCCGCAGCACACGTACACGGCCTCGCTCCTGGCGGCTGCGCCCAGCCTGACCGCCACCCGGCTGCGGGCGGTCCCGCGGCCGGTCGCTCCCGCCAGGACGCCGGGACCCCGGACCGGGGCCCCGCTGGTGCAGGTGCGCTCGCTCGTCAAGGAGTTCCCCCTGCCGGGGCGCGGCCGGGTGCACCGGGCCGTGTCCGGCGTCGGCTTCGACCTCGGCCGGGGCCGCACGGTGGGGCTCGTGGGGGAGTCGGGGTCGGGCAAGACCACCACGGCCCGCCTCGTGCTCGGCCTGGAACGCCCGACGTCGGGGCAGGTGCTCCTGGACGGCCGGGAGACCGGGCAGCTGCGCGGGTCCGCCTGGCGCGCGCTGCGCCGGCGGGTCCAGCTCGTCTACCAGAACCCGTACGCGTCGCTGGACCCGCGCCTGCCGGTGGGGGAGACGATCGCGGAACCCTTGCGCGCCTTCGGCGTCGGCGACCGGCGGTCGCGCCGGGCCCGGGCGCTGGACCTGCTCGACCAGGTGCGCCTGCCGGCCGAGCTGGCCGACCGCCGGCCCGCGGCACTGTCCGGGGGGCAACGCCAGCGCGTGGCCATCGCCCGCGCGCTGGCGCTCGAACCCGACGTCGTCGTGTGCGACGAGCCGGTCTCGGCGCTCGACGTCTCGGTCCAGGCGCAGATCCTCGAGCTGCTCGTGCAGTTGCAGGCCGACCACGGTCTGAGCTACCTCTTCATCTCGCACGACCTGGCCGTCGTGCGGCAGGTCAGCGACGAGGTGGGGGTCATGCGGCGCGGTGAGCTGGTCGAGTTCGGGCCGACGGCCGACGTGTTCGACCACCCGCGCCACGAGTACACGGCCGAGCTCCTCGACGCGATCCCCGGACGGCGCGCGCTGGAGGACGCCCGGTGACGACCACGGTCAGCGGGCCCACCGGGGGACCCGCTGGGCTCGTCGTGCGGGCCGTGGGGGTCGGCGACGACCTGGCCCGTCCCCTGTTCGACGACCTCGCGCGCGAGTACGGGACCCGCTACGGCGGGACCCCCGAGCAGGTGCGCGAGGAGCTGCTGCGCTACCCGGCGGAGGAGTTCACCGCCCCCGGCGGGATCCTGCTGCTGCTCCTGGAGCGCGGCGCGGCCGTCGCCGGGGGCGCCTACCGCCGCTACGACGGGACGACGGCGGAGCTCAAGCGCATCTGGACCCACCCGGCCCACCGGCGGCGGGGGCTGGCCCGGCAGGTGCTCGCGGAACTGGAGCGGCGGGCGGTCGGGGCCGGGTACGCGCGCCTGTTCCTCACGACGGGGCCACGGCAGCCCGAGGCCAGGCACCTCTACCTGCGGACGGGGTTCCGTCCGCTCTTCGACGTGTCGGCCGATCCCGAGACCATCGGTCCCCTGGCGTTCGAGAAGGACCTGTAGCCGCGCCCGGCACGACCGCACCGGCCCGCCCGTCCCGGGCGAGCGGCAGGCCGAACGGGTGCGGGCGCGGCCGCGAGGGGGCGGGCGGGGCACCGGTCACCCGCCGGCCACCCGTCGATCCCCGTCGGGGCCGAGCGGGTGGTCCGTTGCCGCCGTGCGGGTGAGCAGGGGTCGAGGTGCGGCCCCGGCGGCTCGACACCTGTGGTGTGCAGCAACAGAGTCGAGCCATCGCGTCGTGGTGGCGCCAGGTCACCCCCGCGGCCCGGTCCGAGCTGGTGACCCTCGGGCCCGGGGACCCCCTGTCCGGCCCGCTCACCGACGACCTGCGGGCCTTCGGGGTCGACGTGGCCGACGTCGCCGTGGCGCTGGAGCTGCACGGGCGCACCTACCGGGTGCACGCCCAGCCCCCGGCGCTCACCGCCTTCCTGGCCGCCGCCCGCGTGTGGGACCAGGGCTGGCGCGAGCCCGCCGCGTGAGCCCCGCGCCGGCGGCGGGGGAGCGGCAGGCGCAGCGGGGCCCGTTCCGGGGTGCGCGCCGGCGCCCGGGACGGGACGGTGTGCACCGGTGCACGGGTCGGCGTCCCGCCGGGTCCGGGCCAGGAGGTCGACGTCCAGGAGGGACAGCGCAGGTGGTCGTGCGGGAGGGCCCGGTCCGGGGCCGTGGGGCAGGTCGGTCGTGAGCGGGCCACGGATCCCCGACGACGACCGGGCGGTGCGGCGGGCGGCCCTGCTCGCGGCCCGGCACGCGGCGTGGGTGCGGCGGCGGGCCCGCGGGTTCCAGCCGCGCCGCCTGCCGCTGGTGCCGCGCCCGGCGGCGGGGCGGCCGGTGCCCCGCCGCCGGGCCGACCCGCCCCTGGACCAGGACGGGTAGCGGGCTCAGAGCTCGGTGCGGCGGGCCACGACGTCACCGACGTGCACGTGCACGCGCACGTCCACGCCGGTGCCCGGGCCGGGCTCGCCGAGGACGTCCCGGCAGGTGGCGGTCAGCACCGCGCGGGCGGCCTCGCCGGCCGTCGGCAGGTGGGTGCCGAACAGCGCGACGACCTCCACGGTCACGCCCGTCAGGGCGGCGTCCGGGCCGGTCGCGCAGTGGACGGCGGTGACCGCCACGTCCGGCACGGACTCCACGGACCGGCGCAGGGCCGCGACGAGGACGTCGGTGCTCAGGAGGAAGTCGCCGTGCGCGTGCCGGCCGCGCACGGGGGCCGAGGGGCGGTGCGCGCGGCGCGCCAGGTCGAGCAGGTCCTCGCGCACGGCGGCCCAGCCGTCGGGGGTGTGGCGGCGCAGGGCCACGGTCGCCTGCGCCAGGAGGTCCGCGCCGTCGCCGCGCCGTCCGCTCATGCCGGGCCCATCTCCGTCCGTCGTCCCCGTGCGCCGCGGGTCTGGACGTGGACGGGTCACGGGGAGAGTGTCGCAGGTCCCTTCCCTGTGACGAAGATCCCCAAACCCGTGACAGCGCGTCACTATCTAGAACAGAATGCTCCCTGTGGTGGGACGCCCCACCGCAGGAGACGCCGCCGGTCCGGTCGGCGCCCGACCGAGAGGGGACCGTCGTGGACGACGCCGCCGCCGACGGCCGCGTCCCCGCGCCGACGGTCACCGGCGGACCGTCCCTGCCCCGCCCGGCCCGTCCGCCCCGCGACGACGCGCACCGGGCCGCCGACCAGCTCACCGCCGACGCGGCCCGCACCTCGAGCGCCCGCCGGCTGCAGACGGCGACCACCCGCCCCGACCTCGACGGCCTGGCCACCGTCGCCGCCCGGCTCCTGGGCGCCGCCTCCGGGCGGATCACCCTGCTCGCCGACGGCCCGGTGGTCGTCGGGTCCCACGGACCGCAGCCGGCGGCCGAGGCGGGTGCCCCCGGCGCGGCGCTCGCGCGGACGGTCTGCGCCCAGACCGCCGCCGCGGGCCGCCCCCTCGCCATCGGTGACACCCGCACCGACCTGCGCGTCGCCGAGCTGCCCGTCGTGCGCGCCGGGGACGTCGGCTCCTACCTCGGGGTGCCGCTGGCCACGCGGGACGGGCGCGTCGTCGGCGCCGTCTGCGTGTTCGACCGCGAGCCCCGCCACTGGGAGCCCGGCGCCGCGGACCTCCTGCAGCACGTGGCCGGCGCCGCGACCGCCGAGCTGGAGCTGGCCGCCGCCGGTGAGGCCCGCGCCGGGGCCACGGTGGCCGAGACGGCCGTGGAGTCCGCCGGGGTCGGCACCTTCGTCCTGCAGGTCGCCACCGGCCGGGTGGACTGGGACGACCGGACGCTGGCCCTGTTCGGCCTGCGCCGCGAGGAGCTCAACGACGACGTGGAGGTCGCCTTCGAGCGCATCCACCCCGAGGACCGGGTCGCCGCGCGCGCCGACCTGGCCGTCGCCCTGGCCACCGGCGGCTACACCTCCTCCTACCGGGTCCTGCTGCCGGACGGGACGGTCCGGTGGATGGAGGCGCGCGGGAGCGTCCTGGACGGTGGCCGGCCCGCGACCGAACGGCTCGTCGGGACGGTCCTGGACGTCACCGCCCACCACCGCGTCACCGGCCGGATCGCCCAGGCCCTGGAGGGCATGGCCGTGGGCTACCTCGCGGTGGACCGCGGCTGGCGGGTGGCCCACGCCAACGCCGCCGCCGAGCGGCTGTGCGGCACCGGGCGCGCGGACCTGCTGGGGCGCAGCGTCGTGGACCTGCTCGGCGCGGGCGCCACCGACGAGCTCACCGACCTCCTGCGCCGCGCGCTGCGCACCGGGGAGGCCGTCGTCGAGCTCGCCCGCCCCGGGTCCGCGCCGCGCTGGGTCGAGGTCCGCGCCGTCCCCGAGGGGGAGGGGCTGGCCGTCTACCTGCTGGAGACCACCGCCCGCCGCGAGGCCGCCCGCGCCACCGAGCGCGCGAGCACCCGCGCCTGCCTGCTGGCCGAGGTGACCGCCGTGTTCACCGGCGAGGCCGACCCCGACGTCGCCGCCCAGCGGTTCGCCGAGCTGGTCGTCCCCGCCCTGGGGGACTGGTGCGTCGTCACCCTCGTCGACGACGACAGCCCGGTGAACACCCCCGTCCGCGCCGTCCCCCGCCCCGCGGACCTGCGCCGCGGCCTGCGCGACGTGGGGCACTGGCACCGCGACCCGGCCCGGCGCCCCCTCGTGGCCCGGTACGCCGAGCACCGCCTGGCCGACCTGACCCGGCACGCCTTCCTGTGGCGCGCGCTGCGCGAGGGCCGGCCCCTGCGGATCCCCGACGCCACCACCGCCGTCTCGGCCGTCCTGGCCGAGGACGGGACCGCCCGCCGCCTCCTGCACGAGCTCGCCCCCTCCTGCGGGCTCGTCCTGCCGCTGCCGGGCCGGGGGCGGACCACCGGTCTGCTGACGGTGTTCCAGGACGCCGGCCGCCCGCCGCTGGACGCCGAGGACGTCGGCACCGTCGTCGAGCTCGCCGGTCGCGCCGGGCTCGCCCTGGACTCCGCGCGCCTGCACCGCCACCAGCGCCGCTTCGCCGAGGAGCTGCAGCGGTCCCTGCTCACCGACCCGCCCGCACCCGCCCACGCCGACCTCGCCGTGCGCTACGTGCCCTCGGCCCGCACGGCCCAGGTCGGGGGCGACTGGTACGACGCGTTCGAGCAGCCCACCGGCACGGTCCTGGTCATCGGCGACGTCGTGGGCCACGACACCCGCGCCGCCACGGCCATGGCGCAGGTGCGCACGGTGGTGCGGACGCTGGGGGCCGTCGGCGACGACCGGCCCGCCGACGTCCTGGCCCGCAGCGACCGCGTCGTCGCCTCCTCCCAGCCGGACCTGACCGCCAGCGCGCTCGCCGTCCGCCTCGAGGACGTCCCGGGGGAGGGGACGGGCACGCGGCTGCGCTGGTCCTCGGCCGGGCACCCGCCCGCGGTCGTCCTGGGCCCGGAGGGGACCGTGGACTTCCTCACCGCCGGTGAGGCCGACCTGCTGCTCGGGGTCGACCCCGCGGCGCCGCGGCACGACCACGTCGTCGACCTGCCCGCCGGCAGCACGGTCCTGCTCTACACCGACGGCCTGGTCGAACGGCGGGACGCCTCGCTGGACGAGGGGTTCCAGGCCCTGGCCCAGGCCCTGGCCGACGTCCACGCGCAGGCCCCGGCGGACCTGGACGCCCTCGTGGACGCCCTGCTGGCGCGCACGCTGCCCGCCGAGGCGGCCGACGACGTCGCGCTCCTGGCCGTGCGGCTGCACCCGCGCGCCTGACCCCCGCCGCTCAGACCAGGGCCAGCGCCCCCGCGGCCAGGACGGCGCCCACGGCCGAGCCCACCACGACCTGCGCGACCGTGTGCGCCCCCAGCCGGACGCGGGCCGCGGCGAGGACCGGGACGGCGAGCAGGACCGGCGCCGAGACCGGCACCAGGCCCACGAGCACCACGGTGGAGGCCGCGACGACCATCGCGTGCAGCGAGATCTTCCAGCGCCGCGAGACGGCCACCCCGACGAGGGCGCAGGCCGCCATGAGACCCAGGAACACCAGGGACGACGTCGCGCCGTCGAGCAGGACGAGGAGGACGGCGGCCAGCGCGGTCAGACCGGCGACCATCGCCAGCAGGGGTGGACGGTCCTCGCGGCGGGGCACGTGCAGGGAGGCGTAGCGCCCGCGCCGGACACCGGCGGTGACGACGGCGACGGGCACGACCGCGCACAGGACGGTGACGAGCAGACCGGACAGGGCTCCGCGCCAGGCCGGTGCCGTCGTGAGCGCCGAGACCAGGACGGGCATGACCGCGGCCAGCCACCAGGGGGCCAGCACCTCGCTGGCCACGTGGGCCCAGCGCGCCGGGCGCGCGGGAGCGGTGGGGTCCACGTCGCCTCCTGGGAACCGGGCGGGGCCTGCCACGTCGAGACCGGGCGCGGGGGAGGGCGGGCCCGGACGCAGAAGCGGCGCAGTCACCGGAGTGACTGCGCCGCAGGGCCTTTCTGCTGTGCGCCACCATGGACTCGAACCATGAACCCGCTGATTAAGAGTCAGCTGCTCTGCCAATTGAGCTAGTAGCGCGTACGAGAAGAACGTTAGCAGACCTGCACCGGTGCGACGAAATCCGGTCCCTGGGGGGAACGAGAGGGGGCGTGCCCCCCGGGGACCGGACGCGGTGGCCGGGTCAGTCCCGGGTCCACCACTCGTCGTCGGGCAATCCCTCGGCGGCCAGCAGCTCCGCGGAGTGCGGCCCGTCCGGCGAGGCCATGTCCATGATCAGGGACAGCGGGATGTGCTCGGAGAGCATCTCCATCACCGGTTCGGCGGCGCTGTCGGCCGACGGGGTCTTCTCCTGCGTCATGCATCCTCCCGGGGACTGGGCCACCCCCTCCACGTGGTGGGGGATGCACACGTCGTCGTCGCCCGGGGGCGGATCCTTGAGACGGGGCCCGGAGGAGGACCCGTCCGGCGCACCGGCGGGCGCCGCCGTCCCCGTCGTCGTCACTGCCCGTGCACACCGGGGTCCGCGCGGCGGGTCCCCGCGGGGGTCGCGGCGGGCACCCCGAGCCGTTCACCGGCCTCGCGCCGCACCGCGACGACGACCGCGATCCGTCGTCGCCGGCGGCGGGCGGCCGAGGCGTCGAGCGGGTAGCGGGTCAGCACCGGAGCGGTCATGGCCCGACCGTAGGGGCCGGGCCCGCGCGGGCGCATCGGCCGCGGGCGGTACCCGGGGATCACCCCTGGGGTTGACGTGGAGGGGGCACCCACCCGCCGTCCAGGTGGACGCGGGGTGCCCCGCCGCGCACAGTGGTGCGATGCGCGCCGCCGGAGCGTGGGGGATCGACCTCACCATGCCGCAGTCGCTGGTGCTCGCCCTGCACCTGCGCGACGCCGCGGGCCTGGACCCGCCGACGTCCCCGCTCCTGCCGGCGCTGCCGCCGCTGGACCCCCCGGTGCGCCGGCTGACGGCGGCCGGCGGGCTGTCCGGTCTGGACGCCGCCTCCCGGCAGTGGGCGGACTGGTGGGTCGAGCGGTTCCCCGGCGGTCCGGACGCGTTGACGTCGATCCTGCCGCCGGGCTACCCCGGTCTGCGGGGGCGCACCGAGCTGCGGGGCGTGGCCGAGCTCGGGATGGACGAGGCCGTCACCTGGTGCACCCGGGTCCGCGAGGTCGAGAAGCGCGTCGTCACCCGCTCACCCAGCGCGCTGTTCGAGACGAACCTGCTCGAGGAGGTCGAGCGCGAGCTCGGCCGGCGCATCCGGCCGTTCTCGCTGCGCGTCGTCGTGCTGCCCGTGGCCGGCGCCCACGCGTGGGACGTGCTGGGGCAGGCGGTGATCTCCCTGGGCCTGCGCGCGGACCGGGACGCCTACCTCACCTGGCTGCGCGAGCGGCTGGTCGAGATCGGCCGGCAGCGGATCGCGCGCAGCGAGGGGCAGAGCACCTGAACGACCGCCCGGCGCGCCGTGGCCCGCCGGAGCCCGGCGGGGGTCAGGGCAGTCGTGCCGCCACCTGCAGGCGGACGTAGTCCACCTCCGGTCGCGGCAGGCGCTGCGCGACCTGCCGGACGACCTCGGCGCGCCGCTCCCCGGGCAGCGGGTCGAGCACGGCCCCGAGGACGACGGCGGTGTCGCACCCATCGGTGTCACCACGTGGAGGGAGCCGTGGGTGCCCCGTCGCGGTCGTCCTGGCGACGTCGTGGGGACACCCACGGCTCACTCCACGACCTCGCCCTCGTCGCGCACGACGCGACGCCGGCCCCACGGCCGTTCCGACCTCACGATCGTCCCGCTCGTGTGGGTGTCGAGCACCGGGGCGCCGTCCGCAGACGCCGCGACACCGTGCCGCGCCGTTTCCTGCGGCCGGGGTGCGGCTCGGCCCTCAGTCGCCGGCACCTGGCCGACGTCGGTGCGCTGCTCGCAGGGCAGCACCCAGCACCGGGTGCAGGACGAGCGCGCAGGTGACTCCGAGGGCGACGGACAGCAGTCTCGGCTCAGGGAGCGCGTCGCGGAAGAACGAGATGAACAGGCCCGCGAGCAGACCGGAGGCCAGGGCCTGCACCACGCCGGTCCCAGGGCCGCGGCGAGCGGGTGACACCGAACCGCTGTCTCCACGGCGACCGGTAGCCATCAATTCACCCTAGGTGAGCTGACGAAGGATCTCGCGCCCACCGCCCCGGGTGAGGGACCTGGCGCGCCCGTCCCTTCCGCCTGGCCGTCGCGGCTCACCCGGCCCGCCTCGCCCGGTGAGTGCGGACCGCCGCCTCGACCACCTGTCCACCGAGGGCCTGCTGGCCTCCGCCGCCGCGCGACCTCGCACCACCGTCCTCGGTCGCGAGGCCTACCCCACCCTGGCCGACCGGGCCGCGGCCCTGGTGCACTCGCCGGCCCGCAACCACCCGCTGATCGACGGCGACGAGCGCCTGGCCTGGTCCGCCGCCCGCACCTCCTGCCCGCTCGAGGGCACCGATCTGATCGTGGACGTCGACGACGCGGAACACGTGGTCCTCACCGCGGCCGCCGGAGGTCTCGACGCTGCGGAAGCAGCCGAGGTGATCAGCCGGCACCTCGGGTGAAGCGCGCGCACGGTGCCGATCCCCGGGTGCTCCCGGCGCCGTCACGACTCCCGCTGACGACCCGGCGCGACACCGTGCGTCCTACGCTCCCGCCGTGGACCAGGACACGCTGCGCGCGGCCGCTGATGCCGCCTTCGAGGCCGCCTTCGAGCAGGACCCCACGTCCATCGCGGCCTGGCCCGACCCCCACGCCGACCACGAGCCCGACCCGCAGGAGTACTCCCGCTGCCTGGACCCCGCCAAGTACCGCGTCCTCGCCATCCGGGCCGGCGCCTGGACGCGAGTCCTCGCCGACGCAGGACTGGCCACCCCCGAGCCCGTCGACCTCACCCGGCCGGACGACACGTGGCGCGACGGCTCCCCCTCGGGGATCACCCCCATCCGGGCCCACCGACTGCGCCCGCACCAGCGCGGCGCCATCCCCCTGGTGCTGAGCTTTCGCGGCTTCGACGGCCCCGACGACAACCTCCTCACCATCAGCGCAGGCGAACCCGCCGTCCCCCTGGCCACCGTGCCCGCCTGCGGCTGCGACGCCTGCGACGACGGTTCCGAGCACCTCCTGGCCGAAGTCGACGAGCACGTCCTCGGCGTCGTCACCGGCGACTTCGTCCACGTCAGCACCCCCCGCCTCACCGCCTTCGGCACCAGTCGCGGCTGGCAGGCCAGCGCGACCGACGACGACGGCGACGGTCTCGGTCAGGTCGACCAGCTCCTCCAGGACGCCCGGGCAGGCCGCTCACCGCACCGCGTCGTCCACGGCGCCCGGTGGTGGTGACGCCCACCCACCGCCTGAGCGCCTCAGCCCCGGGAGCCACCGCGCGTCGCAGCCGACCGCGCGGTCATCCCGCGCACACCGCGCTCTTGGCGATGACCAGGGATGACCATGCGATGGCACATCGGCGCCAGTAGCGCCTCAACGGCGCCATGCCGAGCGTTCAGATCAAGGACGTCCCCGACGAGACGCACTCCGTCCTGCGCCGCCGCGCCGCCCTGGCCCACCAGTCCCTGCAGGAGTACCTCCTCGCCAAGCTCGTCGAGGAGGCCAGCACCCCCACCCTCGACGAAGTCCTCGAACGAGCCGGTGGCCGAGCCGGCGGCAGCCTGTCCTTCCGCGACGCGGTGAAGGCGGTGCACGACGACCGTGATCGTCGTTGACGCCAGCGTCCTCGCTCCCGCCCTGGCCGACGACGGCCCCGACGGCGACCGCGCCCGGGACCGGCTGCGTGGAGAGGTCCTCACGGCCCCCGACGTCATCGACCTCGAGGTGACCTCCGTCCTGCGCCGCACCGCGAACGGAGGTCACCTCCCCGAACGTCGCGCCGATCTGGCCCTGAACGACCTCCTCGACCTACCGCTGCGCCGCGCCGGCCACCGACCGCTGCTGCGCCGCTGCTGGGAGCTGCGCCACACCGTCACCAGCTACGACGCCGCCTACGTCGCACTGGCCGAGATGCTGGGCATCGTCCTGGTCACCGCCGACACCCGCCTGTCCCGTGCGCCGGGCATCACCTGTGAGGTAGAGGTTCTGCGCTGACCGCGGCGCAGCAGTCACTGCTGAGCAAGGCGCCATCGACGTCCGCACATGGCGAATGGCGCGAGGCCGGTCCCACGGCCGGTCCGACGTCGGAACGGCGGTGGGAACGGTGAGAACGTTGCTCTGATGGCCACCAGGCCGTTCCCACCGCCGTTCTCATCCCTGGTTCGACGTCACGGTCATCCCGCTGTCCAGGACGTCGATGACCCCACGACCGCGCTCGTGTCGAAATCGACCATCCTCAGCGTGGCGGCACCACTACCGCCCTGTCACTCTTGCTCAGGTGGCTCTTCCTGCCGGTCGAACGCTCTGCCCCCTGGTCGCCGTGCTGCTGATGGCGACCCTCCCCGGCTGCTCGGGCCAGGAGACCGGAGAGATCACCGTCGAGACCAAGCTGCACCTGTGCCGTGAGCAACAGTGTCGGGACCTACCGGCCGCAGGAGCCGAGGTCATCTTCTACTCCGGCGGCGACCAGGTCGCGACAGCCACTTTGAACGACGCAGGGCGCGTCACGCGGACCTTCGACACAGGGACGTATGCCGTGGACGTCTCGATGCCCGAGCTCGGCCTCCACATCACCCAGGACGAGACGCCTCCCGCCAGCCTGGGTGCCGGGGAAGGGCTCACCTTCGCCCTGGCCTTCCCCGGCGTGCTGCACCTGCAGCCCGACCCGTCCTGACGCAGCCCGACTCCACGACGTCACACGGTCATCCCGCGGTGCGCAGAGCGCACGGTCACCCCGCGGTGTGCGCGGTCCTGAGCCGGCAGCGACGTCGCGGTCGTGCCGGTACCCGCCGTCTTGGCACCGCCGACCGGATGGCACCTAGCCTGACGTGATGACCGACGACGAGCTGCTGGACGAGCTCGAACGGCGCCTGCGCAAGCACGTCGACCCCGAAGTCACCTACGACGGCGACGCCTTCGTTCTGCACCGCTGGGACGGCGCAGTCCAGGACCCACCCCTGCTCCTGCACGCCACCGCTGCCCAGCTCGCGCGCTCCTGCGACGTGGAGGAGAGCACCCGCGACGCCCTGTGGCCGAGCGCGCCCGTCCCGATCGCGGGCTTGAACCTGCTGCAGATGCACCTCGAACGCGTCGTGAGCCAGGCCCTGACCCGCGCCCCGCACCGCCGCCACGTCGTGCTGCACCCGCGCCTGGCCGTGCTCAGCGACCCCGCCGTTCCCGACGAGCCGGATCCACCCCGACCACCTCGCCCGCAGCGACCGGACGGGCGGCGCTTGTTCGCACACGCTCCCTTGGCCGGACAGACCTACACACCGCGTCCCCAGCCGCCGCCGGGCGGACGGTGCCACGCGATAGCGCGGACGAGGCGGCGGCATAGCTGCCTATCCGGTCATCCCGCGGATGGTGCGCAGTCGCGGCTGGGCGCGACTTCACGGCTCTGACGACGAGCGAAGCGGCGGAGCGCCGTTGGAGTGGTGCGTTCCATCCCGTTTCTCCGCGGTGAACGGGTTGCAACGCACCACTTCCGCGGTGCGGCACGTTTCGTCGCGGCGCACCGGCGACCACCCGGTCATCCCGCCCTCCGGGCGACGTCGCGGTCCTGGCGCCGAGCGGGACGACCGATCGTGTCCGGAGGTGCCCGGCGGGGTCAGACGGCCAGCAGACCGTCCTGGACCAGTCGTGGGACCAGGACATCGCGCACGGCAGGGGCCAAGACGTCGGGGGCTCGTAGGCCCGTACCGGTGATCCAGCGTGAGTCGGCCAGTTCAGCGGCCAGCCGAGGCGGCGCAGCGAGGCCGCAGCGGAAGACCGTCATCTGCATGGGCACTCCCTCCAGCGCGGCAGGCGCCCGCACCACCAGGTACGGCTGGACATCGAGAGGAGTCGTCGACAGCTCCTCCGACAGCTCGCGGGCGAGGGTCTGCTCCGGCAGCTCCTCGGCGTCCGGCTTGCCGCCGGGCAAGTAGAAGACGTGGGCGGCGGCGGTCTTGCTGACCGTCAGCAACCGTTGATCGACGAGAACAGCAGCTGCGACGACCTCCAGAACCACGACGGGCAGGGTAGAGGTCGCGGACCGATGGCCGATTGCGCGGTCATCCCGCGTCCGGGGTGGTCGGCGGGTGTTGCGAGCACGAGTCGCGGCACCCGCCGATCAGTCGAAACCGGGGAAGACCCCGTCAGGACCGGCAGACCCCGCGAGGTCCTACCAGTCCACGGTGGCGATGGACAGGTCGTTCCCCACCGAGGCCAGAACCTGGGCAGCTACCCCCGGCCCGGGCTCGCCCGCCCAGGACTCCGAGCTCACCGTCTGCGTCTCGGTCTCATCCCGGTCGGAGCGACGGACGCCCTCACCGGGAGCCCCCCGACCACGAGGGCCGTCGACCTCCCCACCGCGACCGGCGCGCGCCCGGGGACCCGGGGGAGGCTCAGACCCCACCACCGCCCCCGCGCATCCACGCGTTGCGCCCCATCGACCGCAACGCCGCGTCCTCGCCGTCGGTCTCCTGCTCCTGCCCGGCGCGCAGGGCGTCCTCGCGGCCGCGGGCCCTGCGCCGGCGCGCACGCCGCACCGCGAACGCGCTGAGTGCGATGACCACCAGCGCCACCGCGACCAGCACCAGGACGGACTCGGTCGTCATCCACCCAGCCTGCCAGCCACGAGACCGCCGGGCCCACCGACCCGGCCGAACCTCGTCGCCGGTCCACGGGTGCCGGCCGCGGCCGGGAGCGCGGGGCCACCGGCAGCGGGACCACGACGACGGTCGACCGCTCCTCGGCCGACCCCTGCGATGATCACCCCGCCCGCAGACCCACCGCCAGCACGAGCACGGCCGTGCTCACACCGGGAGCCGAGACGTTGTTCCGCCAAGTACCCGTCCTGCCCGTCGTGGTCCCGGTCGCCGCAGTGGCCTTCCTGGGTCTGCTCTGGTCGTTGCGACGGCGTGGCCGCCTGTCGCTGCCGCGGGCTGCCGTGGCCGCCGCTCTGTGCGTCTACCTCGCCGGCACCATCGCCAACACCGTCTTCCCGGTCTTCCTGGACAAGCCCACCGGCACGAGGCCGTGGTCGGCCTTCCTGAACGTCGTCCCCGTGGTGGGGTACGAACCGGCCGACTTCGCGATGAACGTCGCCGTCTTCGTCCCGCTGGGGGTGCTCGTGGCCCTGGTGGTGACCCGCCCCTCGTGGACGCGCGTGCTGGCCGTGGCCGCGGCCATCAGCGCGACCATCGAGGTCACCCAGTTCGTCACCGCCACGACCCTGGGCGGAGGTCACGTCGCCGACGTCAACGACCTGTTGTCCAACGTCGTGGGCGGTCTGCTCGGCGCCGGGCTGCTGGCCCTCCTCGATCGGGTGCCGGCCGTCCGCGCGGTGGTGGACCGCTTCCGCTGGCAGGACGGCTCCCCGGCCCGCTGAGACCCGTGGACGGGCGGGAGCGCTGGGCGTCGGGGTCTGCTGCACTGATCGGTGACACCTCATCACGCAGCAGATCCCGGTCATCCCGCCGTCAGGGCGGTCAGCCACCCCGCGGTCGAGCAGGCGAGCACCTCAGTGCCAGGCTCGACGTCCCGCCACCGTCAAGGTCAACACCACCTCTGCTCGCCGCAGGCCAGGGCCCCACTGCACCGGTGCGGTGGCGGTGAACGTCGCCGGCCCCGTGAAGTCGCCGGTGAAGTCCGCCCACACCCACCACCCGTTGAAGGGCAGACGCGATCCCCAGTCCTCCGGGTCCCAGCCCAAGGCTTTCGGCCGCGGCTGCCACGGCTGCTCTCCTGAGGCGCTGTCGAGCACCAACGCCGCCCCTGCTGAGATCACACGCTGCGAGACGGTCTGGACCACGGCGTAGCGCTCCACGCCGGAGGGGCTGGCGAAGTCCACGCTGACCGGGAAGGGCCACTCCTGCAGATCGTCGTGCTCGTCCCGGTCGTGCTGCAGCGACCGGTCCGGAGCGGCGATGAGCCCCACTCGTGGCAGAGGCAGGCCGGGACCGGCGCCACGCATCCGCACCGACGCTTCGACCGAGAAGCCGCTCATGCCGCCCAGGCTGCCGCACCGGCCAGACCTGCGGTGGGAGGAGTCCTCGAGAGCGGCGTCGCGCTCGTGGCGCGAGCCAGGACACCGACGACCAGGTGGTCTTGACGAAGAACGGGTGATCCCCCTGGTGCCGGGCTGACACGGAGAGGATCGTGTGTGACTAGCTGACGGAGGTGGTGGCGGTGCGCTGGGCTCGTCGAGGTGTCCACGACCTGGCCGCCTGGCTCACCAGCGCTCGCCGACCGGTGACCAGGAAGCCGGTGAAGCAGACCAAGGTGGCCCGGGAACTCACGTACCTCGACCCTCCCGATGGTGCTTCCGCCGGAGCGCGGCGACCTCGCTGACCAGGGAGGGCATCGACGCTCCCGTCGTGGTGCGCGTGGAGGGCACGGTCATCCCGCGCTGCACGCGGACGTCGTGGTCGTGCCGTTGGCCAGGACGTCGTGCCCGTGGGGATCGTGGTGCAGGGAACCTCACGAGACCCCGGAAGGGCCGCTGACGGAGTCGAAGTCCGAGGGAGTGCCCAACCACGCCGTCCGCCCCAGCGGCCACACCACCGCCAGAGCCCGACCGGTGACCAGCTCGATCGGGACGAACCCGCCGTAGGGCGCGTCGGGGTGGTAGCGCGAATCCCCGGAGTGGTCGCGGTTGTCGCCCATCACCCACAACCGGTCCGCCGGGACGGTGACGTCGAACGCCTCCCCGCACGGCGCCGCGCCGGGCTTGAGGTAGGCACCCTCGTCGATCCCGACCCCGTTGACGCTCACCCGGCCCTGGGCGTCGGTGCACACGACGTGGTCCCCGGGCAGCCCGACGACCCGCTTGATCAGGTGCTCCTCGGAGTGCTCGGGCAGCAACCCCACGAAGGTCAACGCCCCGGCGACGACCGTGCCGACCGGCCCGCGCCGGACGGGGGTGGTCTCGTCCAGCCAGTGCCCGGGATCGGAGAAGACGACCACGTCGCCGCGGTGCAGGGCGAAGGGGCCGGGGGTGAGCTTGCTGACGATGACCCGGTCGCCCTTGACGAGGGTGTCTTCCATGGACTCCGACGGGATGAAGAAGGCCTGCGCCAGGAAGGTCTTGACCACCAAGGAGACCACCAAGGCCACGGCCACAACCAGCACGACCTCGCGGACCGCGGCCACGAGCCCACCGGCCGGTGCGCGCTTCGACGCTGCCGGCGCAGGGGTGCTGGCGGTCTCATCGCCTGGACCGGGGCTCGTCACACCCTCGATCATGGCCGACCCGGCGACGGTCTGGCTCGACGGGCGCGAGGGGCCGCCTCGACGTCACGGTCACGTCGAGTTCCGGACGGATCGCTGGCTACCGCTCGCGCCGTTCGGCTCGGCGGTCGTGGAGGTCGGTGGTGACCACGAAGGGTCCCGCCAGGCCGACCAGGAAGAGGAGCAGCACGACCCCGTGGGGCACGCTCGTCTGCCACAGCACGCCGACTGCCGCGGGAGCGCAGACGAGCCCTGCGACGACGACCAGGAGGTCAGCACCACGCAGTGGACCTCGAGCTCCGAGGAGCGGCAGACGCCGATCACCCGCTCGACCCACCTCACGAGCACCGATCACCGCGCACAGCACGCACGCCGCCACGAGCAGGCCGAACCCCAGCGCCCTCACGTCTGACATCGTCGCCTGAACCAAGAACCAAGAACCAAGAACCGAGACCCAGGAACGCAGGAGGTGGTCACCGTGACGGCGGCCTTCAGGGCGCTCTCACCGTCGTCCCGCCGGCCACGACGGCGTCCGCACCGCGACGGAGAGCGGTGCAGGGCGTCAGGGCCTTGTGGACCTGCCGCGGTGACGATCACGCCACCGCGTTCCCGGACGCCCGGGGGAGAGGCCGGGTGGGACGACGAAGGGCGGCCCCGGGAACCGGGGCCGCCCTGCGTCTCGCCTGGGGTGAGTGACGGGACTTGAACCCGCGACTTCCTGGACCACAACCAGGTGCTCTACCAGCTGAGCTACACCCACCACGACACGTCCTGACCGGTGCTCCACCGGCGCACGTGACGGGACGAGGATACACGCGCGCGGGGCTGCCCCCGCACGCGGAACGGGTGGGGTGACCCGCCCGGCGCAACGTCCCCGTCAGGCCCCGGACGCGTCGGGCTTGAGCTCGAACTTCGCCCCGGCCGCCTTGGCCGTGTCCGAGTCCGGGCCGGGGTCGGGCACGAAGAGGACCTCGCGGTAGTACTTCAGCTCCTGGATGCTCTCGCGGATGTCCGCCAGCGCCCGGTGCCCGCCGTGCTTGCGGGGGGTGTGGAAGTACACGCGGGGGAACCAGCGGCGCGCCAGCTCCTTCAGCGAGGAGACGTCGATGAGCCGGTAGTGCAGGTGCTCGGTGAGCTCGGGCATGTCCCGGGCCAGGAACGCGCGGTCGGTGTGGACCGAGCTGCCCGCCAGCGGGGCCTTGCGCGGTTCGGGGACCCACCGGCGCACGTACTCCAGGACGAGCCGCTCGGCCTCGGCCAGCGTCGTGCCCGAGGGGATCTCGGTGAGCAGCCCCGAGGTGGTGTGCATGTCCACGACCACCGGGTCCATGTGCTCCAGGGTCTCGGCCGGGGGTTTGACGACGACGTCGACACCGTCGCCGAGCACGTTGAGGTCGGCGTCGGTCACCAGCACCGCGACCTCCACGAGGGCGTCGTCGGTCAGGCTCAGGCCCGTCATCTCGCAGTCGATCCAGACGATCCGGTCGGTGACCTTGTCGGTGCTCACCGGGGCAGCGTAGTGGGGCGCACCCCGGCCGGGCCGGTCGTGGGCGCGCGGTGGGCGGGCGGGGCGCGCACCAGCCCGTACCCTCGGGCCATGCCGGCGCCGCGAGTCCGCGTCCGCGCGCTGGCCCCCCTGACGGTCCTCGTCCTGCTCGTCTGCGGCGTGCTGAGCCTGACCGCGGTGACGGCCGAGGTGGGCTGGCAGGGGCTGCTGCCGGGGCTGGCGCTGGCCGCGGTCCCGGTCGGGCCGGTGCTGGCGACCGTGCTGTGGCTGGACCGGCACGAGGCCGAGCCGCCGCACCTGCTGGCCTTCGCCTTCGGCTGGGGGGCCTGCGTCGCCAGCCTGGGGGCGCTCGTCCTGAACACCGGGGCCTCGCGCCTGCTGGACCGCGCCGTGGGCGACGTGACGAACACGTCCGTCCTGGTGGCCCCGCTGGTGGAGGAGGCCCTCAAGGGGGTGGGCGTCCTGCTCCTGCTGCTGCGCCGGCGCCACCAGTTCGACGGCGTCGTGGACGGCATCGTCTACGCCGTCTTCGTCGGCGTCGGCTTCGCCTACCTGGAGAACGTCCTGTACCTGGGGCGCGCGCTGGGCGACGAGCACCCCGCCTCCCTGGTCGCGGTGTTCGTGCTGCGCTGCCTGGTGTCCCCGTTCGCGCACCCGCTGTTCACGATGGCCGTCGGGGTGGGGCTGGGGATCGCCGCGCGGCGCCGCTCGCCGCTGCGCCGGGTGGGCGCGCCGCTGCTGGGGTTCGTCGTCGCCGTCGTCCTGCACGCCCTGTGGAACGCCTCGGCGAGCTCGGGGGTGGCCTCCTTCGTGGAGCTGTTCCTGCTGCTGCAGGTGCCGGTCCTGGCGGCCGCCGTCGCCGTGGCCCTGGCCGCCCGGGTGCGCGAGACCCGGCTCGTCGGCCGGCACCTGCAGGTGTACGCGCGCACGGGCTGGCTGCAGGAGTCGGAGGTGCGGGTGCTCGCCTCGGCCGGGGAGCGGCGCCGGGCCCGCTCGCTGGCCGCCGCCCGCGGGGGCCGGGCGGCGGCGCGGGCGGTGCGGGAGTTCCAGGAGACCGCCACCGCGCTGGCCTTCCGCCGCGACCGGTTGCGCCGCGGGACGCTGGAGTCCTCCCCGGAGGAGGAGCTGGAACTGCTGGACCGGCTCGTCCGGCAGCGGCGCGAGGTCCTCGCCCTGCTGCCCTGACCGGCGCTGAGACGCACCTCACGTGTGAGGTGGGGCACGGGTGCCCCGTCCGGGCGGCGGCCCACCCGGCCCAGGCCGTAACCTCTGGTGGTCCGCAGGTCGACGACGAACGAGGGTGAGCCCGGTGCCCGCAGCGAACCGCTACGACGCAGTTCTCATCGGGGGCGGGGTCATGAGCGCCACCCTCGCGACGATGCTGGCCCAGCTGGAGCCGGACTGGTCGGTCCTGGTCCTGGAGAAGCTCGACACCGTCGGGGCCGAGAGCTCGGACATGTGGAACAACGCCGGCACGGGCCACTCGGCCCTGTGCGAGCTGAACTACACCCCGGCCACGGCCGACGGCACGGTCGACATCGCCAAGGCCGTCACGATCAACGAGCAGTTCCAGGCCAGCCGCCAGTTCTGGTCGCACCTGGTGGAGGAGGGCGTGCTGTCCGCGCCCGGGGACTTCATCAACGCCGTGCCCCACATGAGCTTCGTGCGCGGTGGGGACGTGGACTTCCTGCGGGCCCGGTTCGAGGCCCTGTCCCGGCACCCGCTGTTCGCCGAGATGGAGTGGGCCGACGACCACGCCGGCATCGCCGAGTGGGCGCCCCTGCTCGAAGCCGGCCGGGACCGCTCCGAGCGGGTCGCCGCCACCCGCTCGCTCAACGGCACCGACGTCGACTTCGGCGCCCTGACCAAGCAGCTGTTCGCCGGGGCCGCCAAGGGCGGGGTCGAACTCCTCACCGGGCACGCGGTCAAGGACGTGCGCCGTCGCGGTTCGGGCTGGACGGTCGTGGGGGACAGCTCCGAGGGCGGGTTCGCCGTCGCCACCCCGTTCGTCTTCGTCGGCTCCGGCGGGGGCGCGCTGCACCTGCTGCAGCGCAGCGGGATCCCCGAGGGGCAGGGGTTCGGCGGGTTCCCCGTCAGCGGCCAGTGGCTGCGGTGCACGAACCCCGAGGTGATCGCCCGGCACGGCGCCAAGGTCTACGGCCAGGCCGAGGTCGGCGCGCCGCCGATGTCCGTGCCGCACCTGGACACCCGGTACTCCCACGGCGAGAAGGCCCTCATGTTCGGCCCCTACGCCGGGTTCTCCCCGAAGTTCCTCAAGCAGGGCTCGTTCCTGGACCTGCCGCTGTCGGTCCGGCCGCACAACCTGCTGCCCATGCTGGCGGTGGCGCGCGACAACGTCTCGCTCATGACCTACCTGGGCAAGCAGATCGTGCAGTCGATGGACCAGCGCCTGGACGCCCTGCGGGTCTTCTACCCCGACGCCCGCGCGCAGGACTGGGAACTGCTGACCGCCGGCCAGCGCGTGCAGGTCATCAAGAAGGGCCCGCGCGGCGGGGTCCTGCAGTTCGGCACCGAACTCGTCCACGCCGCCGACGGGTCGGTCGCGGCCCTGCTGGGCGCCTCCCCGGGGGCCTCCACGGCGGTCGCCGTCATGCTGCGCCTGCTGGCGCAGTGCTTCCCGGCCCACCAGGACCGCTGGCGCGACCGGCTGCGGACGATGGTCCCCTCCTACGGCACCAAGCTGTCCGACGACCACGAGCTGCTGACCCGGACGCTGGCCCGCACGGCCGACGTCCTCAAGCTGGCGGCCTGAGCCGGGACCCGACGAGCGCGTCGACGGCGGCGTCGACGCGCCGGGTGAACTCGCTCTCGACGCCGGCGACCTTGCGGGCGAACGGTGCCCCGTCGGCCAGCGCCGCGTCGACGTCGGCCACCCCCAGGACCCGCGGGTGGGCGTCGGCGGCGGTCGGGAAGACCGTGAACGAGGTCGCCCCCGCCACCGTCCGCAGGTCCGGGCGGGCGGCCAGCACGGAGTGCACGAAGGCCTCGTCGGGCAGCAGGGTCGTGGCGAACCAGCCGCCGACCGCGGGGTCGGCGGCGGCCTCGACCACGGCGCTCACCGCGGCGCGGGACAGCACGCACCAGAACGAGCCCTTGACGTAGGGCACGGGCGACCCGCCCCGGCGCGGGTGGTGGGCCACCCACGTGCGTTCCCCGGCCCGGCTCACCCCGGCGGGCAGTCGCAGGCGGCGCGAGAGACCCGCCAGCCCCGACCACACGGGCCCGAGCCCGTCCTGGGCGGGCAGCGCGTGCCAGCACCCCCGCCAGCGCGCGGAGTGGTCGCGGGGGTCGCGGCGCAGGACGGCGTCGACGCCGACGAGACCGGCCTCCCAGGCGGTGAGGTCGGTGACGGGGTGGTCCTGGCCGGAGACCAGGACGACGTGGTCGGGGTCCCACCGCCGCTGGGCGGTGGTGAGGGCCTGCACGGCCGCGGCGGTGAGCGACCAGTCGCCCCAGCGCACGGCGATGTCGCTGCGCAGCACCGCGACGCCCAGCGCGGCGGCGTCCGCGTCAGACAGCAGGGCACCGGCGGAGCGGACCAGGACGTGCGAGTGCGGGGCCAGCTCCCGCAGGCGCCGCACCCGGGCCGCGACCTCGGCCGGGCCGGTGTGGGCCATGACGACGTACGCGACGCCACCCATCGAGCGAGACCTTCCCCGGAAGTCCCCACCGGCGGGGACGAACTGCGTCACGATGCACCGTGGACGACACCACGTGCAACACGGGGTGACTGTGACGTCACGGGAGGTTGATGTGCCGGTCTTCACCACCACGTTGGGTCTGCACGGCAGGACCGCGACCGGGCTCGAGGTGCCACCGGAGGTCCTCGAGGAGCTCGGCGGGGGGCGTCGCCCCGCGGTCGTGGTGACGCTGCGCGGGCACGCGTACCGCACGACCGTGGGTGTCATGGGCGGTCGCGCGCTCGTCCCCGTCAGCGCCCGGGAGCGGGCCGCCGCCGGCGTCGCGGCCGGGGACGTCCTGGAGGTCCGCCTCGAGCTGGACACCGCCCCGCGCACCGTCGAGGTCCCCGACGACCTCGCCCGCGCCCTCGACGCCTCCGGCGTCCGGGCGGCCTTCGACGCGCTGTCCCCGTCGCAGCGCAAGGCCCACGTCACCTCGGTCGAGGGGGCCAAGGCCGAGGCGACGCGGGCCCGCCGTGTCGAGAAGGTCGTCGCGGGGCTGACCGGCTGACCGGGGACCCGCGGTGGGACCCTGGGGGCGTGCCCCGGGGACCTCCCGGGGCGGACACGGACGGGGGGAGGAGCGGGCGTGCGCTGGGGTGTGCTGCCCTCACCGCTGGGGGACCTCACGGTCGCGCGGACGGACCGGGGCCTGGCCGGCGTCTGGTTCGCCGACCACCGCGGCGGGCACCGCGTCGGCCCCGGGGACGAGCGCGACGACGACGCCTTCGCTGACGTCCGCGGGCAGCTGGGGGAGTACTTCGCGGGCACCCGCACGACCTTCGACCTGCCGCTGGACCCGCCCGGGGACGCGTTCGCCCGCCGCGTGTGGGACGCCCTGACCCGCGTCCCCCACGGCCGCACGACGACGTACGGGCAGATCGCCCGCACCCTCGGCGGGATCGGGCACGCCCAGGCCGTCGGCGTCGCCAACGGCCGCAACCCCCTGTCGATCGTCGTGCCCTGCCACCGCGTCGTGGGCGGCGACGGGGACCTCGTCGGCTACGCGGGCGGGTTGTGGCGCAAGCGGTTCCTCCTGGACCTGGAGCAGCCCGCCGACGAGCGGCTGTTCTGACCCCGCCCGGACGCGGGTCTGCCAGGGTGGGCCGGTGCTGCCCGGACTCACCTGCCGACCGCTCACGACCGACGACGTCCCCGCCTGGGCCGACCTGCTCGACCGGGCCGCCGCGGTCGACCGCCCGCACGTCCGGGACTCCCCGGAGTGGCTGCGGCGCACCCTGACCGCCGACGGGTTCGACGCCGCCACCCAGAGCCTGGCCGGGGTCGACGCCGACGGGGTCCTGCGCGCGGTCGCCGTCGTGGAACTGCGGCTGGGGGACCTGGCCCACCTGCGCCTGCCGTGCGACGGGGTCGTGGACCCCGACCGGCGCGGGCGCGGGGTCGGCCGGGCCCTGCTGGCGTGGGGGGAGCGCGCGGCGCGCGAGCGCGTGGCGCGCCGCCGCCGGGACCTCGGCCGTGACGTCACCGCCGACCTGCAGGTGTGGGCCGGCGAGCACCGCGACGACGTCGCCCGGCTGTGCGCCCGCGCCGGGCTGAGCCCCCTGCGGTACTTCAGCACCATGCGGCGCACGCTGCCCACCGACCAGGTGCCGCCGGAACCGCAGGTCCCGCCGGGGCTGCGGCTGGTGCGGTTCGACGAGCACGGCACGGCCGGGCTGCGCGAGCTGCACAACGCCGTGTTCGCCGACCACTGGGGGTCCCAGCCCCTCACCGAGACCGACTGGCAGCGGTTCGTCGTCGGCAACCCCGAGTTCCGGCCCGCGTGGAGCTGGGGCGTGCTCGACGCGGACGGGGTGCTCCTCGCCTACGCGAACGTCTACGCCCACGAGTCCGACTGGCCCACCCTCGGCTTTGCCCAGGCCGACCTCGGCACCCTCGGCGTGCGGCGGGAGGACCGCGGGCGCGGGCTGGCCCAGGTGCTGCTCGCGGCCGTCGCCCGGCGCGCGCACGAGGTGGGGATGGCCGCCGTCAGCCTCGACGTCGACGGCGAGAACCCCTCGGGCGCGGTCGGCCTGTACGAGCGCGCCGGGTACGTGCGGGTGCACGGCGACGTGCTGCACGCGAAGGGCCTGTGAGCCCGGACCCCTACCCGAGCAGGCGCCGGACGTGCTCGACGATCGCGTCGGCCGCGGCCTCCACCTGCGCGAGGGTGCGCTCGAAGTCCTCCCGCCCGCCGTACCAGGGGTCGTCGATGTCCAGGTCGGCCTCGTCGGCCACGGAGTCCAGGCCGGGGGCGGCCGGGTCGAACGAGCGGTACATCCGCACCCGCCCCGCCGACGCCTCGTCCGGGGCCTGCGTCCGCAGCCACCGCGCGTGCCGGGACGTCATGGCCAGCAGCAGGTCCCGGTGCGCGATCTCCTCGCGCGTCACCTGGTGCGCGCGGTGGCGCGGCACCTCGTAGCCGTGCTCGCGCAGCACGCTCGCCGCCCGCCGGTCGACGGGGTTGCCGTCCTCCTCCTCGGAGATCCCCGAGGAGTCCACGACGACGCGGTCCTCCAGGCCCGCCGCGCGGAAGCGGTCGCGCAGGACGACCTCGGCGATGGGGGAGCGGCAGATGTTGCCCGTGCAGACGGTCATGACGCGCAGCGGTTCGGACGGGGCGTTCGCCTGGTCGGTGGTGCCGGGATCGGTGCTCACCTCAGACAGTCTGCCGACCTCGTTGCCCGGTGACTCTTGTGGGTCGGCTGTGCGTGGTGGAAGCTCACGCTCAGCAACGCAACCACCACGGAGGCTCACGCATGGGGACCAACCCACGGCGCGGGGGGCTGCTCGCCCTCGCCGCGCTCTCGGCGACGGCGCTCGCCGTCCCGGCCACCGCCGCCTCGGCCGCGCCCACCGGCCCGCAGGCCCGCAGGCCCGGCAGAACGTCCCGACCGACGTCCGCCTCCTCGACGGCGACTACAAGGGCGGGGCGGCGCTGCCGTTCACGGCCGCGGCCGCGCAGAAGCTGCGCGCCGCGCAGGACGCGCGGGGCCGCAGCACGCTCGCCGCCCCGCAGAGCTCCGGTGCCGACCTGCAGGTGGGGGACCGGAAGGACTGGCTGTCCCTCGTCGACGGCGGCGTCACCCCCGACGGGGAGGAGGTCGCCGGCGGCATCGACGTCCGCGGCTACACGCTGCGCGGGCTCGGGGACCACCTGGAGGTCTGGGTCGCCGACGACCTGAGCTTCCCCGACGGGGACTGCCGCAACACCCTCGACGGGGGCGCGCTCACCCGCGTCACCGACGAGCAGGCGCAGAGCTTCGCCGACGAGTTCGACGAGAACGTGCTGCCGAAGGAGTCCGAGGCCTTCTCCGTGGCCCCGGACCGCGACGGCACGAACGGTGTCGTGGACCAGCTGTTCCCCGACGCCGGGTACCCGGCGGACCACTGGGCCGGGAAGGGCGACCGCACCGTGGCCCTCATCGACAACGTGCGCGACCAGAACTACTACGACCCAACGAACGTCAACGGCCGCACGTACATCGCCGGGTTCTTCTTCTCCACGTTCAACGAGCTGCTCGACCGCAACGTCATGACCATCGACGGGTTCGACTGGCTGCACCGCACCGGGACCAACCCGCCGGACGACTCCGCCGACCCCGGCTACCTGGCGTGCGCGGAGTACCTGGGCCGGCCCGGACTGGGTGAGCCCAGCCCCCGCACCTACGAGGGCACCTTCGCCCACGAGTACCAGCACCTCCTGCACTACTACGCCGACCCCGACGAGGTGAACTGGGTCAACGAGGGCCTGTCGGACTGGGCGCAGACCCTCGTCGGCTACGTCGACCCGACGATCCCGCTCGACGACCCCGCGGCCGACAACCACCTGGCGACGTTCTACGGCTGGAACCCGCAGCAGAGCTTCGGCGGCCCCGAGCAGTCCCTCACCCAGTGGGGCGACCAGGGCGACCCGGAGACCCTGGCCGACTACGGCGCGACCTACGCGTTCATGTTCTACCTCTACGACCACTTCGGCGGCGAGGAGTTCATGAAGCTGCTGCACAACGAGCCCGACAACGGGCTCGTGGGTCTGCAGAAGGTGCTGGACCGGACCGGGAACCGGGTGCGGGCCACCGACGTCGTCCACGACTTCCTGGCGATGAACGCGGTCGACGCCGCGATCGACGGCGGGGCCCGGGTCAAGCGCGGCGACGCCGGCCGGCTCACCACCGACTCGCTGTCGGCGACGATCAACTGGGACACCCCGCAGGCGTACGACTCGCCCGGGGCCCCGGTCAACGGCGCCGACTACGTCCGGCTGCGCACCCTCGACGGCTGGCTGAGCGACGGGTTCGTCGACTTCACGGGCGCGAAGAACTACCCCGTCTCGCCCGTGGAGTGGACCGCGCAGGACGGCGACCTCGTCTCCGGCAGCGGGGACAACCTGGACCGCGCGGTCGTCCGGACGTTCGAGATCCCGGCCACCGACCCGACCGTGACGCTGGGCCTGGACCTGGACACCGAGGAGGGCTACGACTACTTCTACGTGCAGGTCTGGGACGCCGCGACGGGCACGTGGGTGAACCTGCCCACCGAGGGGGCGGACGAGAACACCGGTGGCCTGGACGGCACGTTCGAGGGGGAGAAGACCTTCGACGCCTCCCGGTTCGCGGGCCAGACCGTCGACGTCGCCCTGCGCTACGTCACCGACGGCGGGGTCTCCAACCCCGGTGTCACCGTCACCTCGGTGAGCGTGGGCGGTCAGCCGGTGGCCGACGCCGGTGACCTGTCGACGTGGAAGTCGCTGACGCAGGCCCACCCGGTCCCGGTGGCCGGCTGGACCGTGCAGCTCGTCGGGTACGACGGCAAGCGCGCCTCGGTCGTCAAGCTGCCGACGGTCCAGACCCCGTGGGGCTGGAAGACCGTCGCACCGGTCAAGTTCACCCTCGGGTTCCGGCCCGACGTCGCCGCCGTCCTCGTGACCGCGGACGACCCGACGGAGACGGCGCCGTCCTACGCGCCGTACCAGTTGTTCGCCAACGGGGTGCTGCAGCCCGGTGGTGGTTCGGGCGCCTGACGCCCGGCGCAGCGAGGGCCCCGGAACCGCACCGGTTCCGGGGCCCTCGTGCGTGCAGGGCGGGGCGGGGTGGGTCAGACGACCGCGAACACCACGTACCCGGCGACGGCCAGCGTGAGGACGAGGACCGAGAGCACCGTGGGGTTGCGGTACCAGCCTGCCTCGCGGGGGACCGCCCGCACGTCGGCCGGGGTGAGCGACCACACCAGGCCCCGCAGGTCGGCCTCCGGGCGCGGGGTCCCGCCCCGGGAGATCAGCCAGCCGACGAGGACGGCCACGACGGTGGCGACCCCGCCGCCGAGGAAGCTGGACCCCTGCCCCGACAGCGACAGGACCCCGACCTGGTTGAGGACGAAGACGAACACCGCGCTCACCGTGCCCGACAGCAGCCCCCAGAAACCGCCGTTGCCGGTGAGCTTCCTCCAGAACAGCCCGAAGGCGAACACCGCGAACAGCGGGACGTTGAAGAAGGAGAACAACGTCTGGATGTAGTCCATGATGTTCGTGAACCCGGCGGCGATGAACGCCGTCCCGATCGCCAGCGCCGTCCCGATCACGGTGACGAACCGGCCCACCTTGAGGTAGTGGACGTCGTCGCGGCCCGGGCGCAGCCAGTCCTGCCACAGGTCGTAGGTGAAGACCGTGTTGAACGAGCTGACGTTGGCCGCCATCCCGGCCATGAACGCGGCGAGCAGACCGGCGAGCGCGACGCCGAGGAACCCGCTGGGCAGCAGGTCGCGCAGCAGCAGCGGCACCGCGTCGTTGTAGGTCGCATCGCTCGGCAGGCCGCGCTTGAGGTTCTCCACGCCGGGGATGAGCACCGCGGCGATCATGCCGGGGATGATGATGACCAGGGCGATGAGGACCTTGGGGATCGCGGCGATGAGCGGGGTGCGCTGGGCGGCCGAGGCGTTGCGGGCCGAGAACGCGCGCTGCACCTCGGTGAAGTTCGTCGTCCAGTACCCGAAGCTCGTGACGAACCCCAGCCCCAGCACGACCCCGAACGTCGAGCCGATGGAGGAGCCGATGCCCGTGAGGTCCTGACCGGGGAAGGCCTGCAGCATGTTCGCGTCACCGTTGGCGGTGAGCTGGTCCACCAGGCCGTTCCAGCCGCCGACCCGGTGCAGGCCGACGAGGGTGATCGGGACCATCGTCACGACGATGACGAAAAACGGCTCTCCTGACTGATGTGTGAGCCTTCAGCGGCCCCCGCGACCCGGTAGTGGCGGACAGAACCCACCCAGCGCCAGCATCGCCAACCCCACCAACGGCGCCGCCGAATGGAACCCGAACGCCACCC
>NZ_JBGFTU010000010.1:0-158225 GCF_041276425.1 Kineococcus halophytocola | reverse complement strand
CCCCCCCCCCCCCGGGCCCGGCGCCCGCCGGCGGTGCGGTCGGACGCGGTCGCGTCCGGGCCGACCGCCGGCGGTGCGGTGCGGGTCGTGCGGGTCGTGCTGGTCGTGCTGGTCGTGCTGGTCGTGCTGGTCGTGCTGGTCGTGCCGGTCGTGCCGGTCGTGCGGGTGGATCCGGCTCAGATGGCCAGGTCGCGCTCGAGGATCGTCAGCTGGCGACGGGCCATGGCCAGGTTCGAGGAGTCCTTCTTCAGGACCAGGTAGAGGAACAGGCCCTGGCCGGACTGGGACTGGATGAGGCGGATCAGGTGGATCTGGGTGCCGAGGGTGATGAGGATGTCCTCGATCTGCTCGTTCAGGCCCAGGCGCTGCATGGTGCGCAGCTTGGCGCGCACGACGTCGGTGTTGCCGGCGGCGGCGACGTCGAGGTCGATGGCCCCGCCGCCGACCTGGCCGAGCGACATGCCCGACTCGTAGTCGACGAGCGCGGCGGCGGTGGCGCCGTCGATCTCGAGGCAGGCCTTGAGGGTGGCGTCGACGTTGGTCACGTCTGTCCTTCCGGTCGGGGGACGCGGGCCGCGGCCGTTCCGCCGGCCGGTGCTGTCCCGTGCTGCTGTCCCCCGGTGCATCGACCCCGGCGGGCGTGGCCTGAACGTCGCCAGACGGGTGATTCCCACCGCGCAGAGCACCGCGAGCCCTGCCGCCCAGCCGGTCGCGGGCGTCGGGCCCCGGCGCTGCGTCAGCCCTGCGGTCCTGCGGCGCGGTGGCGGGCGACGGCGGCCAGGGCGAGGTCGCGCACCGGCGGTGGGGCGGGCCGCGCACCGCCGGTGACGGCGCGCCGGGCGCGGGCGGCGAGGGCGCCGTCGTAGAGGGTGAGCAGCTCGGTCGCCAGGGCCGCCGGGTCGTCCGCGCCGGCGGCGGCGGCGAGCTCGTGGAGGCGGTCCAGGAGCAGCCGGGTGTCCTCCAGGAGCCAGCGGTGCGCGGGGTGGTCGGGGGCCACGACCTCCACGGCCGCGGCCAGGAAGGCGCACCCGCGGGCCGGGCCGGGCTGGGCGGGGAAGACGTCCAGGGCCTCGAACAGCGCCACGGCGCGGGCGGCCGGGTCCGCGCCGCAGTCCGCCAGGGCCCGGTCCCACGCCGCGCGCCAGCGCTCGTGGCGCCGTTGCAGGTAGGCCGCGACGAGCGCGTCCTTGCCGCCGAAGTGCGCGTACAGGGTCGCCGGGGCGACACCGGCGCGCCGCAGGACGGCGTCCACGCCGGTCGCGGCGATCCCGCGTTCGGAGAACAGCTCCTCGGCGGCGTCGAGGAGGCGCTCACGGGCCGGTCGGCGTGCGGTCGTCGTCGTCACGGGTCTACTGTAACGACCATTATGGTGAACCGATCGTTACAGCAGCCCTCGCAGGAACGCCCCGCGGGCCGGCCCGGGCGGGCCCGCTCCCTCGTGGCCTCCGGGACCGGTCTCATCGCCGTGGCCTACGGCGTCGTCCGCCTCGGCTACGGCCTGCAGCTGCCGCAGCTGTCCGCGGAGTTCGCGCTCTCGCCCGGGACGGCCGGCGCCATCGCCTCCGGCAGCTTCGCCGCCTACTGCGTGGCCGCCCTGGCCGCCCAGCGGCTCATCCCCGCCCGCGGGGCGCGCGCCACGCTGTGGCTGGCCGCCGGCCTGGCCGCCGCCGGGGCCCTGCTCGTGGCGCTGTCGTGGTCCGCGGTGGCGCTCGCCGTCGGCGTGCTCGTCGCCGGGGCGCCGCCGGCGCGGCCTCCCCCGCCCTCGTCGTCGCCGTGGCCGGCACCGTCCGCGGCCCGCTGGCCGACCGGGCCCAGGCCGTGGTCAACGCCGGCACCGGGGTCGGGGTCGCCCTCACCGGTGCGGCGGTGCTGGCCGCCCCGCAGGTATGGCGCCCGGTGTGGGTCGCCGCCGCCGCGGCCGCCGTGCTCACCGCCGCCGTCGCCGACCGGTCGGCCACCTGGCCGGCGCGGACCCCGGAACCCTCCCCGGCGGTCCCGGCGGTCCCGGGCCCCGGGAACGCCACCCCGGGGTCCGCGCGCGCGGCGATGGTGCGCCCGGTCCTGGCCGCGGCCGTCGCGGGCCTGGGCAACGCGGCCGTGTGGACCTTCGGGCGCGACCTCATCACCACCACGGGGGGGCTGCCCGACCGCACGAGCGCGGCGCTGTGGGTGCTCCTGGGCGGGGCCGCCGTCCTCGGCGCCGCCAGCGGGGACGCGGTGCGCCTGCTCGGGCTGCGCCGCTCCTGGGTCCTCGCGGTCGCGCTGACGGCCACCGCCACCCTGGCCCTCGCCCCCGGCCAGGTGGTGCTCGCCGCCCTGACCGCCGGGCAGGCCCTGGGGGCCTCCGCGACCGGCGCCCTGGCCGGGTGGATCGGCCTGCCGGGCGCCTTCGGCGTGTGCGCGGCCGTCGTCCTGGGGGCCGCGCTGGCCCTGCCCGGGCGGTCCGGGCCGCCCGCCGCGGGGACGGGCGGGCCCTCAGGAACCCCCGCCGGGGAACGGGCAGGTGAACCGGTGCCGGCCGGAGACGACGGAGCGCACGGGTGAGCCGTCGGGCAGGTGCACGTCGGCGGTGACCGAGGGCGGGACGTCCACCTCCAGGACGAACTGCGTCCCGGTCAGCGTCCAGGACACCTCGGCGCGCCCGTACGGGGTCTCGTGGGCGGCCCGGGCCCACGCCAGCCCGGGGGTGGGCAGCGGGGCGACGCGCAGCGCCCGGTACCCCGGGGCCGCCGGGGCCAGGCCCGCGACCCGCCGGTGCAGGAAGTCGGCGACGGCCCCGAAGGCGTAGTGGTTGAACGAGGTCATCTCCCCGGGGTTGATCGACCCGTCCGGCAGCATCGAGTTCCAGCGTTCCCACACCGTCGTCGCGCCCATCGTCACCGCGTACAGCCACGACGGGCACTCCCGCTGCCGCAGCAGGTCCCAGGCGGTCTCGCCGTGCCCGGCGTCGGCGAGGGCGTCGCAGACGTGCGGGGTCCCCAGGAACCCCGAGCCGATGCGGAACCCGTCGGCGGCGACCTGGGCGGCGAGCAGGTCCCCGGCGTGGGCGACCTGCCCGGGGGCGAGCAGGCCGAAGCGCAGCCCCAGGGCGTAGGCGGTCTGGGAGGCGAACGCCGACCGGCCGCTCGGGGTGACGTACTCGGTGCGGAACCGGTGGGCGACCCGGTCGAACAGCGTGCCGTAGCGCTCGGCGTCCGCCGGCCGGTCCAGGACCACGGCGGCCTCGCGCAGGATGCGGGCGGACTGGGCCAGGTAGGCCGTCGCGACGGCCTGCCACGGCAGCCGGGCCGCCCAGGGCTGGTCATCGGGGGCGGCGGCGTCCAGCCAGTCCCCCAGCGACACCCCCCCGGCGGGGAAGTCCAGGTCGGCCCCGGCGCGGGCGGCCAGGACGTCGACCCAGCGGGTCATGGAGTCCCACTGCCGGGCCAGCAACCCGGTGTCGCCGTACCGCTCGTACAGCGTCCACGGCACGACGGTCGCCGCGTCCCCCCAGCCCGCCTCGGCACCGACGTCGGGGAACCCCTCGTCGACCTCCTTCCACGGGACCCACAGGGGCACGTCGCCGTCGGGGAACTGGTCGGCGGCCAGGTCGGCCAGCCAGCCGGTCAGCATGCCGCCGGTGTCGTACAGGAACGCCGCCGTGGGGGCGAAGACCGTGAGGTCACCGGTCCACCCCAGCCGTTCGTCGCGCTGCGGGCAGTCGGTGGGCACGTCGAGGAAGTTCCCGCGCGTGCTCCACACGACGTTCTCGTGCAGGCGGTCCAGCAGCGGGTCGGCGCACGCGAACTCCCCCGTCCGGCGCAGGTCGGTGTGCACGACCACGGCCTGCACCGCGGACGGGTCGAACTCCCCGGGCCAGCCCGCCACCTCCGCGTACCGGAACCCGTGGACGGTGAACTCCGGCTCCCAGGTGAACGCGCGCCCGTCCAGGACGACCTCGTCGGTGGCCCGGGCCGCCCGCAGCGGCCGGGTCCCCAGTTCCCCGCCCTCCAGGACCTCGGCGTGCCGCAGCGTGATCGTGCCCGACCCGGCGGGAACGGCCAGCCGCAGCCGGCCGACGAGGTTCTGGCCGAAGTCCAGGACGGTCCGGCCCGAGGGGGTGGTGAGGACCTCGGCGACGTCCAGGAGCGCGGTCCGGCGCACCGGCGGCCCGTCGGGGGCCACCAGGAGCGCCGGGTCCAGCGGGCGCACCCGCACGGGGTCCCAGCCGGAGTCGTCGAAACCGGGCAGGTCCCAGCCGGGCAGCTCCCGCGCCGCGTCGTACGTCTCCCCCATGAGCAGGTCGGCGCGGGTGGTGGGGCCGGGTGTGGAGCGCCAGGTGCCGTCGGTGCCGACGACGGTGCGCGAGCCGTCGGCATGGTCGAGTTCCAGCTGGACCAGGGCGGCGGTGGTGTCGCCGTACAGCTCCCGGCGGCCGCCGAAGCCCACGTAGCCGCGGAACCAGCCGTCGGCGAGCTGGACGCCCAGGACGTTCGGGCCCGGCCGGACCAGGTCGGTCACGTCCCAGGTGCGGTACCGCAGGCGGTGGGCGTAGCTGGTCCAGCCGGGGTGCAGGACGTCGTCACCGACCGCGGAGCCGTTGAGGCGCAGCGTCATCACCCCGTGGGCGGTGGCCCGGACCCGGGCCCGGAGGACACCGCCGGGCAGGTCGACCTCCCCACGCAGCAGCACCGCCGGTTCGCCGCCGGTCCCGGCGGGGGGCAGCACCGGGGCCACGAGGGCGGCGGTCCACAGGGCGGGGTCGAGCAGGCCGGTCTCCAGCGCGGTCGGCTCGCTCCACGCCGAGGGCCCGCCGCCCGGACCCCAGACCCGCACCCGCACGGTGCGCCGTTCGCGGCTGCCGAGGGGTTCGGCGGGCCAGGGGACGAGGACCTGCTCGGCCGAGGGCACCCGGCCGGTGCTGCGGGTGCCCTCCCCGGAGGTGACCTCGATCTCGTGGGCGGTCTGCCGCCAGCCGAGTTCAGCGGTCTCGGCCACCCAGGACAGCCGGGGGCGGGACGTGCCGATGCCGAGGGGTTCGCGGTGGTGTTCGACGGTCACGGGACGGACGGTCACGGGACGGACGGTCACGGGACGGACGGTCACGGGACGGTCGGTCACGGGACGGTCGGTGGGGGTCATCGTGCTCCTGGGGTGACCCCGCGGGGCGGGGTCGGTCAGAGGGGTTCGAGCAGGAGGGAGTCGAGGAAGGAGCGGATGTCGGCGGCAAGGTCGATCTCGAACCCCTGCAGCCACAGCACCTCCTGACCCTCGGTCACGGCGACGGCGCGCAGCGCGGCCGCGCGAGGGGTGAGGCCGGGGCGCAGACCGCCCTCGGCGGCGACCTCGGCGAAGGCGTCGGTCACCGCGTCGACGATGCGCCGGAACCGGACGGCGATGTAGTCGTGGGCCGGGTGACTGGCGTCGACGGCCTCGGTCGCCAGCCGGCGGTAGAGCTGGACCAGGCCGCGCCGGGACTCCTGGGTGCGGGAGATCTCGACGAGGCCGGCGAGGAAGTCCCGGCCGGTGCGGCCCTCCAGGAGGAGTTTGGCGCGGGCGTCGCGCTGTTCGAGGACGGCTTGCAGGAGGGCGGGTTTGCCTCCGGCGAAGTGGTGCAGGACCCCCGTCTGGCTGATCCCGACGACACGGGCGATCTCGCTGACGGAGCCGGCGGTGTAGCCGTCGCGGGAGAACACGTCGAACGCGGCGTCGAGGATCTGCGCGCGACGCTCGGCGCTCTTGCGGTACTCACCCCGGGGTCCGGCCACACCGGCACCGTAGCAGGGTCCCGACAAAAACATTTACCCCTCCATGTTTTCGTGGTAGCGTCGCCGCACCCCGACGACGGGGTGTGCGTTCGACGACGAACACGGCCGCGCAGGCGGCCACTACACCGGTGAGGAAGCCACCATGACCGTTCCCTCCCAGCCCCTCCTGCCCACCGAACTCCCCGACCCCGGCCCACCGGCGGTCCAGCCCCCCCGGGGCTTCGCGCTGCTCGCGCTGCTCGCCTGCGTCGGCGCAGGTGCCGCCCAGATGTCGGCGGCCCTGCTCACGCTGCCCCTCAAGGCGAACCAGCTCGACGCCGGCACGGCCGCCACGACCATCTCCCTGTCCACCAGCATCGCCGGGATCCTGACCCTGATCGCCCTCCCCGTGGTGGGGACGCTCAGCGACCGCTCCCGCGCCCGGATGGGGCGCCGCCGACCGTTCCTGCTGCTGGCCGCGATCGCCTTCGTCGCCGGCGGCGCCCTGCTCGTGGCCGCCCCGGACCTGCCGACCTTCGTCGCGGCCCACCTGCTCATCACCCTCGGGTTCGTCAGCGCGACGGTCACCTGCATCGCGCTGGTCGCCGACCAGCTCCCCGTCGACCGCCGTGGCCCCACCGCGGCCCTGATCGGCATCGGCACCCCCCTCGGCGCCCTCGTGGGCATGGCCGTCGCCGTCCCGTTCGGCGACGACCTGGTTCCGCTGGTGGGCATCCCCACCGCGGTCGCCGTCGTCTTCCCCCTGCTGCTGGCCGTCGCGGTGCGCGACGTCCGGCCGCAGAGCGCGCCCCCGGCGTTCGACCTGCGCCGGTTCGTGTCGGTGTTCTGGGTCAACCCCCTCAAGCACCCGGACTTCACCTGGGTCTTCACCAGCCGGATGCTCGTCTTCTCCGGCGTCGCCGCCCTGAACATCTTCCTGGCGCTCTACCTGATGCAGCACCTGCAGGTGGAACCGGCCCGGCTGAGCGTGGCGATCCTGCTGACCGTGGTCGTCAACGCCGGCGTCACCCTGCTCGCCGCGCCGGCCGTCGGCAAGCTCAGCGACCGCCTCGGCCGCCGCAAGCCCTTCATCGTCGCCGCAGCGCTGATCTTCGCCGCCGGGCTCCTGCTCGCCGCCCGGGCGTCCACCTTCGCCGAGTACGTGGTGGCCTGCGGGGTCGTCGGCCTCGGCCAGGGTGTGTACTTCGCCGTGGAGCTCGTGCTGGCCACCCAGGTCCTGCCCGACCCCGAGAACCCCGCCAAGGACCTCGGAATCCTCAAGATCGCCGACAACCTGCCCTCGACCTTCGTGGCCGCGCTCGCCCCGGCCCTGCTGGCGATCGGGGGCGGGGGGAACTACGCCGCCCTGTTCGTCGCCGGCGCCTGCGCGGCCGTCCTGGGCGGTCTCGTCATCTCGCTGGTCCGCGGCGCCCGCTGACCCACCACCGACCGACTGGAGAAGCACCGTGACCGAGTTCCCCGAGGGTTTCCTGTGGGGTGTCGCCACCGCCGGGCACCAGACCGAGGGCGGCAACACCGCCGGCGACACCTGGTTCCTGGAGAACGTCCACCCCACGCTCTTCCGGGAACCGTCCGGCCCGGCGTGCCGCAGCTACGACCGGTACGAGGAGGACCTCGACCTCGCCGCTGGGATGGGTCTGAACGCCTACCGGTTCTCCGTGGAGTGGGCCCGGGTCGAACCCGCGCGGGGGGAGGTCTCCACCACCGCCCTCGACCACTACGAGCGGGTGGTCGACGCCGCCCTGGCCCGCGGCCTGGCGCCCGTCGTGACCTTCAACCACTTCACCTCCCCGCACTGGTTCTCCGCGGCCGGGTCCTGGCTGGCCCCCGACGCCGCGGACCGGTTCGCCGACCAGGTCGACCGCGTCGTGGCCCGGTTCGGCGACCGGATCCACACCGCGGTCACCCTCAACGAGCCCAACCTGGAACAACTGCTCCAGGCCGGCGGTAAACTGCCCCCGGCCGCCGAGCAGCTCAAGGTGGACATGCTGGCCGCGGCGGCCCGGGCCGCGGGGACCGAGCGGTACTTCTCCTCCAACGTCATCCCCGCGGCGTTCCAGGACGAGTTCCGCGAGGCGTTCACGATCGCCCACCGCGCGGGCCGCGCCGCCGCCAAGGCGCGTCGCGCCGACCTGCCGGTCGGGATCTCGCTGGCCGTCGCGCACGAGGTGGCCCGGCCGGGGGGCGAGGCCCGCCGCGACGCCCGCCGCGCCGCCGTCTACGACCACTGGCTGCGGGTCGCGCGCGAGGACGACTTCGTCGGCGTCCAGAACTACGAGACGTTGTTCCACGGCCCGGACGGGGAGGTCGTGCCGGACGGGGCCCGCAACGGGATGGGTTCGGTGATCGACCCCGGCTCGCTGGCCGGTGCCGTCCGCTACGCCCACGAGGTGTCCGGGGTTCCCGTCCTGGTCACCGAGCACGGCCTGCAGACCGACGACGACGCCCAGCGCGCCGCGTTCCTGCCCGCGACCCTGGACCGGCTGGCCACCGAGATCGACGCCGGGACCCCGGTCCTGGGGTACTGCCACTGGACGCTGCTGGACAACTTCGAGTGGATCTTCGGGTACGGCCCCAAGCTCGGGCTCGTCGCCGTCGACCGCGAGACCTTCACCCGCACCCCCAAACCGTCCGCCACGGTCTACGCCGACTGCGTCCGCCGGGCACGGGGCGGACGCAGGACGGCCGGAGAACGACGTGACCTTCCAGTACCTGCGTGACCCCGACGGCCGCCCGGCCTGGTCGGGAAACCTGCCCGGGCGTCCCGACCCGTTCTTCCCGAGCCGGGGCGAGGGTGAGCACGCCAACCCCTGCGGGGACCTGTTCACCCTCCTGCTCAGCGGGGAGGAGACCGAGGGGTAGTTCGGGATGTTCACCAGCGAGTACCCCGCCGGGGACGCCATCCCGACCCGCTCCCACGCCGGGACGCACGAGGTGCTCCACGTGCTCGACGGCACGGTCAGGTTGTTCGTGCAGGACCGCAGCGGCCGGCAGCGGCCGGTAGCGGACCCGGCTGCCGCGCACGGGCGACGTCGGTCTCGCCCCCCCGGGCTGGCCCACGCCTACCGGGTCGAGGAGGCCTCCCGCCTCCTGGGCGTGGTCTGCGCGGGTTTCGAGCGGTTCCCTCCACGGATGGGCGCGCCCACCGACCACCTCGGGGAACGACCGCCCTACGTCCCGGCGGTCCCCGACCTGCTCGCCGCCGGCCGGGCCCGGACCCCCTCACGTCGGTGCTGCCGGCGCTGTCCGGCGTCGGGGTGTGGGGGGAGTCCGCGGGCGGGCACCTGGCCCTGGGGCTCGGCGTGGGCGAACCCGGGCTGGGCCCGGTCGTGTCCTGGTACGCCCCCACCGTCCTGACCGTCCTGGCCGCCGACGACGGGTCCGACCCCGGGGACCCGCTGTCCCGGGAGGCCTGGCTGCTCGGCGCACCGGTGCCGCAGGTCCCGCAGCGGGCCGCCGGGGCGCTCGTGGGGCACCGCACCTGGGCGGGGGCCGACCACCTCTGACCCGGCGACCACCTCTGACCCGGACCGCGGGCTCCCCACCCCGGTCCAGCCGGGCTCAGCCGGGCGGGGAGTCCGCGACCCACGCACCGATCAGGGCGCTGAACAGTTCCAGCACCGCGTCGCTGGGCGTGCCCTCGGGGTCGGCGAGCTCGCTGAGGGCCAGGCCGTCGAAGAACGCGACGACGAGGGCGGACAGCGCCTCCAGCCGTCGCTCGTCGACCTGCCCCGCCCCGGCGGCCGGCGCCGACGGACCGTGGGCCCGCATCCACGGCTCGCACAGCGACCGGGCGGCGGCGCGCATGGCCCGGTACTGCTCGCGGGCGGTGCCGGTCTGCCCCTGCGTGCGCAGCGACCACGTGGTGAGTTCGTACAGGGCCAGCCGGCGCCCGGTGTCGAAGGCCTCCTCGGCCGACAGCGCCGCCCGCAGCCGGGCGAACGCCTCCTCGGCGGCCCGGCCGCCGTCGCCGTCGACCTCGCCGGCCACCGGCGCGTCCCGGCCGGCGGAGCGGACCTCCTCGAGGTGGACGGCCGCGACCTCGCGCAGCAGGGCGTCCTTGCTGGAGAACCAGTAGTGGACGGTCCCCAGGGGGACGCCCGCCTCCTCGGCGATGCGGCGCGTCGTCGTCGCGGCCACGCCCTCCCGGCTCATGACCCGGGCGGTGGCCGCGATGAGCTCGGCGCGCGTGGCGCCGGGGCTGCGTCGGGGTCGGGGCGCCGCCATGGCCGGATCGTCGCACACCGGGACCGGGCCGTGAGGGTCCCGACCGGGGCGGGCACGGGACCGGGCCGGGGCGGCCCGGGCGGGGCGGATCGCGGTCACCTGACCAGTCGCGGACCGGTCACGTGACCAGGCCGTGTCCCCCGACCGGCCGGACAGCGCCGTCCACGGGGTTGTCACCGCAGGTGGGGAACGGTTCACTGCCCTGGAGGCGCTGCCGCTGGACCTTCCCGGTGGTCGGGGCGACCGGCAGGAGGCGCCCGCGCTGGCGTCGGTGGAGGGGGTCGGTGGTGGCGGACGCGCTGAGTCGTGAGCACCACCTGCGCCGACGCGCCGAACGGGTCAAGGAGGCCCTGGAGGCGCTGTGGGGCGACGAGCTGCCCGACGCCCCGGACCCCGTCCTGACCGTGCTCGTCGACGCCGTCGCCGTCGACGACCAGCAGGGGGTCGACGAGCGGCTGGTGGTCCAGGGCGACGGGCTCGGGTACGAGGCCCTGGCGCGGGTCCTGGCCGACGTCCGCTCGAGCGCGACGCTGCACCTGGTCCCGCCCGCCCTGCGGGCCCGGCTCGCCGGGGTCCTACCCACCGCCGGGCGGCTCGTGGACCTGCGGATCAGCGGCCCGGCGGCGCTGCCGAGCGAGGCGACCGGCGCCTGGGAGTACGACGCCACGGCCGACACCCTCGCCTGGGACGCGCGCAGCGGGACGCTGTACGGGCTCGGGCCGCAGCCCGGCCACGCCCCGCTGCCGCAGTGGCTGGCGCGCACGGTGCACGAGGAGGACCGCGCACCGGTGTCCTCCGCCCTGCGCTCCTCGGCCTCCACCGGGTTGCCCTGCGAGGTGCGCTTCCGCGTGCTGCCGCCGCACCACGGAGTCGTCGTGGCCCGCGGGCGGGTGCTCACCGCGCCCGACGGCCGGGCCCGGGTGCTCGGCTTCGCCGCCGAGGACGTCGTGGTGCACTGACCGGCCCGCAGAACGGCCCGCAGGACGGCCCGCAGAACGGCCCACCGAGCGGCTCGTCCGTGCCAGGCTGCCGCCCGTGCCGACGACGCCCCGGGACGCCCCCGCCCTGCCCGTGCCCGACCTGCCGGCCCGCGAGGACGACCTCGTCCGCCGCACGGCCCCGCCCGACCCCGGCGGCGCGCACGACGGCGAGCTGTTCCCCGCCGACCTGGACCTGTCCGGCGCCGACGCCCGCGACACCCGGCTGCTGGGTTGCCGCGTGCGCTCGGTGCGCGCCGACGGCCTGCGGCTGGCCGGGGCCCGCGTGGTCGACTGCGAGGTGAGCGGGCTCGGGGCCACCGAGGCCCCGTGGCGGGCGGGCACGTGGCGCGACGTCGTCGTGACGGACTGCCGCGTCGGCGCGCTGGACCTGTCGGCCGCGTCCTGGCAGCGCGTGCTGGTGCGCGGGGGCCGCCTCGACTACGCGAACCTGCGCGGGGCCGAGCTGGTGGACGTCACCTTCGAGGACGTGGACCTGCGCGACGTCGACCTCGCCGGGGCGCGCCTGGACCGCGTGCGCTTCGCCGGCTGCCGCATCGGCCGGCTCGACGTCACCGGCGCCCGGCTGCGGTCGGTGGACCTGCGCACCAGCGAGCTCACCGACGGCCTCGACGGGGTCGGGGACCTGCGCGGGGCGGTGGTCACCTCGGCGCAGCTGCTGCAGCTGGCGCCGCTGTTCGCCGCGCACCTCGGTGTGCGCGTGGACGGCTGAGCGCGCTCAGCGCAGCGCGAGCAGGTGCGGGTTGCTCGCCCGTTCGCGGCCGACGGTCGTGGCCGGGCCGTGCCCGGGCAGCACGTCGACCGCGTCGTCGAGGGTGAGGACCTTCTCCACCAGGCTGCGCCGCATGGCGACCGGGTCCCCGCCGGGCAGGTCGGTGCGCCCGATGGACCCCGCGAACAGGACGTCCCCGGACAGGACGAGGTCGGCCTGCTGCGCCCGGTCGACGGCGAACAGGACCGAACCCTCGGTGTGGCCGGGGGCGTGCACGACCGTCAGGTCCAGCCCCGCCCCGGACCAGCGCTGGGCGTCCTCGACGGTGACGACCTCCTCGGGCTCGCGCCACGCCACCGGCCCCGTCGTGGCCTCCAGCGCCGCCCGCAGCGGACCGCCCAGCCCGGCCAGCGGGTCGCGCAGCCGGTGGGCGTCGTCGGCGTGGATGGTCGCGGCGAGGCCGTGGGCCCCGCACACCGGGGTCAGCGGCCACGTGTGGTCGACGTGCCCGTGGGTCAGGAGCACGGCCACGGGCTTGAGGCGGCGGCGCCGCAGCACCTCCGCCAGCCGGTCGGCGACGCCCACGCCGGGGTCGACGACGACGCACTCGGCACCGGCCTGGGGCGCCAGCACGTAGCAGTTCGTCCCGAAGACGGACGCCTCGATCCGGTCGACGATCACGTGGACAGCGTAGTGACCGGCCGCGACCGCGGTGCGGCTCGCGGTCACGGCCCGTGCCGTCCGGGGGGCTGGGGACCTAGAATGAGGCAGGTGACCGAGCAGCCCCAGGAGCCGGCGTCCCCCCAGGACGTGGCGGACACCCCCCAGACCACCCCGACCACCCCCGACGCGCAGGACGCGACGCCCGAGCAGACGCCCGAGCAGACGCCCGAGCAGTCGTCCGCGCCGGCCCCCGAGCAGGCCTCCGAGCAGGCCCCCGCCGCGGACGCGGCCGAGGGGCAGCCCGCGGAGCCGGCGGCCCAGGAGGAACCGGCTGCGGAACCGGCTGCGGAACCGGCCACGGAACCGGACAGCGCCCCCGCGCCGCGGCCCACGCCCGGCGCGGTCCGGCCCACCCCCCGTCCGGTCGCCCCGCCGGCTGCCCCGGCCCCCGTCGCGGCCGAGTCCGCCGAGGTCCTGCACCCCACCCACGTCGACCGCGAGGCCGCCGCGGCGTTCGGCCGCGTCGACGAGAACGGCACGGTCTGGGTGCGTCGCGCCGACGGCGAGCACGAGGTCGGGGCCTACCCCGACGCCACGCCCGAGGAGGCCGTGGCCTACTTCGTGCGCAAGTACGAGGAGCTCGTCGCCCAGGTCGACCTGTTCGAGCAGCGCCTGCGCGGCACCGAGCTCGGGGGCAAGGACATCGTCGCGGGGGTCACCGGGCTGCGCACCGCGCTGGCCGAGACCCGCGCCGTCGGGGACCTGGACGCCCTGACGGCCCGCGTGGAGGCCCTGGCCACCGTCGCCGACGAGGCCCGCGCCGCCGCCGACCGGGCCCGCGCCGCGCACCGCGAGGAGCTGCGCGCAGCCCGGGTGAGCATCGTGGAGGAGGCCGAGGGCATCGCCGGGCAGGACCCGGAGAAGGTGCAGTGGCGGGCCTCCGGGGAGCGCCTGCGGACCCTGTTCGAGGACTGGAAGACCGCCCAGCGCGAGGGCCGCCTCGACAAGCGGTCCGAGGACGAGCTGTGGAAGCGCTTCAGCCACGCGCGCAGCGCCTTCGACAAGATGCGCCGCCACCACTTCGCCGCCCTCGGCGAGCAGCGCAACTCCATCCGCTCCGAGAAGGAGAAGCTCGTCACCGAGGCCGAGGCGCTGTCGACCTCGACGGACTGGCGCGGCACGACGAACGCCTACCGGGCGCTGATGGACCGCTGGAAGGCGGCCGGCCGGCTGGGCCGCAAGGACGACGACGCCCTGTGGGAACGCTTCCGCGCCGCCCAGGACGTGTTCTTCGCCGCCCGCACGTCCGCCAACGACGCGGTCGACGAGGAGTTCAAGGACAACCTCGTCGTCAAGGAGCAACTGCTCGTCGAGGCCGAGGCCCTGCTGCCGATCAAGGACCTCACCGCGGCCAAGAAGGCCCTGGGTGGCATCCAGGACCGCTGGGAGGCCGCCGGCAAGGTGCCCCGCGGCGACCTCGGCCGGGTCGAGGGCCGGCTGCGCGCCGTCGAGACGGCCGTGCGCGAGGCCGAGCAGGCCCGCTGGTCGCGCGGCAACCCCGAGGCGCAGGCCCGTGCCGGCGGGCTGGCCAGCCAGCTCGAGAGCGCCATCCGCGACCTGGAGGCCGACGTCGAGAAGGCCCGCGCCTCCGGGGACGCGCGGGCGCTCGCGCGCGCCGAGGAGGCCCTGCGGGCCCGCCGGGCCTGGCTCGACGCCGCCCAGGCCACGCTGCGCGACGTGCGCTGACCGCACGCCGCCGCACCGTCATCGCACCGTCACCGCAGCGTCACCGCACCCGGGACCCCCGTCCACAGCCGTGGGCGGGGGTCCCGTGCGTGCGGGCCGCAGGTGCTGAGCTGACCGCGTGCGCACCCCCTGGCTGACCGCCGTCCTCACCCGCGGCACCCCCCTCGACCCCGGCGTGCCCTGGCGACCGCCGGCGGCGGAGTCGTGGGAGGCCGAGCTGCGCCAGGGCGCGGTGCGCCGGGTCGTCGGTGACGTCCTGGTGGCCGGCGACGTCGCACCGGACGCGGCGCTGCGCGCCCGGGCGCTGGCCCTGCTTCTGCCGGCCGACGTGGTCGTGCTCGGGGTCGCGGCCCTGTGGGTGCACCTGGGGCACCCCCTGACCGCGCCCTCGCACGTGCAGGTCGCCGGGCGCGGACCGGGCGGCCCGGTCGGCGGCGTCACCGTGCTGCCCAGCCGGGTGCGCCCGCTGGCCGGCGACGTCGTGGAACTCGGTGCGCTGCGGGTCAGCGCCCCGGCCCGGGCCCTGCTGGAGGCCGCCGCCGTCCAGCCGCACCGCGCGCCGCGGTGGCGGGCGGCGCTGAGCGCGGCGGGGCTGCTGGACCCGGGGTCGGTCGCCCGCGCCAGCGCCGCCGCCCACGGGCGCACCGGGGTGCGGGTGGCGCGCCGGGCGTTGTCGTTGCCGCGCAGCGCGACCGTGTCACCGCCGCGCAGCGCGCGGGACCTCAGCCCTTCTGCGGCCGGGTCGCCGTGACGCGGTAGGCGTCGAAGACCCCGTCGACGCGGCGGACTGCGCCGAGCACCTGGTTCAGGTGGCTCGGCTCGGCCATCTCGAAGGAGAACTTCGACAGGGCCACCCGGTCCCGGCTCGTGCTCACCGTCGCCGACAGGATGTTCACGTGGTTGTCCGACAGGACCCGCGTGACGTCCGAGAGCAGCCGGGCCCGGTCCAGCGCCTCGACCTGGATCTGCACGAGGAACAGGCGCGTCTGCCCCGTCGGCATGGCCGAGGCCCACTGCACGTCGACGATGCGCTCGGGTTCCTGGCGCAACGTCACGACGTTCTCGCAGTCGTCGCGGTGCACCGAGACCCCGGCGCCCCGGGTGACGAAACCCACGATCGGGTCGTTCGGCACCGGCGTGCAGCACTTGGCGAGCTTGACCCACACGTCCTCGGTGCCGGCGACCACGACACCGGCCTCACCGCTGCTGCGGCTGGGCCGGCCCCGGCCCGGGGTGGTGGCCTCGGCCAGGTCCTCCTCGACGGCGGCCTCCCCGCCGACGGCCGCGATGAGCTTGTCCACGACGTGCTGGGCCGAGACGTGCCGCTCCCCCACCGCCGCGTACAGGGAGGAGACGTCGGGGTGGTTCAGCTCGCGGGCCACCACGAGGAGGGAGTCGTGCGAGAGCAGGCGCTGCAGCGGCAGGTGCTGCTTGCGCATGGCCCGCGCGATCTCGTCCTTGCCCTCCTCGATGGCCTCCTCGCGGCGCTCCTTGGAGAAGTGCTGCTTGATCTTGTTGCGGGCCCGGGGGCTCTTGACGAAGGTCAGCCAGTCGCGGCTGGGCGCGGCACCGTCGGCCTTGGAGGTGAACACCTCGACGAGGTCGCCGTTGTCGAGGGTGGAGTCCAGCGGGACGAGGCGGCCGTTGACGCGCGCGCCCATCGTGCGGTGACCGACCTCGGTGTGCACGGCGTAGGCGAAGTCGACCGGGGTCGAGCCCGACGGCAGCTGCTGGACGTCCCCCTTGGGCGTGAACACGAAGACCTGGTTGGCACCGATCTCCCAGCGCAGGTCGTCGAGGAAGTCCCCCGTGGCCGACTCGCGCTGCCAGTCCACGACCGACTTCAGCCAGTCCATCTCCGTCTGCGGGCGGGTGCCGGCCGCCACCGCGTTCGGGTCGTCCTTGTACTTCCAGTGCGCCGCGACGCCGTACTCGGCGCGCTGGTGCATCGTGTAGGTGCGGATCTGGATCTCGACGGGCTTGCCCTCGGGCCCGATGACCGTCGTGTGCAACGACTGGTACATGTTGAACTTGGGCATCGCGATGTAGTCCTTGAACCGGCCCGGGACCGGGTTCCAGCGCGCGTGCAGCGCACCGAGGACGGCGTAGCAGTCGCGGACGGAGGCGACGAGGACGCGCACCCCCACGAGGTCGTAGATCTCCGCGAAGTCGCGCCCGCGCACGATCATCTTCTGGTAGATCGAGTAGTAGTGCTTGGGCCGGCCCGTGACGGTCGCCTTGACCCGCGCGTCCTTGAGGTCGTCCTCGATCTGGGCGCGCACCCCCTGCAGGTACTCCTCCCGGGCCGGGGCCCGGTCGGCGACCAGCCGCACGATCTCGTCGAACACCTTGGGGTAGACCGTCGCGAACGACAGGTCCTCCAGCTCCCACTTGATGGTGTTCATCCCGAGCCGGTGGGCCAGCGGGGCGTAGATCTCCAGGGTCTCGCGGGCCTTCTTCTCCGCCGAGCTCGCCGAGACGTACCGCCACGTGCGGGCGTTGTGCAGCCGGTCGGCCAGCTTGATGACTAGGACGCGGATGTCCTTGGCCATCGCCACGACCATCTTGCGGACGGTCTCGGCCTGGGCGGCGTCGCCGTAGGTGACCTTGTCGAGCTTGGTGACGCCGTCGACGAGCAGCGCGATCTCGTCCCCGAAGTCCGCGCGCAGGGTCTGCAGCGTGTAGTCGGTGTCCTCGACGGTGTCGTGCAGGAGGGCGGCGGCCAGGGTCGAGGGCGTCATGCCGAGCTCGGCCAGGATGGTCGAGACGGCGACGGGGTGGGTGATGTACGGGTCACCGCTCTTGCGGCGCTGACCGTCGTGGGCGCGTTCGGCCCGCTCGAAGGCCTTCTCCACCACCGACAGGTCGGCCTTGGGGTGGGTGGCGCGGACCGTGCGCAGCAGCGGTTCCAGGACCGGGGAGACGGTCTGCTGGCGCTGCTGGCCGAAGCGCGCCAGCCGGGACAGCATCCGCCCGGCGGTCACCGGGCCCGTGTAGGTCTCCTGGCCCCGGCGCCGCTCCGGGCCGTTGGGGCGGGCCCCGCCGGCCGGCCGGTGCGCCGGCTGCGGGGCGGGGACGACGGCGCCCGGCGAGGCGCTCGGGGCAGCCGGCGTCTGCGGCGTGGCCGATGCCCCGTCGGGCGTGGCCGGGGCTCCGTCGGGCGTGGCCGGGGCGCTCGTGGCGTGGGTGACGTGGGTGTCCGTGCCGTCTGCCATGGCGTCCTCCGTCTCGTCCGGACGACCAGTCTAGGTTGAGCGCGCAGCCACCGTGCGCCGCCCGGCCGCACCGGGCGCCCGGCGGTCTCAGTCCTGCACGTGCAGCGCGACGACGGGCCGGTCCCCCAGCCGCGCCCGGCCACTGAGGAAGGCGAGCTCGAGCAGCACGACCAGGCCCACCACCTCCGCGCCGCCCTCCTCCAGCAGCTCGCACGCGGCGCGGGCGGTGCCCCCGGTGGCCAGGACGTCGTCCACGACGAGCACCCGGGCCCCCGGTCGGACCGCCGAGGCCGCCAGCTCCAGCGAGGCGCTGCCGTACTCCAGGTCGTAGTCGCGGCGCAGCACCGGCGGGGGCAGCTTGCCCGCCTTGCGCACGGGCCAGAACCCGGCACCGGCCCGCTCGGCCGCCGGGGCGGCGAGCATGAACCCGCGGGCCTCGATGCCGGCCACGGCGTCCGCGCCCGTCGCGGCGGCCAGGTCGGCCAGGACCGCCGTCACGGCACCGAAGGCCACCGGGTCGGCCAGCAGCGGGGTGATGTCCTTGAACACCACCCCGGGCTCGGGGAAGTCCGGGACGTCGCGGAACCCGGCGAGGACGAGGGCGGACGCGTGGCCGGGGACGCTCAGCCTCACGCCTGCGCCTCCTGCGCCGCGACGGGGTCGGCGGCCCGGCGTGCGGTGACCTCCGCGTCCAGCGCCTGCACCCGCGCCTCGCGGCGGCGCAGCACGACGAGCAGCGGCGTGGCCACGAAGATCGAGGAGTAGGCCCCCACGAGCATCCCGACGAACAGCGCCAGGCTGATGTCGCGCAGCGTCCCGGCCCCGAGCAGCAGGTCCCCGATGAACAGGATCGCCGCCACCGGCAGCAGGGCGACCACCGTGGTGTTCACCGACCGGACGACCGTCTGGTTGACCGCGAGGTTGGCCGCCTCGGAGAACGTCCGGTCCTTCTTGAGGAACGCCTCGGTGGTGTTCTCGCGGACCTTGTCGAAGACCACGACGGTGTCGTACAGCGAGTACCCCAGGATGGTGAGGAACCCGATGACCGAGGCCGGCGTCACCTCGAACCCGACGGCGGCGTACACCCCCGCGGTGATGACGAGGTCGTGGAACAGGGCGACGAGGGAGGCCAGGGCCATCGTCCAGGCGCGGAAGTACACGGCCATGACCGCCGAGACCAGGACGAGGAAGACGACCAGGCCGGTGAGGGCCTTGTTCGTCACGTCCGCCCCCCAGCTCGGGCCGATGCTCGAGGAGGTCACCTCGCTCGCCGGGACGTCCAGCCGCTGGACCAGCTCCCCCTTGATCGCGTCGAGCTGACCGGAGGACAGCGCCTCGGTCTGCACGCGCACCCCGTCCTGCCCGACGCTGGTCACGGTCGGGACCGCCCCGGGCAGGACGGCCTCGACGGCCTGCCGGGCGGCGTCCTGGTTCGACGAGCCGCTGACGCGGAACTCCGAGCCGCCCTCGAACTCGATGCCGAAGGAGAGCCCCGGCTTCCACAGCAGCACCGCCGAGACCAGCACGAGGGCCGCGGCGATGAGGAACCACAGCTTGCGGCGCCCGACGAAGTCGACGGAGGACTCCCCGGTGTAGAGCCGGTTGCCCAGTTGTGCCATGCCCATCAGGACTCGTCCCCGTTCGCGTCGTCCCGGTCGTCGCGGGCGTTCTCGCCCGTCCCCCCGCCGCTGCGGGCCTTCTCTCGTTCGGCCTCACGTTCGGCCTCGCGCTCGGCCCGGCGCCGCTCGGCCACGGTCGGGCGGCGCTCGCCGTGGTGCAGGGCGTGCCGGGCCACGACCGACCCGAGGTGCTCGGGGTCGAACCCGGACCACTTGTGGCCCCCGCCGAAGAACTTCGTGCGGGCCAGGACGGCGACGGCCGGGTGGGTGAAGAGCACGACGACGACGAGGTCGATGATCGTCGTGATCCCGAGGGTGTACGCGAACCCGCGGACGTTGCCGACCGCGAGGACGTAGAGCACGACGGCCGACAGCAGGCTGACGGCGTCGGAGACGAGGATCGTGCGCCGGGCGCGGTGCCAGCCGGCCTCGACGGCCGAGGACAGGACGCGCCCGTCCCGGATCTCGTCGCGCACGCGCTCGAAGAAGAGGATGAAGGAGTCGGCGGTGACCCCGATGGCCACGATGAGCCCGGCCACCCCGGCCAGGCTGAGGCGGTAGCCCTGCAGCCAGCTCAGCAGGAGCAGCACCCCGTAGGTCAGGGCCGCGGCGATGGCCAGGCTCGCGATCGTCACCAGGCCCAGGGCCCGGTACTGCACGAGCATGTACGCCACGACGAGCGCCAGGCCGACGACACCGGCGATGAGGCCGTTGCGGAGCTGGTCCGAGCCCAGCGTGGCCGAGATCTGGTCCTCGGTCTGGACGGTGAACGACACCGGCAGCGCACCGAACTGGAGCTGCTGGGCCAGGGCGTCGGCCGAGGCCTGGGTGAAGTTGCCCTCAATGTCGACGTCGGCCCCGAAGCGCTGGCCGACGGTCGGGGCGGTCACGACGAGGCCGTCGAGGACCGCGGCGAACTGGTTGCGCGGCGGTTCCAGCGTGGAGATGCGGGTGGTCAGCGCCGAGAACCGGTCGGCGCCGTCGGCGTCGAACTGCAGGCGGACGACCCACGCGCCGGTGGTGAAGCCCTGGTTGTTCGTCGCCTGCGCGGCGGTGGCGCTGACGAGGTCGGTGCCCTCCAGCTCGGCCGGGCCCAGGACGTACTTGTACGTCCCGTCCTGGTCGCACGTCACGAGCGGCTTCGTCGGGTCGTCGACGATGCCGCCGGAGCGCTGGGCGGGGTCGGAGCAGTCGAGCGCGGCGAACCGCTGCTCCAGGTCGGGGATCGACAGCCACGCCTGGTCGCTGGCGTCCGTCGGTGCGGGCGAGGGTGTCCCGGTCGGCTGCCCCGGACCGGGCGTCGGGGTGGGCGTGGCGATGTCGGCCAGGCTGGGCGGGGTCGTCGTGGCGGGCGCCTCGGCCGGGGGTTCGGCCGGGGGCTCAACCGGGGGTGTCGTCGCGGCCCGCAGCGCGGCCGGGGCGGCGGCACCGTCGGCGCTCTGGGTCGGGGCCGGGGTCGCGGCGGGGTCGCCCGCCTCCCCCGTGGGCGTCGCCGGAGCCCCCTCACCCGGGGTGGCCTCGCCCGAGGGCTCGGCGCTGGGTGCGGGCGCGGGCGGCGCGGCGGGCTGAGCCGGCTGGGCGAACAGGACGACGCGCATGCGCAGCTGCGCCGACTGCGAGATGAGGTCGAGCTGCTGGCGCGTGGCCTCCCCGGGGATGGACACGGAGATGTTCTGCCCGCCCTGGACCTGGACCTCGGTCTCGGACAGGCCCGTGGCGTCGACGCGCTGGCGGATGATCTCGGCGGCCCGCTGCACCTGGTCGGCGGGGACCTCCCCGCCGGAGACCGACCGCGGGGTCAGGACGACCTGCGTGCCGCCTTCGAGGTCGAGGGCCAGCCCGGGCGCCCAGCGCGCCGAGCTCCAGATCGAACCGGCTCCCACCGCCGCGAAGACCGCGACGACGACGAGCACCAGGGCCACCAGGGTGCGGCCGGGGTGGGATCGACGGATCGGTGCGCCGCGGCGCACGCGTGGGGGGCCGGTGGGCCGGTCGTTGGACACTCAACACCTCGGGACAGGCACCGACCGGGTGGCGGGAGTGCCACCCGGTCAGCGCAAGCTTGTCACTGCTCGTGGACGACTGCTGTCATACCAGTAGTCGCTATGAACGGGGGGTACCGCCCGTGGTCCCGTCGCCGGGCGCGTCCCCGTCCCGCTTGGTGAGGTCCAGCCCCTCCAGGGAGTCCGGCGCGCGGTCGGCGTCGTCCAGCGGCCCGTCCTGCACGGGGGCCACCGGGGTCACCACGCGCGCCACGGCGCGCGGGGTCCACCGGGTCTGCAGGCCCGGGGCGATCTCGATGACGACGTGCTCGTCCGTGCGCTCGACGACCGTCCCGAACATCCCCGACGTCGTCATGACCTCCGCGCCGGGCCCGATGCTGTTCTGCATCTGCTGCTGGGCCTTCTGCTGCTTGCGGGTGCGGCTGAACATGAAGACCAGCAGCGCCGCCATGATGAGCAGGAAGAACAACGAACCGTCCACGACACACCCTCTCCGCACCGGCGGGATCGACGACTCACCGGCACCTGCGTCGGCCCTGTGCCGACTCGGCCGACCCAACGCCACGGGCCCCTGCCGGGTTCCGCGGGACGGGGCAGGAGCGCGGCGCGGGACCGACTCGCCCGGGCAGTCTAGAGGTTCACCCGGTCGGCCCTTGCGCCCCGGAACCGCCGGGAGCGTCCTGCGGACCCTCGTCCGACCCGTCCTCCGGGCCGAGCTGCCAGGCCGCCCCGGCGGGCGCGTCGCGCGGCGGGGTCAGCCCCAGGTGGCCCCACGTGTCGGGCAGCGCGATCCGACCGCGCGGGGTGCGGCCCAGCAGCCCCTCGCGCACGAGGAACGGCTCGGCCACGGTCTCGACCGTCTCGGCCTCCTCCCCCACGACGACGGCCAGCGTCGACAGGCCCACGGGCCCGCCGCCGAAGCGGCGGCACAGCGCGTCCAGGACCGCCCGGTCCAGCCGGTCCAGCCCGCGCTCGTCGACCTCGTAGACCTCCAGCGCCGCGCGCGCCGCGCTGCGGTCGACGATCCCGGACCCGCGCACCTGCGCCCAGTCCCGCACGCGCCGCAGCAGCCGGTTCGCGATGCGCGGGGTGCCCCGCGAGCGCCCGCCGATCTCCGCGGCGCCCTCGGCCGTGAGCTGCACGCCGAGCAGGGAGGCGCTGCGGCGCAGCACCTGCACGAGCTCCTCGGGGGTGTAGAAGTCCAGGTACCCGGTGAAGCCGAACCGGTCGCGCAGCGGGGCCGGCAGCAGGCCGGCGCGCGTCGTGGCCCCCACGAGGGTGAACTTCGGCAGCTCCAGCGGGATCGCGGTGGCCCCGGCCCCCTTGCCGACGACGACGTCGACGCGGAAGTCCTCCATCGCGATGTAGAGCATCTCCTCGGCCGGGCGCGCCATCCGGTGGATCTCGTCGAGGAAGAGCACCTCGCCCTCGTCCAGGGAGCTGAGGACGGCCGCGAGGTCGCCGGCGTGCTGGATGGCCGGGCCGCTGGACTGGCGCAGCGGGGCGCCCATCTCCGAGGCGACGATCATCGCCAGGGTCGTCTTGCCCAGCCCGGGCGGGCCGGAGAACAGGACGTGGTCGCTGGGGGCCTGGCGCGCCTTGGCGGCGTCCAGGACGAGGGAGAGCTGCTCGCGCACGACCTTCTGCCCGACGAACTCCTCCAGGCCGTGCGGGCGCAGGGCGGACTCGGCGGCCCGTTCCCGCTCGTCGGCCCCCGTGGTCACCAGCCGCTCGTTCATCCGCGGCCCGACAGGTGGCGCAGGGCCGCGCGCAGGGTGCCCGGCACGTCGGCGTCCGCGGCTGCGGCGTCGGGGTGGTCGGCCAGCACGGCGTCGACCGCGTCCCCGGCCTGCTTGGCCGGGTACCCCAGGCCGACGAGCGCCTCGACGACCTGGTCCTTGCGCGGGTCCCCGCCCGCGGCGGGAACGGGGGCCGGGGCACCGGCGGGCGGGCCGAGGCGGTCGCCCAGTTCCAGGCAGATGCGCTGGGCCGTCTTCTTGCCGATGCCGGGCACCCGGACGAGGGCGGCGTGGTCGTCGGCGGCGACGGCGGTGCGGATCCCGTCGGGGCGGTGCACGGCGAGCATCGCCAGCGCCATCTTCGGTCCCACCCCCGAGGCGGTCTGGACGATCTCGAAGACCTCCTTCTCGTCGGCGTCGGCGAAGCCGAACAGGGTCAGGGAGTCCTCGCGCACCACGAGCGTGGTGTGCAGCAGCGCCTCCTCCCCCACCCGCAGCCCCGCCAGCGTCGCGGGGGCGGCCAGGACGAACATGCCGACCCCGCCCACCTCGACGACCGCCGAGTCCAGCCGCACCGCGAGCACCCGCCCGCGCACCGACGCGATCACACGACCTCCAGACCAGCAGACGAACGTTTGTACGAGAGGCTAGACGCCCCCTCCGACACGACGGACCCGGCACGCCGGGGCAGAGTGCTCCCGTGAGCCACGAGCAGAGCACCGGCCAGGACGGCAACGCCCGTCAGAACGTCACCTTCGACAGCGCCACGGAGTCCGGTCACGCGCACGGCTACCTGCGCGTGCCCGAGTCCGGCAGCGGGCCCGGGGTCATCGTCATCCAGGAGTGGTGGGGCCTGACCGACCACATCGCCGCCATCGTCGACCGCTTCGCCCGCGAGGGGTTCGTCGCGCTGGCCCCCGACCTCTACGGCGGCCGCACGACCCACGACTCCGCCGAGGCCGCCCAGCTCATGACGGACCTGCCGGCCGAGCGGGCCGCCCAGGACCTCGCCGGCGCCGTGACGTACCTGCTGGACCGGCCCGAGGTCACGTCCTCGAGCGTGGGCGCGGTGGGGTTCTGCATGGGCGGCGGCTTCGTGCTGCGCCTGGCGGCCCAGCAGGGCGAGCGGGTCGGGGCGGCCGTGCCCTGGTACGGCCTGCCGGGTGGGGACACCGACTTCTCCGGCCTGCGCGCGGCCGTGCTCGGCCACTACGGCCAGGAGGACACGTCGGTGCCGCTGGAGGCCGTCCGCGCCACCGCGCAGCGGATCCGCGAGCAGGCCGGGGTGGACGTGACGCTGCACGAGTACCCCGCACCGCACGCCTTCTACAACGACGAGCGGCCGAACTACCGGCGCGAGTCCGCCGAGCTGGCCTGGGAGCGCACGACGACGTTCCTGCGCGAGCGCCTGGCCTGAGCTTCGGCCTCGGCGTAGGCGTTGCGCCGCCCCGTCACGAGCGCGGAGTGCGCGGCGGCCTCCAGCCGGGTGCTCGCCCCGCCGCGCCACAGGTGGCACAGCGCCAGGGCCAGGGCGTCGGCGGCGTCGGCCGGTCGCGGGGGGCTGTCCAGGCCGAGGATGCGGGTGACCATCGTCGTCACCTGCTCCTTGCCGGCCCGGCCGTCCCCCGTGACCGCGGCCTTGACCTCGCTGGGGGTGTGCATCGCGACCGGCAGGCCGCGGCGGGCGGCGGCCACGAGGACGAGCCCGGCGGCCTGCGCGGTGCCCATGACCGAGCGGACGTTGGCCTGGGCGAAGACGCGCTCGACGGCGACGACGTCGGGGCGGTGGGTGTCCAGCCAGGTCTCCAGGCCCTCGCTGATGGCGAGCAGCCGGGCCTCGACGGGGTCGGTGGCGGGGGTGCGCACGACGCCGACGCCGACCATCGCGGCCCGGCGACCGGTGCGGACGGCGTCGACCACCCCGATCCCGCACCGGGTCAGGCCCGGGTCCACCGCCAGCACGCGCACGACCCCCACGATGGCACGGGGCGGTCGTGGGGGTCTGAGGGGCGGTGACCCGGTGTGTCAGGCGGGGGTCAGGCGGGGGTCAGGCGTCCTCGAGGGCGGCCATGACGTCGTCGGACACGTCGTAGTTGGCGAAGACGTTCTGCACGTCGTCGCAGTCGTCGAGGGCGTCGACGAGCTTGAACACCTTGGTGGCGCCCTCGGCGTCCAGCGGCACCTGCACGCTGGGCACGAAGCTGTTCTCCGCGGAGTCGTAGTCGATGCCCGCGGCCTGCAGCGCCTCGCGCACGGCCACGAGGTCGGTGGCCTCGCAGACGACCTCGAAGGTGTCGCCCTGGTCGGTGACCTCCTCGGCGCCGGCCTCCAGGACCGCGAGCAGGACGTCGTCCTCGCTGAGGTCGGTGCCCTCCTTGCCGATGACGACCAGGCCCTTGCGGCTGAACATGTACGCGACGCTGCCCGGGTCGGCCATCGAGCCGCCGTTGCGGGTCATCGCGGTGCGGACCTCCATGGCGGCCCGGTTCTTGTTGTCCGTCAGGCACTCCACGAGCAGCGCGACGCCGTTGGGCCCGTAGCCCTCGTACATGATCGTCTGCCAGTCGGCGCCACCGGCCTCGGCCCCGGAGCCGCGCTTGACGGCGCGGTCGATGTTGTCGGCCGGCACCGAGGTCTTCTTCGCCTTCTGGATGGCGTCGTAGAGCGTCGGGTTGCCCGCCGGGTCACCGCCGCCGGTGCGCGCCGCGACCTCGATGTTCTTGATGAGCCGAGCGAAGCTCTTGGCGCGCTTGGCGTCGACGACGGCCTTCTTGTGCTTCGTCGTCGCCCACTTGGAGTGGCCGGACATGTGGTTCCCTCCGCCTCGCTTGAACTGCTCCGCTGTCGTGCGACATCCCGTGCGCGTCAGTCCCGCTGGCGCACCATCGCCACGAAGTGGCGGTGCACCCGGTCGTCCCCGGTGATCTCCGGGTGGAACGCCGTGGCCAGCAGAGCGCCCTGCCGCACGGCGACGATCCTACCCGCGGCCGGCCCGGAGCCCACCCGGCCGAGCACCTGCACGCCCGGCCCGGCCTCCTCGACCCAGGGCGCGCGGATGAACACGGCGTCGGTCGGCGGTCCGCCGTCGGTGATGCCGGCCAGCGGCAGGTGCTCCTCCCAGGAGTCCACCTGCCGGCCGAAGGCGTTGCGCCGCACGGTGACGTCGAGGCCACCGAGGGTCTGCTGGTCGTGCGCGCCGTCGAGCAGCCGGTCGGCCAGCAGGATCATCCCCGCGCACGAGCCGTACACGGGCAGACCCCCGGCGATGCGTTCGCGCAGCAGCTCGCGCAGCTCGAAGACCCGCAGCAGCCGGTCGATGGTCGTCGACTCCCCGCCGGGCAGGACGAGCCCGTCGACGGCGCCGAGCTCGGCGGGCCGGCGGACGGTGACGGCCCGCCCGCCCCCGGACTCCAGGGCGGCGACGTGCTCGCGGACGTCGCCCTGCAGGGCCAGGACGCCGATCGTGGGGGTGGTGCTGCTCACCGGGGCAGCGTAGGGCCCGCGCCGGGGGCGGTTGCCCTAGCATCCGCGGGACCACGTCACGGAACACCGGACCACCGGAGGGTCGACCACCATGCCCGTCCCCGCGGACCTCGCCCGCTCCTTCACGATCTCCCTGCCCGCCTGGGTGGAGGAGGAACTGGCCGACGTCCCCGCCGTGCTGGCGACCCGCCAGGACCGGATGGCCCTGGTCCACCGCCTCGCCGGGCGCAACTTCCGCGAGGGCGACGGGGGCCCGTTCGCGGCGGTGGTCGTCGACACCGACAGCGGTGAGCTGGTCTCCGTCGGCGTCAACGTCGTCCTGTCCACGGGGATCTCCTCGGGCCACGCCGAGGTCACCGCCCTGGGCCTGGCCCAGGTCGGCACCGGGTCGTGGGACCTCGGCGCGGGCGGCGCCCGCCGCGAGCTCGTCGTCAACTGGCGCCCGTGCGCCCAGTGCTACGGCGCGACCCTGTGGTCGGGGGTGCGCACCCTCGTGGTCGCCGGGTCCGGGCCGGAGCTGGAGGAGATCACCGGGTTCGACGAGGGCCCGGTCCGCGAGGACTGGGCCGAGCAGTTCCAGGCCCGCGGGATCGACGTCGTCACCGACGTCCTGCGGGAGGAGGCGCTGGAGGTCTACCGCGCGTACGCGACGCACGTCGCGGCCACCGGCGCGGTCGTCTACAACGCCCGCGCCGACACCGGCGGCGACACCGGCAGCGACGGCTGAGGCGTCAGGCGACGGTGATCGGGTCCCCCGCCCACACGGGCGGGAGCTCGGCGAGCAGCCGCGGCAGGTCCTCGGGGTAGTAGACCGTGCCGGACCCGGCGAGCTCGGCGGGCACCCACCAGCGGAACTCCGAGACCGACGCCTGCTCCAGCGGCGTCCACCCCGCCCGGTCGGGCTCGAACCCCGCCGCGACGCGGTGGACGAAGAACTCCTCCGTCTGCCGGCAGGTCTGGCCGAGGAACGGGAAGTCGGCCACCCGGGCCCAGACCGGCCCGTCGAGGGTGGCCGGGTCGACGTCGAGGCCGGTCTCCTCGTGCAGTTCCCGGACCACCGCCGTGCGCGCGTCCTCCCCCGGCCCCCGGCCGCCCCCGACGGTGAACCACCAGTCGGTGCCCGGGCGGGCCGGGTCGGTCCCGCGCAGCAGCAGCACGCGCCCCGCGTCGTCCAGCAGGACGACGCGGGAGGCCTCGCGGGTCCGGAGCCCGCCGGGGCCGTGACCCCACTCCGGGCCCAGCGGGTCGTGCTCCGCCGAACCGGTCACCAGCCGCGCTGGGCCAGGCGGTGCGGCTCGGGGATGGCCTCGACGTTCAGGCCGACCATGGCCTCACCCAGACCGCGGGAGACCTTGGCGATGACGTCGGGGTCGTCGTGGAAGGTCGTGGCCTTGACGATGGCCTCGGCGCGCTGGGCCGGGTTGCCGGACTTGAAGATGCCCGAGCCGACGAAGACGCCGTCGGCGCCGAGCTGCATCATCATCGCCGCGTCCGCCGGCGTGGCGATGCCGCCGGCGGTGAACAGCACGACGGGCAGCGTCCCGGTCTCGGCGACCTCCTTGACGAGGTCGTAGGGGGCGGCCATCTCCTTGGCGGCCACGTAGACCTCGTCCGGGGACATCGACCGCAGCCGGTTGACCTCGGCGCGGATGGTGCGCATGTGCGTCACGGCGTTGGAGACGTCACCGGTGCCGGCCTCGCCCTTGGAGCGGATCATCGCCGCGCCCTCGGTGATGCGCCGCAACGCCTCCCCGAGGTTGGTGGCCCCGCAGACGAAGGGGACGGTGAAGGCGTGCTTGTCGATGTGGTGGGCGTAGTCGGCCGGGGTCAGGACCTCGGACTCGTCGATGTAGTCGACGCCGAGGGACTGCAGCACCTGCGCCTCGACGAAGTGCCCGATGCGGGCCTTGGCCATGACGGGGATCGAGACCGCGGAGACGATCGAGTCGATCATGTCGGGGTCGGACATCCGGGAGACCCCGCCCTGCGCGCGGATGTCGGCCGGGACCCGTTCCAGGGCCATGACGGCGACGGCGCCGGCGTCGGCGGCGATGCGGGCCTGCTCGGCGGTGACGACGTCCATGATGACGCCGCCCTTGAGCATCTCGGCCATGCCGCGCTTGACGCGGCTCGTGCCGACGACAGGGTTGCTGCTGGTCCCCGTGCTGGTCCCGGTGCTCACTTCACTGCTCACGTGCGCGTGCCTCGCGATCGGTCGGACGGCGGTCAGGAGGGCGACATCCTACGTCCCGGGACCCGCCCCGACACCGGGTCCGGGACCGGTGGCGGTGTCCTCGCCGTCCCCGTCGAGGAAGTCGGCCGTCTCCGGCAGCCGGGCCCGTCCCGCCAGGTGCGCCCAGCGCACGATCCGCTTGCCCCGCAACCGGCGCGTCTGCACGACGGCGTCGTTGTGGAAGCGCCGCGCGAGCTGGACGCGGCGGGTGGCCTCGAGCACCCGGGCCAGCCCCGCGCCGTCGCGCGGGGGCAGGGCCGCGGCCAGGGCGCGGGTCAGGTCCGACTCCACGCGCCAGCGGTGGGCGTCGTCGGCGTCGTTGGCCTCCCGCAGGGCGGCCGGGGTGCGGGGTGCGTCCAGGCTCGTCGTCGCCGCGTCGGCCAGCAGCAGCGCCGAGGCGGGGTCGAGGTGGGCCGGGCTCTCCAGGGCGAACTCCAGCGCGGCGCTGGCCCGGCGCGTCAGCTCGGCGTCGAGGGCGGCCCGGCTCGTCTCCACCCGCCGGTGCAGCCGGTCCACGCGCTGGGCCGTGGCCGACAGCCAGCCCGCGAGCGCGGCGAGCACGAGCAGGACGGTGAGGGCCCAGGTCACGGCGCTCACGCGCGCCCCCCGCCGGCCCCGTGGTGGCCCACGACCGTCTCGTAGACCCGCAGGACCTCCCCGGCCACGACGGACCAGTCGTAGCGCGCGGCGGCGGCCTGCCCGGCGGCCGCGAGCGCCGCGCGCCGGGCCGGGTCGGCCAGCAGCGCGAGCACCGCGCGCGCGGCGGCGGTGGCGTCGCCGACGCCGAACAGCGCCCCGTGCGCGCCGTCGCCGAGCACGCGGCGGAAGGCGCCGAGGTCGGCGGCCACGACGGCGACCCCGGCGGCCATGGCCTCGACCAGGACGATCCCGAAGCTCTCCCCGCCGGTGTGCGGGGCGAGGTAGACGTCGGCGCTGGCCAGGAGGGACTCCTTGGCCCGGTCGTCGACGGCTCCGAGGAACTCCACGGCGCCGCGGTCGGCGGGGTCGAGCAGCTCGCGGGCGGCGGCGACGTCCCCGCGGCCGGCGACGAGGAAGCGGGCGCCGGGGACGGCGGCGCGCACGAGCGGGACGGCCTCGCACAGCAGCGGCAGCCCCTTGCGCGGTTCGTCGAGCCGGCCGACGAACGCCACGACGGGCCGCTCGGGGGTCCCGGTCCACTCCGGCCGGCGGGGTGCGTCCCCGAAGGCGCCGGTGACGACGCCGTTGGGCACGACGACGGCGTCCCCGCCGACGTGCTCGACGACGGTGCGCCGGGCGTCCTCGCTGACGGCGATGCGGGCGGAGATCTTCTCCAGGCTCGGGCGCAGCAGCGGGAAGGCGGCCTGCATGGCCCGTGAGCGCAGGTTGGCGGTGTGGAAGGTGGCCACGAGCGGGCCGGTGGTGGCCGGGGTCGCGGCCCACAGCGCGAGCAGCGAGGTGCTCGGGGACAGCGGTTCGTGCACGTGCAGGACGTCGAAGGCGCCCTCGGCCAGCCAGCGCCGGACCCGGGCCGCGGTGACGGGGCCGAAGGACAGCCGGGCCACGGACCCGTTGTAGGGGACGGCGACGACGCTGCCGCCGGGGTCGGCGAACGGCGGCAGCGTGGACTCGTCGTCGGCCGGGGCCAGGACGCGCACGTGGTGGCCGAGGCCGAGCAGGTGCTCGGCGAGGTCGCGGACGTGGAACTGCACGCCGCCGGGCACGTCGAAGGAGTAGGGGCAGACGATGCCGATGCGCACGCCTCAGTCCTCGCTGAACACGCGCTGCAGCACGTGCCACTCCTCGGGGTGGGCGACCACGACGGCGGCGAGGGCGTCGGCGCACGCCTGGGTCATCTCGGCCACGGCCCGGCGCCGGTGGTCCCGGGCCTGCTCGCCGGGGCGGCGGGCGGGCACCGGCACCCGGGCGGCGACGTCCAGGACGAGGACGCGCCGGCCCTCGCGCACCTCGTGGAACAGCCCCACGGGGAACAGGGGCGCCCCCGTGGCCACGGCCAGCGCCGCCGGGCCCTGGGCCATCCGGGCGCGCCCGCCGAGGAAGTCGACCTCGACCCCGGCACCGGTGAGGTCGCGGTCGGCCAGGAGGGGCACGAAGGCGCCCGCGCGCACCCGGCGCAGCAGCGTCCCGAAGCTCGCCGGGTCCCCCAGCGGCAGGACCTCGACCCCGAGGGAGCGCCGGAAGGCGAGGAACTCGGCGTAGACCTGCTCGGGGCGCAGCCGTTCGGCGACGGTGACGACGGGGGTGAGCTCGGTGGCCGACCAGGCGGCGGCGTGGTCCCAGTTGCCCAGGTGCCCCAGGAAGCCGACCGCGCCGCGCCCGTCGGCCAGGGCCGCCCGCAGCGCCGCGCCGTGCTCCAGCCGGACGGTGCCGACGATCCGCTCCCGGGTCCAGCCCGGCAGCCGGAACGCGTCGAGCCAGTACCGGGCGTAGCTGCGCAGGCCGTCGCGCACGAGGGCGTCCAGCTCGGCCGGCCCGGCGTCCGGGCGGGCCCGGGCCAGGTTGCGGCGCAACTGCTGCACCCGGGGCCCACCGCGGCGGGCCAGGAGGTCGGCCGCCCGCCGGCTCGCGGAGACGGCGACGTCCTCGGGCACGACCCGGGCGAACCGCCAGGCGGCCCGGAAGGCGCCGGCGGTCAGCGGTTCGCGCAGGTTCACGCGCCCGCCGGCGGGGCGGCCAGGGCCTGCCGGCGCACCGTGGCCATGCGTTGCACGACGGTGACGGCGCTGGCGACGGCGAGCAGCGCGAGGACGACCTGGAGGAACACGAGCGGGACGCCGAGGCCGACGAAACCGGCGCCGACGAGGACGGCGACGATCCGCTCGCCCCGTTCGGCGAGCCCGACGTTGGCGGTGTACCCCAGGCCCTCGGCGCGGGCCTTGACGTAGGAGACGATCCCGCCGAGCACGAGGCAGGCCAGCGCCAGCCCGGCGGTGAGGTCCGAGGCGCCCTGACGGGCGAACCAGACGACCAGCCCCCCGAACAGGGCGGCGTCGGCGACGCGGTCCAGGCAGGAGTCCAGGTAGGCGCCCCAGCGCCCCGAGCTGCCCCGGATCCGGGCCATCGTCCCGTCGATGGTGTCCGACAGGACGAACAGCGTCGCCCCCAGCGAGCCCCAGAACAGGTGACCGGTGGTGTAGAGCCCCAGCCCGCAGGCGACGACCCCGACGGTCCCGGCGATCGTGACCGCGTCGGGGGTGACCCCGCACCGCAGCAGGAAGCGCGCGACCGGGGTGAAGACCCTCGTGGCGAACGCGCGGCCGTAGGTGTTGAGCATCGTGTCGAAGGGTAGGGCGCTCAGCCGGTCGCGTCGGTGACCCACGCGGCGGCCAGGCGCGCGCGCGTGTCCTCGAGCAGTTCGGGCAGCGCCTTCGTGCGGCCCACCACGGGCAGGAAGTTGGCGTCGCCCTTCCACCGGGGCACGACGTGCTGGTGCAGGTGCGCCGCGATGCCGGCCCCGGCCACGTCGCCCTGGTTCATGCCGAGGTTGAACCCCGCCGGGGCCGAGGCCGCCGTCAGGGTGCGCACCGCGGCGCGGGTGAACGCCGTGAACTCGGCCAGCTCGGCCGGGTCCAGGTCGACGTAGGCCGAGACGTGGCGGTAGGGGCAGACCAGGAGGTGCCCGGGGTTGTAGGGGAAGAGGTTCAGCACGGCGAACACGTGCTCCCCGCGCCGCACGACGAGCCCCTCGTCGTCGGGGCGGCCGGGGGCCCGGCAGAACGGGCAGCTCCCGCTCTCGGCGTCGGCGGGTTTGTGCTCGCCCTGGATGTAGGCCATCCGGTGCGGCGTCCACAGCCGGCCGAACCCGTCGGGGTCGCCCGCGAACGCCTCGGCCGGTTCGACGGTGGGCTCGCTCACACCTGCACCCGGTCCCGGACGGCGGCGGCGATGCGCTCGACCGCGTCGGCGACGGGCACGCCGTTCTCCTGGCTGCCGTCGCGGAACCGGAAGGAGACCGCGCCGTTCTCGACGTCCTCGGCCCCGGCGATGAGCAGGAAGGGGATCTTCTGCTTGGTCCAGGTGCGGATCTTCTTGGGCATCCGGTCGTCGGTGTCGTCGACCTCCACGCGCACACCGGCGGCCCGCAGCCGGTCGGCGACCTCGCGCAGGTGCGGGACGTGGGCGTCGGCGACGGGGATGCCGACGACCTGCACGGGCGCCAGCCACGGGGGGAAGGCGCCGGCGTAGTGCTCGACGAGGACGCCGAAGAACCGTTCGAGGGAACCGAACTTGGCCGAGTGGATCATCACCGGCTGCTGCTTGGATCCGTCGGCGGCGGTGTACTCCAGCCCGAACCGCTCCGGCTGGTTGAAGTCGTACTGGATCGTCGACATCTGCCAGGTGCGGCCGATGGCGTCGCGGGCCTGCACGGAGATCTTCGGGCCGTAGAACGCGGCCCCGCCGGGGTCGGGCACGAGTTCCAGGCCGGTGGCCCGCGCCGCGTCCTCCAGCACCTGCGTGGCGGCCGCCCACTGCTCGTCGGAGCCGATGAACTTCTCCGAGTCCCCCCGGGTGGACAGTTCGAGGTAGTAGTCGTCCAGGCCGAAGTCCTTGAGCAGGCCCAGGACGAAGTCGAGCAGGTGGGTGATCTCCCCCGGGGCCTGCTCGGCGGTGACGTAGCTGTGGGAGTCGTCCTGGGTCAGCCCGCGCACGCGGGTCAGGCCGTGTACGACCCCGGACTTCTCGTAGCGGTAGACCGACCCGAACTCGAAGAACCGCAGCGGCAGTTCCCGGTAGGACCGCCCCCGCGAGCGGAAGATGAGGTTGTGCATGGGGCAGTTCATGGCCTTGAGGTAGTACGTCGAGTTCTCCAGCTCCATGCCGGGGAACATCGTGTCCTCGTAGTACGGCAGGTGCCCGGAGGTCTCGAACAGCCCGCCCTTGGAGATGTGCGGGGTGCCGACGTAGGAGAAGCCCTCCTCGATGTGCCGGCGGCGGACGTAGTCCTCCATCTCCCGCTTCACGACCCCGCCCTTGGGGTGGAACACGACGAGGCCGGAGCCGATCTCGTCGGGGAAGGAGAACAGGTCCAGCTCCGCGCCCAGGCGGCGGTGGTCGCGGCGCTCGGCCTCGGCGACGCGCTCCTGGTAGGCCTTCAGCTCGTCCTTGCTCGGCCACGCGGTGCCGTAGATGCGCTGCAGCTGGGGGTTCTTCTCGCTGCCGCGCCAGTACGCCGCCGCGCTGCGCAGCAGGCTGAACCCGTTGCCCACCAGGCGGGTCGTCGGGACGTGGGGCCCGCGGCACAGGTCGCGGAAGGCGACCGAGTCGTCCCGGCGCACGTTGTCGTAGACCGACAGGCCGCCCTCGCCGACCTCGGCGGAGGCACCCTCGGCGGCGGAGTCGGCGGTGGACTTCAGGCCGATGAGCTCCAGCTTGTACGGCTCGGCGGCCATCGCCTCGCGGGCCTGCTCGTCGGAGACCTCGCGGCGGACGAACCGCTGCCCCTCCTTGACGATGCGCTGCATCGTCTTCTCGATCGTCTTCAGGTCCTCGGGGGTGAAGGGGCGCTCGACGTCGAAGTCGAAGTAGAAGCCGTCGCGGATCGGCGGGCCGATGCCGAGCCTGGCCTCGGGGAAGTGCTGCTGGACGGCCTGGGCCATGACGTGGGCGGTGGAGTGGCGCAGGACCGCCAGGCCGTCCTCGGAGGAGACGGGCACGCCCTCCACGACGTCCCCGTCGGCCAGCACGTGCGAGAGGTCCCGCAGCTCGCCGTTGACGCGCGCGACGACGACGTCGCGCTCCTGCGTGAACAGCTCGGCCGCCGTCGTACCGGCCGGGACCTGCTGCGTCCGGGTGGCCGCCTCGGTCTCCTCGCCCCCGGCAACGGTTCGGGTGATGGACAGCTGGGCGGACACCGCGGGCCTCCGGGGGTCGGGGATGGACTGCGGCGACTCTATCCGTGCGGGTCGCCGGCCCGTTCCACCCCCAGTTCGACGACGTCCCCGACCCGCACGGCCCCCGGCCGCAGGACCTGGGCGAACACCCCGCCGCAGTGCCGGGGGACGCCCACGACCTCCAGCAGCGCCGCACCGACCCGCAGGCGGGCCCCGTGCGGGGGGTCCACGTCCAGGTCCAGGACGAGGTTGGCGCGGGCGGTGTCCCCCGCGGCCGGGTCGGCGCGCTGGCGCCGGGTGACGACGTGGACGGCCTCCACCTGCCGCGCCCCGCCGGCGACGGGAGCCGGGTGCGCACCGGGGACCCCCAGGAAGGTGGCGAGGTCCTGCCCGCCGGGGACCACCAGGACGGGGACCTCGGGCACGGGGACCTCGGGCACGGGGACCTCAGGGGTGGAGGTGGCGGCGAGCCGGAGTTCGCGCAGCCGGGGGACGCGCTTGGCCGCGAGCACCTCGCCGTCGGCGTCGACGACGGCGTGCGAGCGGTCACCGACGAGACCGTCGGGCCCGACGTAGGCGGTCTGCGGGGAGGTTCCCCCGGCGGACTTCACGGGGAAGAGGTGGATCTCGCGCAGGACGCCGGTGACGGACACCCCACGAGTGTGCTGGGTGGGCGATACTGGGTTCGAACCAGTGACCCCTTCGGTGTGAACGAAGTGCTCTACCACTGAGCTAATCGCCCGGTCGTCGCGCTGAGCGCGGCCGGTTCCAGAACCATACCGGAACCGCGGGACTGCTCACGACCGACCCCCGCCCCCTCACGCCCCGGGCAGCCCCGGGACCCACTGCAGCTGGGCCGTGACGACCTCGGGGGTCCAGGCGGGCAGCCCCTGCCACGCCAGCCAGCCCCACACCGACCCGGTGACCACCAGGGCCGTGCCGCCGGCGAGCGCGGCCCGCGTCGGCAGCGACCGCGCCGCGACCCAGCGCGCCCAGCGGTGCAGCTGCCGTTCCCCGAAGTGCTTGACCCGCTGGGCGGAGCTGAACTCGCTGCCGAGCACGGCCAGCCCCGTGAAGACGACGAGCCAGCCCGGGCCGGGCAGCGGGACGAGGACCAGGCCCACGACCACCACGAGGATGCCGGCGCAGCCGACGACCGCGCGGTAGAGCCGGTTGCGCCGCGCGTCCGCGCGGATCGCCTCGCGCCGGGCGTGCAGCGCCGCCCGCACCCGCCGGGAGCGGTGGCGCCGGGCCTCGAGCGGGTCGGCGGTCCCCCCGGGCACCGCCGCGTCCACGGGCCGACCGACGGGCTCGGGGGCGCGCGGGGGGTCGGGCAGGCGGGGCCCGGGCAGCACCTCGTCCCGACGAGCTTCCCCTGAGCCCCGCCCCTGCTCCGGACCCTGCGTGTGCACCGCCCCCACCGCACCTCCCGTGCTGTCCGCGCCGTCGGCGCCGGTCCCGTCCCTGCGGACAACGACCGGGCGGCGCGGTGCGCTCCCGGTCGGCGGCACGTCCTGCGGCCGGGGGCCGTGAGGCGCGTTACAGCAGCCGGTCGGGGCCGGACCGGCAGGACCCCTGGCAGGACCCCGGCAGGACCCGGGGGAACCGACGGCGACGCGCCGGCGTCCCAGATGCGTCGTCGGGGTGTTTCGACGGTGCACTTGGTGGGAAACTGGTCAGCACGGTCGCTGGAGCCCGTCAGCGGCCAAGAGCACACGGAGGTCGACGTGCCTGCACTGCCGCACCGCAAGACCGAGGTCGACGTCGACGTGTCCCTGCGGCTCCGGACCACCAGCGGTCCCGGGCTGCCCGTCCCGGCCAGCCTCCACTACGGCGCCGACGACCCGTACGCGATCCACGCCGTCTTCCGCGGCGGCGACGCCGACGTCGAGTGGGTCTTCGCCCGCGACCTGCTGCGCGAGGGCCTGAGCGAGCCGACCGGGTCCGGGGACGTACAAGTGCGCCCGTGCACCGAGTCCGCCGACGGCCGGCCGCGGGTCGTCCTGCGCCTGTCCTCCCCCGACGGCAACGCCGAGCTCGAGGCCGACGAGGCCGACGTGCGCCGCTTCCTGCGCCGGGCCGACGCGCTGGTCCCGCCGGGCCGGGAGAGCCGGCACCTGGACCTGGACGACCTGATCGCCCGCCTCGTCTCCTGACCCATGTCTCCTGACCCGCACCGCGTCGGACGGGCCGTCGCGCACCGCCTCCCCCCGCCCGGACCACGCCGCGGCGGGGGTGATTTGGCCGAGCCCGTGATGTCGGCTAATGTTTTCAACGCCACGGGGAACCGGCCGGGAACGGCGGGGAAACCGGAAGCACGCGGACGTAGCGCAGTTGGTAGCGCATAACCTTGCCAAGGTTAGGGTCGCCGGTTCGAGTCCGGTCGTCCGCTCGGGGGTTCGGCTTGCGGGGCGCGAGCCTCACGGTGGAGTGGCCGAGAGGTTAGGCAGCGGCCTGCAAAGCCGTCCACACGGGTTCGAATCCCGTCTCCACCTCCACTCGGCACCGGGTAGCTCCCGGCGCGGAGGACGAGGGCGATTGGCGCAGCGGTAGCGCGCTTCCCTGACACGGAAGAGGTCACTGGTTCGATCCCAGTATCGCCCACCACCGGCAGAGGGCCCGGGACCAGCACTGGTCCCGGGCCCTCTGCACGTCCACCCCTCCCCGCCGGGTTCGTGGCGGGTCCTCACGCGGCACCACCCGGATGGAGTGGTCGTCTGCGGCGGAACGGCTGACGACGGCGGGGTCCGCCCGCGCGACGCCGTCGATGTCCGTACGGTGGTGCCCGTGCCTCTCCTGCCGCGCCCGGTGTCCCGACGACGGGGCGACCTGCGCGTCCTCTTCGTGCAGGGGCACCTGCGCGAGAACGGCGGCCTGCGGGTGGTCCTGGAGCTGGCGCGCCGGTTCGTGGCCGACGGGGTCGCGACGACCGTCTTCGCCCTCGAGGACGTCTCCGGGGTCCCGACGGCCACCCCCGACCCCTCCGTGCGCCTCGTCCTGGGGGCCGACGCCACCGAGCCGGGGGTGCGCCGCCTCCCGCGGGGGGTCCGCCGCCTGGTCGCGCAGGCCCGCCACCACGACGTCGTGGTCTCGGGCTCGGAGATCGGTCACGGCGTGCTGGCGGGGTGGATCGCGGCCCGACTGACCGGGCGCCCGTTCGTCATCCTGGCCCAGGGCGACCTCGACGAGGCCGTCGCGGCGTGGGTCCCCCCGCACCTGCGCCGGGTCACCCGGCTGGCCGACGCGCACGCCGACGCCACCATCTGCGTCTCCCCCGGCCTGGTGCCGGGGATCGTCGCCAACGGCCAGCCGGCCGAGCGCACGCACGTCGTCGTCAACGGCATCGACGTCGAGGCCCTGCGCTCGCGGGTGGCCGGGCAGGCCCCGCGGCCGTCCACGGTCCCGCAGGTGGTCTCCCTGGGCCGGCTGACCCCGCACAAGGGCTTCGACCTGCTGGTGCGCGCCTCGGCCGCCGTGCGGGCCCGGGGCCTGGAGCACGAGCTGACCATCGCCGGTGAGGGCGAGGGCCGCGCCGGGCTGGAGGCGCTGGTGGCCGAGCTCGGCGCCGACCACGTGCACCTGCCCGGCTTCACCGACCGCCCCGACCTGGTGCTGTCGGGGGCCGACCTCTACGTCTGCAGCTCCCGGACGGAGGCCATGCCCCTGACGCTGCTGGAGTCCCTCGCGCTGGGCACGCCCGTGGTGGCGACCGACTGCTCGGTGGGCACGCGGATGCTGCTGGCCGAGGGCGAGCTGGGCCGACTGGTGCCCCCGGAGTCCGTCGAGGCGCTCACCGAGGCGCTGGCCGCCCACCTGAGCGACCCGGGACCGTTGCGCGCGGCCGCCGACCGGGGCCCGGAGTTCGCGCGCCGGTTCGACGCCCGGCGGCTGGCCCGGCGGCACCTGGCCGTCCTGGCCCGGGTGGCGGGGCGGGCCCTGCCGGCGGGCCTGGTGGACGAACCCGCGGTCGCCGGCCCGCGCTCCTGAGGCGCCGGCCCCCTCAGCCGCGCAGGGCCGGGACGACCCGGCGGGCGTTGCCGGAGTACAGGGCCGCGAGCTGGTCGGCGTCCAGGTCCAGCCCCGAGACCGTCCAGCGGCCCTGGTCCGGTTCGGGACCGTAGTCGAAGGCCTCGTCGGCCGTCTCCAGGACGCGGAACCAGCGTCGCACGGCGTCGGTGTCGAAGGGGAAGCTGTCGCTGCCCCACAGCACCCGGTCGGGGTGGCGGGCCACGAGGGCCGCCGCCGCCCGCGGCTGCCGGCCCAGCTCGGCCAGCCGGGCCCCGGTGTCCACGACCAGGTTGGGGTGCCGGTCCAGCGCGTCGGAGACCCACTGCAAGTTCTCCGCCCAGCCCGCGACGTGGGCGCCGATGAACGTCGTGCCCGGGTGCGCGCCGACGAGGGCGTCGAAGGCGTCCTGCAGCTCGGGGTGGGTGGGCACGCCCGTGCCGTACCAGCTCCAGTCCGGGTGCCGGGTCAGCTCCTCCAGCCGTTCGTTGTGCCGGTCGACGGGCCGGAAGAACGCCGGCGGGTCGCCGACGTGGACCAGCACGGGCAGCCCGGCCTCCCCGGCGGCCTCGAACACGTCGGACAGCCGCGGGTCGTGCGGTCGCACCAGGGCACCCCCGGCGTCCCGCACGAGCAGGCCCAGGTCCTTCCACACCTTCAGGCCCGCCGCACCCGCCCGGGCCGCGGCCTCCACCTGCCCGACCATGGCCGCCACCCCCGCCGGGCCCTGCGCGACCCGCCGCCACTCCACGTGCGCGAAGGTCGCGAACCGGCCGGGGTGGGCGCGGTCGTACCGGTCGAGGTTGGCCTCCAGGTCGCCGGGCAGCCCGTCGAGGTTGACCATCGCCGCGATGTTCAGCTCGTCCATGCGCGCCAGCAGCGCCCCGACGTCGGGGACCAGCCAGGCGTGCCCGCCCGTCAGCCAGCGGCCGAGGTGGTTGTGGGCGTCCACGGCCGGCACCGCCGCCCGCGGCACGTCCGTCACGGGCAGGACCAGCTCGCTGCGGGGGCGGTAGGCCGCCAGGCGGTGGGTGCTGAGCCGCGCCCGGGCCGCCAGGTCGCGGGCGCGGCGACGGCCGGCCGAGGTGATGCGGTTCAGGTGCACCCGGCCAGTCTCACCCACCGGGCGATCACCGGCGGCACGGCGCCGGCGGTCCTCACCCGGTCAGGGGACCCAGCGCCGCCGCTCGGCCGCCTGCTCGCGGGCGGCCTGCCGGGCGGCCGCCTTGGTCGGGTCCGGCCAGACCCGGTCGACGGCGGAGTTCAGCGCCGCGCCGATGAGGACGGTGATGGCCAGGAAGTAGAACCAGATGAGCACGACGATGGGCGCGGCCAGCGGCCCGTAGATCGAGGTCGAGGCACCCCCCACCGAGAACGACAGGGCCCGGCGCAGCACCCACGAGATCACCAGCCAGCCCAGCAGGGCCAGCAGCGCGCCCGGCACGTCCCGCCACCAGCGCGAGCGCACGGGGGTGGCCAGGTGGTACAGCGTGGCCAGGCAGAAGACGGACAGCACGAGCACCACCGGCCAGTAGAGCGCGGTCAGCCAGCGCAGGTGCACGGGCAGCCACTCCCCCAGCAGCCGCGGCCCGACGAGCACGAGCGGCACGACGACGACGGTGACCAGGAGGGCCACCAGGTACGTCGACAAGGACAGCAACCGGGTGCGGACGATGCCGCGGTGGCCGCCGAGGCCGTACATGATCGCGATGGTGTCGACGTAGACGTTCAGCGCCCGCGAGCCCGACCACACGCTGAACCCGAAGGCCAGGACGGTCAGGTCGGCCCGGCCCCCGGTCGTCACGGAGTCGAACGTGGGCAGGATGACGTCGGAGATGGCCTGGGAGGTGAAGAAGGCCTCGGTGGCCCGCGTGAGCTGGGCGCGGGCGGCCTCGACGTCGTCCGGGCCCAGCCACCGCCCCAGGTAGCCCAGGCTCGCGATGAGCCCGAAGACCAGCGGGGGCAGCGACAGCAGGGCGAAGAACCCGCCCTCGGCGGCCAGCCCGGTCACCCGGAACCGCATGCAGGCCCCGACGGTGCCGCCGACCAGCGCGCGCAGGTCGCGCCAGAGCCGGCGCAGCACGGGCAGCCGGCGCCCGGGGCGCGGACGCGCCAGGGTGCGCCGCACGCTCACCTCCGGGGCCGGCGCCCCACCGGCGTCCGGGCCGGCGTCTCGGCCGGTGTCCGGGCCGACGTGCAGACCGTCCCGGGTGTCGATCGCGTCCTCGGGGCGGGCCACGTCCATGCTCTCCTCGTCCTGTGGGTGCCCACCCGGACGGGAGGGGTCCTCGGGCACCCGCCCACCGTAACGGGCGCCCGCGGCCCGGCGCCGCTGCCACTCCGGGGCGCTCGCCCGGGGCTCCGGGAGGTGCCGCCAGGCCGCAGCCGCCATGATGACCTGGCACCACCGACCGGCTCGCGGCAGGACGCACCGACCTGCCCGGGCACCACCTGCGCGGGCGCGAGCCGCCCGGGCACGACCTTCGAGACCGCTGGAGGGACTCCCCCGATGCAGATCTGGCCCGGACGGCCCTACCCCCTGGGCGCCACGTACGACGGCGCCGGGACGAACTTCGCCCTCTTCTCCGAGGTCGCCGAACGGGTCGAGCTGTGCCTCATCGACGCGGACGGGACCGAGCAGCGCCTGGACCTGCCCGAGATGGACGGGTTCGTGTGGCACGCCTACCTGCCCGCCGTCCAGCCCGGCCAGCGCTACGGCTACCGCGTCCACGGCCCGTTCCACCCCGAGAGCGGCGCGCGCTGCCAGCCCGAGAAGCTGCTGCTCGACCCGTACGCCAAGGCCATCGAGGGGCAGGTCGACGGCGACGAGTCGCTGTTCAGCTACCACTTCGACCGGCCCGGTGAGGTCAACGACGACGACAGCCTGGGCCACACGATGCTCTCCGTCGTGGTCAACCCCTACTTCGACTGGGGCAACGACCGGCGCCCGGGGCACGAGTACCACGAGTCGGTCATCTACGAGGCGCACGTCAAGGGCCTGACGATGCTGCACCCGGACGTGCCCGAGGAGATCCGCGGGACGTACGCGGCCATGGCGCACCCGGCCGTCATCGACCACCTGTCGTCCCTGGGCGTCACGGCCGTCGAGCTCATGCCGGTGCACCAGTTCGTCCAGGACACCCACCTGGTCGACAAGGGCCTGACGAACTACTGGGGCTACAACACGATCGGCTTCTTCGCCCCGCACAACGCCTACTCCTCCACCGGCCAGCAGGGTCAGCAGGTCCAGGAGTTCAAGTCGATGGTGCGGGCGCTGCACGAGGCGGACATCGAGGTCATCCTCGACGTCGTCTACAACCACACCGCCGAGGGCAACCACATGGGCCCGACGCTGTGCTTCCGCGGCATCGACAACCAGGCGTACTACCGCCTGGTCGACGAGGACAAGAAGCACTACTTCGACACCACGGGCACGGGCAACTCCCTGCTCATGCGGTCCCCGCACGTCCTGCAGCTCATCATGGACTCGCTGCGGTACTGGGTGACGGAGATGCACGTCGACGGCTTCCGCTTCGACCTGGCCGCGACGCTGGCCCGCCAGTTCCACGAGGTGGACCGCCTCAGCGCGTTCTTCGACCTCGTCCAGCAGGACCCGGTCGTCAGCCAGGTCAAGCTCATCGCCGAACCGTGGGACGTCGGCGACGGCGGCTACCAGGTCGGCGGCTTCCCCCCGCTGTGGACGGAGTGGAACGGCCGCTACCGGGACACGGTGCGCGACTTCTGGCGCGGGGAGCCCAAGACCCTCGGGGAGTTCGCCAGCCGCATCAGCGGGTCCTCGGACCTGTACGAGCACTCCGGGCGCAAACCCATCGCCAGCATCAACTTCGTCACCGCCCACGACGGCTTCACCATGCGCGACCTCGTCTCCTACAACGACAAGCACAACGAGGCCAACGGCGAGGGCGGCGCGGACGGGGAGAGCCACAACCGGTCCTGGAACTGCGGGGTCGAGGGTGAGACCGAGGACGCCGAGATCATCGCCCTGCGGGCCCGCCAGCACCGCAACCTGCTGACGACGCTGCTGCTGTCCCAGGGCGTGCCGATGATCCTGCACGGCGACGAGCTGGGTCGTACGCAGAACGGCAACAACAACGTGTACTGCCAGGACAACGAGCTGTCCTGGATCGACTGGAACCTGTCCGACGCCCAGCGCGAGCTGCTGGAGTTCAGCCGCCGCGTCGTGGCCCTGCGCCGGCAGGAACCGGTGTTCATGCGCCGGCGCTTCTTCGCCGGTGACGCCGGTCACGGCGGGGAGTCCGAGGTCGGGGACATCGAGTGGTTCTCCTGCGACGGCACGGCGATGACCGACGCCGACTGGGGGGACGCCTCGAACCGCACGGTGATGGTCTTCCTCAACGGCGAGGCCATCCCCGAGCCCGACCGGCGCGGTGAGCGCACCGTGGGCGACTCGTTCCTCGTGCTGTACAACCCCTGGCACGAGACGGTCGAGTTCACGCTGCCCGAGGAGGCCTACGGCGACGACTGGCGGCCGCGGCTGGACACCGCCGACGACCAGGTGGGCATCGTCTCCATCTTCACCGAGGAGTCGGCGTTCTCCCCGGGCGCCAAGCTGCCCGTCTCAGCCCGCTCCGTCCTGATCCTGGCTCGTGAACCACTGGGAGACAAGTGACCTACCGTCCCGCGGTGGTGCCCACCGGCACCTACCGCCTGCAGATCCAGCCCGCGTTCACGTTCGACGACGCGGCCGCGCAGGCCGAGCACCTCGCCGCCCTCGGGGTTTCCCACGCCTACCTGTCCCCGGTCCTGGCCCCGGCGAAGGGCTCGGCGCACGGGTACGACGTCGTGGACCACTCCCGGCTCAACCCCGAGGCCGGGGGGCGCCCCGCGTTCGACCGGCTCACCGAGCGCCTGCGCGCGAACGGCCTGGGCGCGGTGGCCGACGTGGTGCCCAACCACGTCGCCGTGCCGACCCCGGCCAGCGACAACGCCCAGCTCTGGTCGGTGCTGCGCGAGGGGCCGGAGTCGGAGTTCGCGTCGTGGTTCGACGTCGACTGGTCGGTGCCGGACCGGGCGATCCTCATGGCCGTGCTCGGCCAGCGGATCGGCCAGGTCCTCGCCGCCGGGGAGCTGTCCCTGGACCGCTCCGGCGACGAACCGGTCCTGCGCTACTACGACCACGTCTTCCCGGTGCGGCCGGGGACCGAGGACCTGCCGCTGGAGGAGCTGGTGGACCGCCAGTGGTACCGGCTGGCGCACTGGCGGGTCGCCGACGAGGAGCTGAACTACCGGCGCTTCTTCGACGTGGACACCCTGGCCGCCGTGCGGGTGGAGGACCCCGAGGTCTTCGAGGCGACCCACCGGCTGCTGCTGGAGCTCGTGCACGAGGGCTCCCTGCAGGGCCTGCGCATCGACCACCCGGACGGCCTGGCCGACCCGCGCGGGTACCTGGACCGCCTGGCCGCCGCCACCCGCACCGGAGACGAGGGCGAGGGGTCCAGCGCCTGGGTCGTCGTGGAGAAGATCCTCGAGGGCGACGAGCTGCTGCCGGCGGGCTGGGCGTGCGCGGGCACCACCGGTTACGACGCCCTGCAGCGCGTGGGCGGGGTGTTCCTGGACCCGGCGGGGGCCGAACCCCTGTCCACGGCGTACGCGGCCGCGACGGGGACGGCGGTCCCGTTCGCCGCCGTCGTCGAGCAGGCCAAGCGCGAGGTCGTCGAGAACGGCCTGTACGCCGAGGTGCACCGGCTGGTGGAGCTGCTGGCCGGCATCTGCCACGACGACGTGAACCTGCGCGACCACACCCGTCGCGGGTTGCACGAGGCCGTCGTGGAACTCCTCGTCGCGGTCGAGCAGTACCGCGCCTACGTGGTGCCCGGGCAGACCGCGCCGCAGGACGCGGTCGCGGTCCTGGACCACGCCGCGGCCACGGCCCGCACCCGGCTGCCCGCCGAACGCCACGACACCCTCGCGGTCGTCGTGGACCTCGCGCTCGGCCGGGTCGGGCGGGAGGACGCGCGCGCCGCGGAGTTCGTCGTGCGGTTCCAGCAGACCTGCGGCCCGGTCATGGCCAAGGGCATCGAGGACACCGCGTTCTACCGCTGGTTCCGGCTCAGCTCGCTCAACGAGGTGGGGGGCGACCCGACGCGGTTCGGCATCTCCCCCGAGGAGTTCCACGCGTTCGCGGCCCGGCTGGCGCGGGACTGGCCGGCCACGATGACGACGCTGTCGACGCACGACACCAAGCGCAGCGAGGACGTCCGGGCGCGGTTGTCGGTCCTGTCGGAGTTCGGCGAGGAGTGGTCGACCGCCCTGGCCTCCTGGCGCGAGCTGGCCGCCGAGCACCGCGACGCCGAGCTCGACGCCCGCACCGAGCTGCTCGTGTGGCAGACCGTCGTCGGCACCTGGGGCGCGCAGGGCCCCATCGCCGCGGACCGGTTGCTGGCCTACCTGCAGAAGGCGACCCGCGAGGCGAAGGACCACACGACGTGGACCTCGCCCGACGAGGCGTACGAGGCGGCGGTGGAGAAGTTCGCCACCGGCGTCCTGGCCGACGAGGCCGTGCGCGCCGCGGTCGCCGGGTTCGTCGAGCTGACGGGTCCGGCCGCCCGCGTGGCGGTCCTGGGGCAGAAGTTCGTCCAGCTCCTCATGCCGGGGGTCCCCGACGTCTACCAGGGCACCGAGGTCGTGGACCTGTCCCTCGTGGACCCCGACAATCGCCGGCCCGTGGACTACGCCGACCGCCGCCGGCGGCTGGCGGCCCTGGACGAGGGGTCGGCCCCGGCCGACCTGGACGACGAGAAGCTGCTCGTCGTCTCCCGCGCCCTGCGGGTGCGGCGCGACCACCCGTCGGTGTTCACGCGCGGGGACTACTCCCCCGTGCCGACCTCCAGCGGGAACGCCCTGGCGTTCGCCCGGGGTGCGGTCGAGGCGCCCCGCGTCATCGCCGTCGCCACGCGGCTGCCGGTGTCGTTGCAGCGCAACGGCGGGTGGGGGGAGCACACGCTGACGCTGCCCGAGGGCCGCTGGCGCAACGCGCTGGCCGAGGACGTCGTCCTCGACGGTGGTTCGGTGCGGATCGCCGACCTGCTCACCGACCTGCCGGTGGCGTTGCTGGTCCGCCACGGCTGATCCCTCCGGTCGCCGGGCGCCCGCACTTCGGACAGGCTGTGGCCATGCAGTTCGGAGTGTGGGCGCCGCGTGCGCGTGAGGTGGAACTCGTCCTCGACGGGACGGCGGTGGCCATGGAGCGCACCGGGTCCCCGCGGGAGGGCTGGTGGTCGGCCGAGGCCGACGCGGCCCACGGGACGCGGTACGCGTTCCGCCTCGACGGCGGCGACGAACGCCCCGACCCGCGCACCGGGTGGCAGCCCGACGGGGTCCACGCGGCGAGCGCCGTGGTCGACCCCTCGACGTTCGCCTGGACCGACGCCGGCTGGGCCGGCCGGGACGTGCACGGGGCGGTGTTCTACGAGCTGCACGTGGGGACGTTCACCCCCGAGGGCACGTTCGCCGCGGCCACCGCCCACCTGGACCACCTCGTCGACCTCGGCGTCGACGTCGTGGAGGTCCTGCCCGTCTCGGCGTGGGACGGGCCGTGGAACTGGGGGTACGACGGCGTCGCCCCGTACGCTGTGCAGCACGAGTACGGCGGCCCGGAGGGTTTCGCCGCGTTCGTGGACGCCTGCCACGCGAAGGGTCTCGCGGTCGCGCTGGACTGCGTCTACAACCACCTCGGCCCCAGCGGGAACTACCTCGCCGAGTTCGGGCCGTACTTCACCGACAAGCACGACACCCCCTGGGGTGCGGCGGTGAACCTCGACGACACCGGCTCGGTCGAGGTGCGCCGCTGGATCTGCGACAACGCGCTGCGCTGGTTCCGCGACTTCCACGTCGACGCGCTGCGCCTGGACGCGGTCCACGCCCTCGTCGACGACTCCGACCGGCACGTGCTGCAGCAGCTGGCCGACGAGACCGCCGAGCTGTCCACCCGGCTCGGCCGGCCCCTGGGCCTGGTGGCCGAGTCCGACCTCAACGACGCCGTCATGGTGACCCCGACCGCGCAGGGCGGTCGCGGCATGAGCGCGCAGTGGGACGACGACGTCCACCACGCGCTGCACGCCTGGCTGACCGGCGAGCGCCAGGGGTACTACGCCGACTTCGGCGACCCCGAGGTCGTGGCGACGACGTTCGAGGAGGCGTTCTTCCACGCCGAGCGGTTCTCCTCCTTCCGCGGGCAGGAGTGGGGGAAGAAGGTCGACCGCGCCGCGGTGCCGGGGACGGCGTTCCTGGGGTACCTGCAGACGCACGACCAGGTGGGCAACCGCGCGGTCGGGGACCGCATCGGGCACCTCCTGTCCCCCGCGCGGCAGGCCGCCGGCGCGGCCCTGTACCTGCTGGGCCCCTTCACCCCGATGGTGTTCATGGGCGAGGAGTGGAACGCCTCGACGAAGTGGCAGTTCTTCACCAGCTTCCCCGACCCCGAGCTCGGCCGGGCCGTCAGCGAGGGCCGGCGCGGGGAGTTCGGGCAGCACGGCTGGGACGCGCAGGACGTGCCGGACCCGCAGGACCCGGCCACCCGCGAGGCCTCGGTCCTGCGCTGGGAGGAGGTGGAGCGTGACGGGCACGCCCGGATGCTCGCCTGGTACCGGACGCTGACGGGGCTGCGGCGCTCGGTCCCGGCCCTGGCCGACGCGGACCTGCGGGCCGTGCGGGTCGACGTGCAGGGCAACGCCCTCGTCCTGCACCGCGGTGACCACCGGGTCGTGGTGACCCTCGGCGGCGGCGCGGACGTCGACGTCGAGGGCACGCCGGTGGAGGTCGTCGCGGCCTGGAGCGAGGGGGCCGAGCCCGAACTGCTCGGTGAGGGCGTGCGGACGGCCTCGGAGGGCGTCGTCGTCCTGCGGGTCGCGTGAGCGGACCCGACGCACCGGCCGACCGGGTGCGCCGGGCCGCGGTGCGGATCGCGGCGCTGGCCCAGGACGGGCTGACGTACGCCGCGGGGGACCCGGGGAAGGACTACGACGCGGCGCGCTACCGCGAGCTCACCGAGCTGGCGGCCGACCTGCTGGCCGCGGTCTCCACGAGCCCGCGGGAGGTGCTGCGCGCGGTGCTGGACGCCGACACCGGGTACGCCACCCCCAAGGTCGACGTCCGCGCCGGCGTGCTGGACGCGAGCGAGCGGTTCCTGCTGCTGCGCGAGCGCAGCGACGGGCTGTGGTCGTTGCCGGGGGGCTGGGCCGACCCCGGCGAACGGCCCGGCCCGGCCGCCGAGCGGGAGGTGCTGGAGGAGACCGGCTGGCCCGTGGAGGCCGTCAAGGTCGTCGGGGTGTGGGAGCGCGAGGTCCGCGGCAAGCAGCCGCCCATGCCCGTGAGCGTCTTCCACCTGTACTTCCTGTGCCGGGTCACCGGTGAGCGCGTCGCCCCGAGCGAGCTGGAGACCCTGGACGTGGGGTGGTTCGGCCTGGAGGAGCTGCCGGAGCTGTCCGAGCGCCGGATCAACCGCTGGGAGCTGGAGCGCCTGCTGGCCCACCACCGCGATCCCACCCTGCCGACGGAGTGGGACTAGTCTGCGCTGTTGCAAACCGTCTGCAACAGGCTGGAGCCTCCCCCGTGCGCTGGACCCGCGACGACTCGCGTCGGCTGCTGCGACTGCTCGGCGTCGTGCTGGCGCTGCACGTGCTCGGCTGGGGCGTGCTGGGCCTGTTCGTCGTCCCGCACGGGTACTCGGTGGGCGAGCAGGTGTTCGGCTGGGGCCTGGGCCTGACCGCGTACGTCTTCGGCGTCCGGCACGCCTTCGACGCCGACCACATCGCCGTCATCGACGGCACGACGCGCAAGCTGACCGGGGACGGTCAGCAGCCGCTGTCGGTGGGGTTCTGGTTCTCCCTGGGGCACTCCAGCGTCGTGTTCGCGATGGCCCTCGTCGTCGCGACCGGGGCCCGGTTCGCGTCCTCGCTCGTGACCGACGGGTCCGGGGCCCACGAGGCGCTGGGGGTGTTCGGGACCTCGGCCGCCGGGGTGTTCCTGTGGGTGATCGGCCTGGTCAACCTGGTGTCCCTGGCCGGCATCCTGCGGACCGCACGCCGGCGGCGGCGCGGTGAGCTCGACGACGCGGCCCTGCGCCAGCACCTCGCCCTCGACGGGGCGGTGGCCCGCGTGCTGCGGCGGTTCACCCGCACGATCCGCTCGCCGCGGCAGATCTACCCCGCCGGCCTGCTCATGGGTCTGGGGTTCGACACCGCCACCGAGGTCGCGCTGCTCGTGCTGGCCGGGACGGCCGCGGTGACGCTGCCCTGGTACGCGGTCCTCGTGCTGCCGGTGCTGTTCACCGCCGGGATGAGCCTGTTCGACACCCTCGACGGGGCGTTCATGAACCTCGCCTACGACTGGGCGCTGGCGAACCCGCTGCGGCGCCTGGCCTACAACGGCGTCGTCACCGGGGTCTCGGTCGCCGTGGCCCTGGGCATCGGCACCGTCCAGCTCACGAGCGTGCTGCACGAGGAACTCGGCCTCGGCGACGCGGTGACGACGTGGGTCTCGGGGCTGAACACCGAGTACGTCGGCTACGCCGTCGCCGGCCTGTTCCTCCTCGTGTGGGTCGCGGCCCTGGTGTGGTGGCGGGCGACGAACCGCCCGGCCACCCCGCAGGGCGCGTCCCGCGAACCGGTCTGAGGGCCGCCCTCACCCCGCGAGCGCGGCCCCGTCCCGGGCCAGGGCCGAGAGCCGCGACACCGCGCGCAGGTACTTCTTGCGGTACCCCCCGCCGAGCAGTTCCTCGGTGAAGACGGCGTCGAAGGGGACCCCGGAGGCCACGACGGGGATGGCCCGGTCGTAGAGGCGGTCGGCCAGGACCACCAGGCGCAGGCCGACCATCTGGTCGCTGACGGTGCCGACGCCCTGCAGGCACACCGCCGACGTCGTCCCGACCATCGCGCCGTACCGGCTGGGGTGGACCTCGGCCAGGTGGGCCAGGACCCGGGCGAAGGGGTCGAACGTCGCCCCCTCGCGGCCGGTGGCGACGCGGCGGACCGTCTCGTCGGACAGCGGTTCGGGGGCGGCCGGGGACCCGCGGTGGCGGTAGTCCTCCCCGTCGACGCGCTGGACGGCGAACTGGCCCGCGAGCGCCTGGATCTCGCGCTGGAAGTCCTGGGCGGCGAAGCGGCCCTCCCCCAGCGCCCCGGGCAGGGTGTTCGACGTCGCCGCCAGCTTCACGCCGCGGTCGACGAGCTCGCGCATGAGCCGGGACATGAGCACCGTGTCGCCGGGGTCGTCGAGCTCGAACTCGTCGATGCAGACGAGGTGGTGGGGGGCGAGGGCCTCGACGGCGGGCAGGAACCCGAGGGCCCCGACGAGGTTGGTGTACTCCACGAAGGTGCCGTACGCCGCCGTGCGGCCACCCTCGGTGACGACCTGGTGGTAGAGCGAGGACAGCAGGTGGGTCTTGCCGACGCCGAAGCCGCCGTCGAGGTAGATCCCGGGCGGCCCCGAGGGCGCGCTGCGGCGCCGGAACAGGCCCTTGCGGGCGGAGTCCCCCCGCACGACGCCCTCCCCGAACGCGGACATCCCGGCGACGGCCTCGGCCTGGGAGGGGTGCTCGGGGGCGGGCACGTAGGTGGAGAACCGCACGTCGGCGAACCGCGGCGGCGGCACGAGCTCGGCGACCAGCTGCTCCGGGGGGACCCGCGGGTCGCGGTCGGCCAGGGAGTCCAGTCCGGCCTCGGGCCGTGGGGGGGAACCGGTCACGACCGTCCAGGGTAGTGAACGGGTGCGGGCGCGCTCGGCGGGGTCTGGCAGGATCACCGGCGGCGGGAACGAAGACCGCGCCTCCTCGGTTGCACCGGGGAGCTGCGGTGGCCGGACCGCCACCGCCCGCCGAGTCGCTGGAGGACCGACCGTGAGCACGCCGCTGGACACCGACGCCAAGCTCGCCGCGTACGCGCACCCCGAGAAGCTCGTGACGACGGCCTGGCTGGCCGACCGCCTCGGGGACGAGGGGCTGGTGGTCGTCGAGAGCGACGAGGACGTCCTGCTGTGGGACACCGGTCACATCCCCGGGTCGGTCAAGGTCGACTGGCACACCGAGCTGAACGACCCCGTGACGCGCGACTACGTCGACGGCGAGGGCTTCGCCCGGCTCATGGCCGCCAAGGGCATCTCCCGCGAGGACACGGTCGTCATCTACGGCGACAAGAACAACTGGTGGGCCGCGTACGCCCTGTGGGTGTTCACGCTGTTCGGGCACCCCGACGTGCGGCTGCTGGACGGCGGCCGGGCCAAGTGGATCGCCGAGGGCCGGGAGACGACCACCGAGGTGACGCAGCGCCCGGCGACGGACTACCCCGTCGTGCAGCGCGAGGACGGGCCGGTCCGCGCGTTCAAGGAGGACGTCCTGGCCCACCTGCGGGCCCCCGGCGGCGGCAAGCTCGTCGACGTCCGCTCCCCGCAGGAGTACACGGGCGAGCGCACGCACATGCCCGACTACCCCGAGGAGGGCACGGTCCGCGGCGGTCACATCCCCGGCGCCGACAGCGTGCCGTGGGCGCGCGCGGCCGCCGAGGACGGGACGTTCAAGTCCCGCGAGGACCTGGAGGCGATCTACCAGGGCGAGAAGGGCCTGTCCCCCGACGACGAGGTCATCGCTTACTGCCGCATCGGGGAACGCTCCAGCCACACCTGGTTCGTGCTGTCCCAGCTCCTCGGGTTCGGCGCGGTGCGCAACTACGACGGCTCGTGGACGGAGTGGGGCAACGCCGTGCGCGTGCCCATCGTGAAGGGGCCCGAGAAGGGCTCCACGGGGACGACGGCGTGAGCGGGCCGGCCGGTCTGGACGACACCCCCACCGCCGGGCTGCCCCCGGCGATGGCCGGGATCGTCGAGGACTTCCAGGCCCTGCCCGAGCGCGAGCGCCTGCAGCTCCTGCTGGAGTTCAGCCAGGGGCTCAAGCCGCTGCCGGCGGAGTTCGAGGGCCACCTGGAGAAGATGGAGCGCGTCGACGAGTGCCAGTCGCCCGTCTTCATCTCCGTCGACGTGGAGGGCCCGGACGCGGGGAACGCGGTGCACCTGCACGTGTCCGCACCCCCGGAGGCGCCGACGACGCGGGGGTTCGCGGGGGTCCTGCAGGAGGGCCTGGAGGGTCTGCCCGCGCAGGTGGTCCTGGACCTGCCGGGGGACGTGTGCCACCGGCTGGGCCTGGACCAGGCGGTCAGCCCGCTGCGGATGCGGGGCATGACCGGGATGCTGGCGCGGGTCAAGCGCCAGGTGAGGGTCGCGACCGCGGCCTGACACGGAGGGAACGCACGTGACAGATCTCCAGGAGTCGAACAGCGAGCTGCTGGGGCACCACCCGTCCCTGCCGGTGGTCCGGGTCGGTGAGGCGACGCTGCCCACCACCTCGGGCACCTTCCGGGCCGTGTCCCACCGGCAGGCCGACGGGGTCGAGCACCTGGCCCTCGTCGTCGGTGAGGTCGGCGACGGGCACGAGGTGCTCGTGCGCCTGCACTCCGAGTGCCTGACCGGCGACGTCCTCGGCTCGCTGCGCTGCGACTGCGGTCCGCAGCTGCACGCGGCGCTGGACGCGATCTCGGCCGAGGGCCGCGGCATCGTCCTGTACCTGCGCGGGCAGGAGGGCCGGGGCATCGGCCTGGCGGAGAAGATCGCGGCCTACGCCCTGCAGGAGCAGGGCCGCGACACCGTCGAGGCCAACCTGGACCTGGGGTTGCCCGTGGACGCCCGCGACTACACCGGCGCCGCGGCCGTCCTGCGCGACCTGGGGGTGCGCGACGTCGAGCTGATGACGCACAACCCGGTGAAGGTCGAGGCGCTGGAGGCGCACGGCGTGCCCGTGGTGCGCCGGCGCGACCTGCCGGTGACGCCGACGAGCGACAACCTGCGGTACCTGCGCACCAAGCGCGACCGGATGGGCCACCGCCTGCCCGGGATGGGCTGAGCCGTGAGCATCGACACCCGGCCCGGTGCGGGGTCGACGGGGTCGACGGGGTCGACGGGCTCGGCGGGTTCGGCGGCCCTGGACGACTGGTCCGCGTTGCTGGAGCTGGCCCGCGAGGAGGACCCGGTGCTGGTCGCGGCGGGCCTGCGCGCCCGCGCCGGGGGCGAGCTCGTCGACCGCTACGCCCCGCTGCTGCTGGCCGGGCGCCGCGGGGTCGTCGCCCAGCTCGGCCAGAGCCTGGACGGGTGCATCGCCACGGCCTCGGGCGACGCGGCCTTCGTCACCGGCGACGCCGACCGGGAGCACCTGCACCGGTTGCGCGCCCTCGTCGACGCGGTCGTCGTGGGACCGGGGACGGTGCACGCGGACGACCCGCAGCTGACGGTGCGGGCGGTGACCGGTCCCAACCCCGTGCGCGTGGTGCTGGACCCGCGCGACAGCCTGCGCGACCGCGCCGTGCTGGCCGACCCGGCCACGGTGCACGTGCGCGGGGACGTCGCCCGCGACCCGGCCGCGGTGCTGGCGGTGCTGCGCGAGCGCGGGTTGCGCCGCGTCCTCGTCGAGGGCGGGGGCACCACGGTGAGCCGGTGGGTCGACGCCGGGCTGGTGGACCGCCTGTTCCTCACCGTCGCCCCGCTCGTCGTCGGTCGCGGCGGGCGGCGCGGTCTGGCCCTGCCCGACGTCGAGCCGCTGCGGGACTGCCTGCGCCCGCCCGCCCGCCGGCACCTGCTGGGTGAGGACGTGTGCTTCGAGCTGGACCTGCGCGCCGGTTAGGGGTCCAGGGTCAGGGCTCCACGGTCAGGGCTCCACGGTCAGGGCCACCGCGACGCGCCGGCCCGTGGTGCGGCCCCGGCGCCGCACCAGCCCCTCCACGGCCTGGAACAGCGAGAACTCCAGGCCGTACTTGCCGGCGAGCGCGCGCTCGACCTCCGGCAGCCGGTCGTCGGGCAGCACCTGGGCCGTCCCGTCGACGGGACGGCCCAGGGGTGTGCCGCGGCGGCTGCACGGGGCGAGCAGGACGTGGGGGTCGCGCCGGATGCGCTTGACCTTCCCCGTGCCGTCCTGGGTCACGAGCACGAGGCGACCGTCGCCCAGGGGGGCCGCCCACACGGGGGTCGGGACGAGGCGACCGTCCCGGCAGAAGGTCGTCAGCAGGACGTAGGACGTCCCGGCGAGCAGTTCGGTCACCCGGTCGGTCCGGTCGGCACGATCGGTCACGGTGGTCCACTCCCTCTCTCGCTCTCCTGGTGCAGCACGCCGTCGAGGTCGCGCAGCCGGTCCAGCCCGCGCAGGGCCTGCGTCATCCGCCGGTTGCCCTCCAGCTGCTCGCGGTGCCCGGCCAGGAAGTTCCAGTACCCGGCGGTGAACGGGCACGCGTCCTGCCCGACCCGCACCTTCGGGTCGTAGCGGCAGCCGCCGCAGAAGTCGCTCATCCGGTCGATGTAGGCGCCCCCGGAGGCGTACGGCTTGGTGGCCAGGACCCCGTGGTCGGCGTGCTGGGACATGCCGACCACGTTCGTCGTCATGACCCAGTCGTAGCCGTCGACGAAGTTGCGCCAGAACCAGTCCGCGAGGTCGCCCGGGTGGTAGCCGCGTTGCAGGCCCCAGTTCCCCAGCACCATGAGCCGCGGGATGTGGTGCACCCACCCCTCGTCGCGGACGCCGGCCAGGACGTGGTGCAGGCAGTTCGCCTCGACCGCGTCGGCGTCGAGGTCGGCGAACCACTGCGGTAGTTCCGTCCGGGCGCCCAACGCGTTGCGGCGCTTGTAGTCCTCGCCCAGGTGCCAGTACAGGTGCCAGGTGTAGGAGCGCCAGCCGACGACCTGCCGGACGAAACCCTCCACGGAGGCGAGGCGGACGTCGTGGGCGCGCCCGTGCTCCTCGGCCCGGCGGGCGACCTCGACGGGGTCGAGCAGGCCGAGGTTCATCGGCGCCGACAGCAGCGAGTGCGACATCCACGGGTCCTGGGTCAGCATCGCGTCCTCGTAGACGCCGAACTGCTCGAGGCGGTCGGTGAGGAACCGGCGCAGCCCGCGCAGCGCCTCCCGGCGGGTGACGGCGAACCGGCGGGGTCCGTCGACGCCGGTGAACTCCACCCCCTCGTCGCGTTCCCAGCGGTCCAGGTCGGCGCGGACCTCCTCGTCGATCTCGTCCTCGACCGGCCACCAGGGTTCGCGCACGTCCAGGCTCGTCCGCTTCCTCGGCGGTCCCTGCCGGTTGTCGTGGTCGTAGTTCCAGGACCCGCCGACGGGCTTCTCGCCGTCCATGAGCAGGCCGTGGTGGCGCCGCACGTCCCGGTAGAAGTCCTCCATGAGCAGGCGCTTGTCGCCGCGCTGGTGCGCCCAGTGCGCGAACTGCGCCTCGGAGACGACGAAACCCCGCGAGGCCAGGACCTCGACGTCGTCCAGGCGCCGGACGAAGCGGCGTGCGACGTACGACGTCGGGTCGCACACGCTGACCGGTTCCCCGCACTCGGCCAGACCCTCGCGGTAGGTGCGGGCCCGGACGAACACGGCCTGGTCCCCCAGCTCGGCGGCCCGGTGCCGCAGCGCGGACAGGATGAGGTGGGCCTTGCGACGGTGGAACCGTCCCCGGCGGAAGACGTCCACGGACTCCACGAGCAGCACCGGCTGGCGCGGGGCGTCGAGGAAGTGCGGGCCGAGCTGGTCGGCGAACAGCCATCGCCGGGTGCCCGGGGACCGTTCCGGCAGCGGCGTCGGCTCGTCAGGGGTCGGCACGACCCCACTGTGGCGACCCTCCGCCCGCCCGGCACCTCGGGAGGGGGCTCAGAACCAGGCGGTCTCCCCGCGTTCCACGCAGCGCACGACGTCCCCGAGCCCGCGCCGGCCCATCTCCCCGGTGAAGTCGGACCGGGGCGAGCGGAAGACGCCGTAGTCGTCGTGGTGGACCGGGACGGCGGCCGCGGGGCGGACGAGCTCGACGAGGTCGGTCCCGGCCACGCCGTCCATCGTCACGACCAGACCCCGCGGCGACCCCGGCGGCAGCGTCGTGCCGCCCAGGTGCAGGACGGCCAGGTCCAGCTCGGGGTAGCGCACCGGCAGCTCGGACAACTCCGGGACGACGAGGGTGTCTCCCGAGACGTAGACGCGCCGGCGCACCGGTCCCCCGACGGCCCCGAACTCCAGCACGCTACCCATGACCGGCGGCAGCAGCGCCCGCACCGGCCCGCGGGCGTGCCGGCCCGGCACCGCGGTCACCCGCACCTGCTCCGAGCCCGCGACGAGGACGTGGTCGTCCCACGTCCCGAGCCCGTGGACGTCCTCGAAGCCGTACCGGCGCTCCAGGCGGCGCCGGGCGTGCGGGGTCGTCAGGACCGGGACGGTCGCGTCCAGACCGCGGCGGGCGACCCGGTCGACGTGGTCGCCGTGCAGGTGCGAGAGCACGACTCCGCTCAGCGGGGGCAGGTCCCCGACCGCGAGCGCCGGCTCGGTCCGCCGCCGGGACACCATCCCGTACCCGAGGTGGGCGAACTGGCCGGCGTGCAGGAAGTTCGGATCGGTCAGCACCGTCACCGCCCCCCACCGCAGCAGGACCGTGGCGGTGCCGATGAAGGTCAGGGCCAGGCGGGGAGCGTCCACGCCGGGGGGTTACCCGCCCGCGGCCCGGGTAGTCGCCCCGTGTGGATGCTCCTTCCCCGCACGACCTGCTCACCGTCTACCTCGGCGACCACCTCGCCGGGGCCAGCGCCGGCCGGGCGCGCCTGGCCCGGGCGGCCCGGGCGCACGCCGGGACCGAGACCGGCCGGGTCCTGGCGGACCTGCACACCGAGGTGGTCGCCGACCGGCGCGAGCTGCTGCGCTGGATGCGGGCCCTGCAGGTGCCGCGGCGCCGGCACCTGCAGGTCGCGGCGCGCGTCGTGGAGGCGCTGGGGGCCCTGAAGCCCAACGGCCGCCTCGTGCGCCGGTCCCCGTTGCGCACGGTCGTGGAGCTGGAGGCGCTGCTGCTGGGGGTGGAGGGCAAGGCCGCGGGGTGGCGCAGCCTGCGGGAGCTGGCCGAGGCCGGCGGTCCAGCGGGGTCGCGGCTGGACGCCCGGTCCGCCGGCACCTCCTTCGACGTCCTGCTCGAGCGCGCCGAACGGCAGGCCGCGCGGCTGGAGGAGCTGCGCCGCAGCGCCGTGCGCGACGTGCTGGCCGGTTGAGGTGACCGGGCGCTCGCTGGTGGCCGGTCTGCTCTGCGGGGTGGGTCTGGCCGGGTTCCTCGACGAGGTGGTCTTCCACCAGCTGCTGCACTGGCACCACTTCTACGACCGGTCCACCAGCACCGTCGGGCTCGTCTCGGACGGCTGGTTCCACGCGGGCAGCTGGCTGGCCACCGTCGCCGGGCTGTTCGTCGTGGCCGACCTGCAGCGCCGGCACGCGCTGGTGGGCCGGCGGGTGGCCGCCGGTGTCCTGCTGGGGTGGGGCGGGTTCCAGCTCTACGACGGTCTGGTGCAGCACAAGGTGCTGGGGTTGCACCAGATCCGCTACGACGTGGAGCTGCTGCCCTACGACCTGGTGTGGAACCTCACCGGGGCCCTCGGGGTGCTCGTCGGCGTCCTGCTGCTGGTGCGGCGGGGGCGGGCGCGCGCGTGACGTGGGCGGGGCTGCTCGTGCCCGCCGTCCTCCTGCCCGCGGGGTACCTCGCCCTCGAGCAGGTGCTGCACCGGCGCGGGGACGCCTGGCCCGTGGCCCGCAGCGCCGCGGTGCTGGCGGCGGGGGCGCTGCTGGCGGTGGCGGCGTCGTGGCCCGAGGCCGGGCCCGCCGGGGCCGGGGTCGCCGAGACCGTCCGGCACCTGCTCGCGACGATGGCCGCCCCGGTGCTGCTGGCCCTGTCCGGCCCGGTCGCGCTCGTCCTGCGCGTGCTGCCGCCCCGTCCCCGGCGGGTCCTGGTGCGGCTGCTGCACAGCCGGTGGGCGCGTGCCGTCACCTGGTGGCCGGTCGCGACGGTCCTGGCGGCCTCGGGCGCCCCGCTGTTCTACCTGGCCCCGGTCCCGCACGGGCTCCACGGGCCGCTCATGGTCCACACGGCCCTGGCGAGCTGGTTGTTCGCCACCGTCGTGGCCGGTCCCGACCCCGTGCGGGGCCGGCCGGGCGCGGTGACGAGCACCCTGGCCCTGCTCGTCGTGGCCGCCGTGCACGGGGTGAGCGCGAAGCTGTGGTTCGCGGCGGGCGCGGGACCGGCCGCGGAGCTGCTGTTCGTGGGCGGCGACGTCGTCGAGGTCGCCACGGCGGTCGCCGTGTGGGCCCGGTGGTACCGGCGCACGGCGCCGCGACCCGCTGCCGGGCCGGTCCGCGGGCGGACGTCCCCCGGCCGGGGCGCGGCGGTGCCGCGCTAGTCGTCCTTGCCCAGGCGGGTCGCGCCCTCGGCGTCACGGGTGGCGCCGGCGGCCTCCTCGCGGGCCCGCTTGAGCGCCTCGGCCGGGTCCTCCAGCACGACCTCGGGCAGGCCCGCGTCGTGCGTCTCCCCGCCCTCCCGGGCGTCGTCGCGGCGCCGCGGGGAGGCCCCGTCGCCCCCGTCGGGACCCCCGTGGGCGGAGAACATGGAGCCGAAGCCCTTGAGGGCGTCGTTGAGCTCGCTGGGGACGATCCACACCTTGTTCGCGTCGCCCTTGGCGATCTGCGGCAGCGTCTGCAGGTACTGGTAGGCCAGCAGCTTCGGGTCCGGGTCGCCGCGGTGGATGGCGTCGAAGACCTGGGTGATGGCCTTGGCCTCACCCTGGGACTTCAGGATCGCGGCCTGGGCCTGACCCTCGGCCCGCAGGATGGAGGACTGCTTCTCCCCCTCGGCGGTGAGGATCTGGGACTGCTTCAGGCCCTCGGCGTTGAGGATGGCCGCGCGCCGGTCGCGTTCGGCGCGCATCTGCTTCTCCATCGAGTCCTGCACGCTGGCGGGCGGGTCGATCGCCTTGAGCTCCACGCGGTTCACGCGGATGCCCCAGCGGCCGGTGGCGTCGTCGAGGACCCCGCGCAGCTGGCCGTTGATCTGGTCGCGGCTGGTGAGGGTCTGCTCGAGGTCGAGCGAGCCGATGACGTTGCGCAGCGTCGTGACCGTGAGCTGCTCGATGCCCTGGATGTAGTTCGCGATCTCGTACGTCGCCGACTTCGGGTCCGTGGGCTGGTAGTAGATGACCGTGTCGATGCTGACGACGAGGTTGTCGGAGGTGATGACCGGCTGCGGCGGGAAGGAGACGACCTGCTCGCGCAGGTCGACGTTGGCGCGCACCTTGTCGATGAACGGCACGAGGAAGTGCAGACCGGCGTCCAGCGTGCGCGAGTAGCGCCCGAGCCGTTCGACGATGACGGCCGTGGCCTGCGGGACGATCCGGATCGTCCGGATGATGACCGTCACCACGAAGAGGATGACGAGCACCAGGACGATGAGGGTCACGACGTTGTCCATCAGAATGCCTCTCGGTCCATCACGGTTCCCCCGGGATCGCCGTCGGGGGTGGGGCTGCGGGCAGGGGCCCGACGACGGCGGTGGCGCCGTCGATCGCGGTGACCACGACGTCGGCACCGGCCGCGAAGACGGGACCGGCCGAGCGGGCCGACCACGTCTCCCCCGCCAGCTTGACCTGCCCGCCGCGGACGGTGACGTCGGCGAGCACGATCGCGGGCCGCCCGACGAGGGCGGCGGAGTTCGTCGTGCCGACCGGGGGCATCCGCAGGCGCCGGAGCAGGACGGGACGGATGGTCCCGATGAGCAGCCCGGCGACGAGCGCCGCCACGAGCACCTGCCCGACGAACCCCAGCCCGAGCGCGTCGGCGGCGGCGCCCGCGAGGGCGCCGCCGGCGAGCATGGCGAAGACCAGGTCGATCGCGGTGATCTCCAGGATCCCCAGGACGAGCGCGGCCGCGATCCACAGCAGCCAGCTGCGGTCGAGCACGGCGTCCAGGAACTCCACGGTGATCACCCCCTGGCGGTGATCCTACGCACCGGTCAGTACTCCGACAGCGGCGGGCACGAGCACACGAGGTTGCGGTCCCCGGCCGCGCCGTCGATGCGGCGCACCGGCGGCCAGTACTTCGTGCGCGGGTCCGTCCCGGCCGGGTAGACGGCCTCGGCGCGCGTGTAGGGGTGGTCCCACTCCCCCACGAGGCTGGCCGCGGTGTGCGGGGCGTGCCGCAGCGGGGAGTCCTCCACGGCCCAGCGGCCGTCGGCGATCTCCTGCACCTCCGCGGCGATGGCGAGCATCGCGTCGCAGAACCGGTCCAGCTCGGCCAGGTCCTCGCTCTCGGTGGGTTCGACCATGAGCGTGCCCGCGACGGGGAACGACATCGTCGGGGCGTGGAACCCGTGGTCGATGAGCCGCTTGGCGACGTCGTCGACCGTGACGCCGGTGGCCTTCGTCATCGGCCGCAGGTCCAGGATGCACTCGTGGGCCACGAGCCCGCCCGGACCCCGGTACAGGACGGGGAACGCCTCGGACAGCCGGGCCGCGACGTAGTTCGCCGACAGGACCGCCTGGACCGTGGCGGCGCGCAGGCCGTCGGGGCCCATGAGCCGCAGGTACGCCCACGGGATCGGCAGGATGCCCGCGGACCCGAACGGGGCCGCCGAGACCATCCCGACGCCGCCGGCGTCCGGGGCCGTGGAGGGCAGGAACGGCGCGAGGTGGGAGCGGACCGCGACGGGCCCGACACCCGGGCCGCCACCGCCGTGCGGGATGCAGAACGTCTTGTGCAGGTTCAGGTGGGAGACGTCGGCGCCGAACTTCCCCGGCCGGGCCAGCCCGACGAGGGCGTTGAGGTTGGCGCCGTCGACGTAGACCTGACCGCCCGCGTCGTGGACGAGGCCGCAGACCTCGCGGATGGACTCCTCGTAGACCCCGTGGGTCGAGGGGTAGGTGACCATGAGCGCGGCGAGGTCGTCGGCATGCTGGGAGACCTTGGCGCGCAGGTCCTCGAGGTCGACGTTGCCGGCCTCGTCGCACGCCACGACGACGACCTTCAGGCCGGCCATGACCGCGCTGGCGGCGTTCGTGCCGTGGGCGGAGCTCGGGATGAGGCAGATCGTGCGTTCCCCGTGCCCCTGCGCCACGTGGAAGGCGCGGATGGCCAGGAGCCCGGCGAACTCGCCCTGCGAACCGGCGTTGGGCTGCAACGAGACCGCGTCGTACCCGGTCACCTCGGCGAGCCAGCGCTCGAGGTCGGCGACGAGCTCGGCGGTGCCCGCGAGCTGGTCGGCGGGGGCGTAGGGGTGCAGGTCGGCGAACTCGGGCCAGGAGATCGGCTCCAGCTCGGTCGTCGCGTTGAGCTTCATCGTGCACGACCCCAGCGGGATCGCGCCGCGGTCCAGGGCGTAGTCGGCGTCGGACAGGCGGGCCAGGTAGCGCAGCATCGCCGTCTCGGACCGGTGCTGCGAGAACACCGGGTGGGTCAGGAACTCCGAGGTGCGGCGCAGGTGCGCGGGCAGGGCGGCCTCGGCGGCGACCTCGGCCGCCTCGATCCCGAAACCGCGCAGGGCCGCGGCGACGTGCGCCTCCGACGTCGTCTCGTCGACGGTGATGCCGACGTGGTCGGCGTCGACGCGGCGCAGGTTCACCCCCGCCTCCAGGGCGGCGGCCACGACCTCGTCCGCGCGACCGGGAACGCGGGCCAGCACGGTGTCGAAGAAGTCCGCGTGCACGACCTCCACCCCGCCCTCGCGCAGCTGCTGCGCGAGCGCGGACGCGCGGCGGGCCACCTGCAGACCGATGGCGCGCAGGCCGTCCGGGCCGTGCCAGACCGCGTAGCACCCGGCCATGACGGCCAGCAGCACCTGGGCGGTGCAGATGTTCGACGTCGCCTTGTCGCGGCGGATGTGCTGCTCGCGGGTCTGCAGGGCCAGGCGGTAGGCCGCGTTCCCGTCCGCGTCCACCGAGACCCCGACGAGCCGGCCCGGCAGCGAGCGTTCCAGGCCCTTGCGGACGGCCATGTACGCGGCGTGCGGGCCACCGGCGCCCATCGGGACGCCGAACCGCTGGCTGGACCCGACGGCCACGTCGGCGCCGAACTCGGCCGGCGGGACGAGGACGGTGAGGGCCAGCAGGTCGGCCGCGGCCACGGTGACGGCCCCGCGGGCCTTGGCGTCGGCGACGACGCCCGCGAGGTCGCGGACCCGACCCGACGTGCCGGGGTACTGCACGAGCAGGCCGAACACGTCGCCGGTCGCGGCGAACGGGTCGGGGGCGTCGAGGTCGACGAGGGCCAGCTCGATCCCCAGCGGCACGGCGCGCGTGCGCAGGACGGCGAGGGTCTGCGGCAGGACGTCGGCGTCGACGGCGAACACCGCCCCCTTCGGCGCCTTGGACGTGCGCCGGGCCAGGGTCATCGCCTCGGCCGCGGCGGTGCCCTCGTCGAGCAGGGAGGCGTTGGCGATGTCGAGGCCGGTGAGGTCGGTGACCGCGGTCTGGAAGTTCAGCAGCGCCTCGAGCCGGCCCTGGGAGATCTCCGGCTGGTAGGGCGTGTACGCCGTGTACCAGGCGGGGTCCTCCAGGACGTTGCGCCGCACCACGGCCGGGGTGCGGGTGCCGTGGTAGCCCATCCCGAGGAGGGACGGTACGACGCGGTTGCGGCCGGCCAGGGCGCGCAGCGCGGCCGTCACCGACGTCTCGTCCAGCGCCTCGGGCAGGTCCAGGACCCCGTCGCGGATGCCCGCGGGCACGGCCCGGTCGACGAGCTCGTCGAGGGAGGCCAGCCCGACGACGTCCAGCATCCGGGCCACGGCCGCGGCGTCGGGCCCGATGTGGCGGGCGCTGAACGGCAGGGCGGCGGGCTCGGGGGCGACCTCGGGCAGGTCGCGGGCGAGGGGCAGGGACGGCGAGGTCATGGACGCTCCGGAGGTCTGGCGATGCGCGGACGGACCTCCCCGTCTGTCACGCACCGCGGGCGGGGCGTTCCAGAGCGGCCTGCCCCACGTGGTCCTTCCGCCTGAGAGGTTCCGGGGATGTTGCCCCTTCGGCGCCCCGTCCCGGAACGGGTCGGAGTCTCTCCCTCGCGGGGTGAACGGCCGGGCCCCACTCTACGGGGTCCACCGCACCGGCTCCCCCGCACCGGACCCTCGGCGCTAGGTTGTGCCCCGTGATCACCCTCGCCGTCTGCAGTGCCAAGGGCGGTGTCGGCAAGACCTCGGTGGTGCTGGGCCTCGCCTCGGCCGCGCTGGCCCGCGGGACCAGCACCCTCGTCGTCGACCTCGACCCGCAGGCCGACGCGACGTCGGGTCTGGACGTGACGGCCCAGCGCGCGCACGACGCCGCCGCCGTCCTGGCCTCGCCCAAGCGCCGCGTCGCCGAGGACGCCGTCGCCCCCAGCGGCTGGGTGGACGACCACCCCGGTCTGCTCGACGTCGTCAGCGGCTCGGCGGCCTCGGCGCGGCGGGACAGCCCCGACGCCGACGAGGAGGAGCTCAAGGCGCTGCGGCGGGCCCTGCGCAAGCTCGACGACCACGACCTCGCCCTCCTGGACACGCCCCCCTCCCTCAACGGCCTCACGCGCTCGGCCTGGCGCGCCGCGGACGCGGTCCTCGTCGTCTCCGACGCCAGCCGGTTCTCGGTCGCCGCCGTGGACCGCACGCTGCGCGAGGTGCGCTCGCTGCGCTCGGCCCCGCGGGTCGTGGGCGTGGTCGTCAACCGGTTCACCCAGCGCTCGGGCGAGCAGCGCTTCCGCCTGGAGGAACTGCGCGGCCTCTTCGGGGACCTGGTGCTGGACCCCCTGCCCGACCGCGTGGCGGTCCCCCAGTCCCAGGGCTCCGGCACCCCCCTGCACGCGCTGCGGACGCGCACCGCCAGGACCCTCGCGGCGCAGTTCGACACGCTGCTGGACCGGGTGCTGACCGGAGCGGGGGGAACCTCCCCGGCCCCCTGACCGTCACGAGGTGCAGGAAGATCGCGCTACGTCTACCGTTGCCAGACGGGTCGTGCGCACACTCGTCCTGTGGGTGCCGCCCCCGCTCTCCCCGCGCCCCGCGCGGGTCCAAGGAGGTCTCGTGACGTCGTCCAACACCCCGCTGACCGGCTCGCCCCGCGCGGAGGTCCCCGCCCGCGTCGTCCGGCCCGCCCGGGCCACCACGCCCACGTCGGCTCCGGCCCGGCGCCCGCTGGCCGTGGACCCCGAGGCCGACCGCGTCGTCGGCCTGGTCCAGCGGCTGCGCGCGCACTGGACGCGCTCCGGTGCCGACATCGCGACCCGGCTGCGCCCGGGGGTCGAGGACGCCCAGCTCGACGCCGTCGAGCGCCAGACGGGGCTGCTCATCCCCCGCGCCGTCCGCGCCTGGTGGCGGGCCGTGGACGGGGTCGACCCCGTGCGCACGACGTTCCGCACCAGCGCCCCCACCGTCGGCCCCGGCGGGTGGGTCCCGCTGCGGCTGGAGGACGCCGTGGCCCGCGCCACGGGGCAGGGACCCGGTCTGGCCGCGCCGCCGGCCCTGCTGCCGGTGTTCGCCCGCGACGAGGAACTCATCGCCGTCCGCCTCGGCTCCAGCCGCGCGGTCGTGGAGCAGCTCGTCCTGGCCGACGACGGCGAGAGCTACCAGCACGCCTGGCGGACCGGGTTCGAGGACCTGCTGAGCACGTGGGCGGACTCGCTGCTGGCCGCGGTCATCTGGCTGCCGGACGCGCACGACTGGGTGACGGACCCCTTCGCGCTGCAGGCGCTGCCGCACGCCGAGCTGCTGGACTGAGGACACCGCGGTCCCACCGCGGTCCCCCGTGTCCTTCACCGTCCGTCACCCGGCGGGTGGCGCGCAGGGGGTCCTCGTCCGGCGCTGGGCGAGGAGGTCTCCCGGACGGGGAGGCAGTGACGCGGGGTGAGGAGCGGGGAGGTCAGCCGGCTTCGCGCGCGGCGCGGCGGCGGGACAGCTCGTCGGCCAGGACCGTGCCGGGACCGGTGGACCCCGTGGACTCGGTGGTCTCGGGCTGCTCGCGCTCGGCGGGGCGTTCACTGGGCAGGGACGCCAGCTCCCCCTCGACCTCGCGCCAGACGCGGCCGACGGCGATGCCGAAGACGCCCTGCCCGCCCTGGACGAGATCTATCACCTCGTCCGCCGAGGTGCACTCGTAGACGCTGGCACCGTCGGACATGAGCGTGATCTGGGCGAGGTCGTCGACGCCGCGCTCGCGCAGGTGGGTCACGGCGGTGCGGATCTGGTGCAACGAGACCCCGGTGTCCAGCAGCCGCTTGACGACCTTGAGGACGAGGATGTCGCGGAAGCCGTAGAGGCGCTGGGACCCCGAGCCGGACGCGCTACGGACCCCGGGTTCGACCAGGCCGGTGCGGGCCCAGTAGTCCAGCTGCCGGTAGGTGATGCCGGCCGCCTTGCAGGCCGTCTGGCCGCGGTAGCCGACCTCCTCGTCGAGGTCGGGCAGGTCCTCGGCGAAGAGCAAGCCCTGTGCACGTGCGGGTCGGGACACCTTCCGCGACGACCCCGCGACTGTGTCGCCACTGCTCACGCCGGCCTCCTCGTCATCGCCACCCGGTCGAGGGTTCGTCCGGGAGCGTCCTTCCATAAGACCGTAGAAGAGCACTCGCGGAGCGTCAACGAGGCGCGCGGCGCGGCGCGTCCCGTGACCCTTCCGTGACCACGGCCGCCGCGTGGACCGTCAACGCTCCCCCGACCCGGACTCGAAGTCCTCGGGGGTGATGTGGTCGAGGAACTCACGGAACTTCTCCACCTCGTCCTCGTCCTCGTCGGGAACGGGCACCCCACCGGAGTCCAGGACCCCGTCGGCCCCGACGATGGGGCAGCCCACGCGCAGCGCCAGCGCGATGGCGTCGGAGGTCCGCGCGCTGACGGTGAGCCCGCCGTCGAAGGCCAGCTCGGCGTAGTAGACGTTGTCCTTGACGTCGACGATCCGAACCTCCTCGACCCGGCGGCCGACGGCCTCGATGACGTCCTTGAGCAGGTCGTGCGTCAACGGCCGCGGGGGGACGACCCCCTGCTGGGCGAAGGCGATCGCGCTGGCCTCGGGGGCACCGATCCAGATCGGCAGGTACCGGTCACCGTCGCGTTCGCGCAGCAGGACGATCGGGTTGTTGGAGGGCATCTCCACCCGGACACCGACGACATCGAGCGCTCGCACCCGTTCACCGTACCCCTCGACCCCGCTGGGCACCGCTGGGCACCGTCGTGGTGCCCGACGGGACGGGCTCAGCGCACCGTGCGCCCGAGCGCGCCGGCGACCAGGGCCGTGTGCAGCCGCAGGCAGGCGGCGGCGACCTCGCGCGCGACCTCGTCGCGCTGCCCCGTGCGCTGCAGCGGCGCGGCCACCTGCTCGGCCAGCGCGACCTCGCGGTCGGCCGCCGTGCGGAACATCCGCAGGTGCCGGGCCTCGATGCCGTGCGCGGCCAGGGCCGAGGCGGCGCGCAGCACCTCCAGGGCCTCACCGTCGTACCAGGGGCCGCCCGGGGCCGGGGACAGGACGCCGAACCCCTCCAGCGCGTCGAGCAGCTCGGGTTCGACCCCGGACTCGCGCAGCAGCTCGCCGCGCGTGAGCCGCAGACCGGCGGCGCGGCCGTCGAAGCGCTCGACCCCGGCCGTGGCGGGCGGTTCGGTGCCCGGCACCCGCGGGGAGAGGTCGGCCGGGTCGGGGATCTCCAGACCGCGGTCCACGGCCTCGAGGTGCTCGCGGATCACCTTCAGCGGCAGGTAGTGGTCGCGCTGGGCCGACAGGACGTAGCGCAGCCGGTCGACGTCGTCGGAGGAGAACTTCCGGTAGCCCGAGGGGGTGCGTCCCGGCTCGACCAGGCCCTGCTCCTCCAGGAAGCGGATCTTGGAGATCGTCAGGTCGGAGAAGTCCGGCGACAGGATCGCCATGACCTCCCCGATGGTCATCCGGGGCTGGCTCGGGTCGAGCGGGCGGGCTCCCGCTGCGCTCACGGCCGCACCCGCGGGCTCGGGTGGAACTCCAGCCGGTACTTGCCGATCTGGACCTCGTCACCGGCGCTCAGCAGGACGTCGTCGATTCGCTCGCGGTTGACGTAGGTGCCGTTGAGGCTGCCGACGTCGCGCACGCGGAAGCCCGGGCCGGTGACCGGGTCCGGGGCGCGCAGGAACTCGGCGTGCCGGCGCGAGACCGTGACGTCGTCGAGGAAGATGTCGCTCGTCTGGTGCCGGCCGGCGGAGGTGCGCTCGGCGTCGAGCAGGAACCGCGACCCGGCGTTGGGGCCCCGGCGCACCACGAGCAGCGCGGACCCGGCGGGCAGCGCCTCGATCGCCTCGGTGTCCTCGCCCGTCAGCCCGCGGTCGGCGCTCTCGTGCACCTCGGGGACGGCCAGCCCGGCGAAGGACATCGTGGAGTCCACGGGTCGTTCCTGACCCGGCCCCCCGGGGGGCGCCCCCTCCTCCGGACCCGTCGGCCCGTTGGTCGACTCAGAGCCCGGCGCGGACATCGACACCACCTCTCGCTGGCAGAGCACGCGACCACCGACGGCAGGCGGACGGTCACGCTCGGATCTTCGGGCACCACACTAGCCGGGACCGACCCCGCAGGTCAGCCCGCGTCCCGCACGTTCCGCCGGGCGGCGGACGACGTGCGGGGGAACGCGTGGGAGGACGCGTGGGAGGACGCGTGGGAGACGGGCTCAGCCCGCGTGGGCGGTGTACGCCTCGGCGTCGAGCAGCGCCTCGACCTCGGAGGGGTCGCCGGGGGTGATGGTGAACATCCACCCCTCCCCGTACGGGTCGGTGTTCACCAGGTCCGGGCGGGTCTCCAGGCCGGGGTTGTGGCCGGTGACGGTGCCCGAGACGGGAGCGGTGATCTCGCTGACGCTCTTGGTCGACTCGACCTCCCCGATCGCGCCGCCGGCGCTGACCTGCTCCCCCTCGGCGGGCAGGGACACGTACACGACGTCCCCGAGCTGGTCCTGGGCGTGGTCGGTGATCCCGACGCGGACGGAGCCGTCGGCCTCCACGCGCACCCACTCGTGCTCGCTGGTGTAGCGCAGGTCGGCGGGGACGTTCGACATGGGACGCGGGACTCCTCACGAGACGGGGTGCGTCCGCGGGTCACTGCTGCGGCGACGCCGGGCGAGCGTACTGAGGCGCCGAGACGGCGTGCAAGGCGGTCACCGACACGCCGTCCGGTCCCGGCCGCCGCTGGACGTCGAGGTCGGCGCCGGCCGAGCGCAGCGTCTCGCGCACCCCGCCGGGGATGTCGAGCGCGGTGGCCAGCGTGGCGGGGTCGCCGATCACCGTCACCACGTACGGGGACCGTTCGAGGCGGCCGTCGACGAGGACGCCGCCGGTGCCGTCGGCGAAGGCGGTCTGGGCCACGACGCGGGTCTGCCCGATCTGGATCCCCTCGGCCCCGGAGTCGCGCAGCTCCTGCACGAGCTGGATGAGGTTGGTCGCCCGCAGCGCGGTCCCGGGGTCGGTGACGGTCGCCACGACGCCCGGTCCGTGGGCCGGCAGGGTGCCGGCGAGGACGCCGTACTCCCGGGCCCGGGCGGCGGCGGCCTCCTCGGCGGCGGCCGACCGGTCCGAGCCCTCGGTCAGCTCCCGCCGGGTGGCCTGCAGGTCCTGCAGCTCCCCGGCCAGGCGCTCCCCGCGCTCGGTGGTGTCGTCCAGGATCCGCACGAGGTCGCTCTCGCGCAGGTCGGCCAGGTCCGAGGTGTCCGTCTGGCGCACCTGCACGACGACGCCGAACCCGAGGGCGGCGCACAGCACCCCGGCCAGGACCTGGCCGCGGGTGGCCCGGGGGGAGGCGGCCCGCCGGAGCCGGCGCCAGGGGCCGGGGCGCGGGTCCGGGTCCGGGTCCGTGCTGGAGCTGGCGCCCATCAGGCGTTGAACAGGTGGCGGCGGATGGCGGCGGCGTTGGAGAAGATGCGCACGCCGAGGACGACGACGACCCCCGTCGAGAGCTGGGATCCGACCCCGAGCTGGTCGCCGAGGTAGACGATGAGCGCCGCGACCACCGCGTTGGACAGGAACGAGACGACGAACACCTTGTCGTCGAAGATGCCGTCCAGGACCGCGCGCAGACCCCCGAAGACGGCGTCGAGAGCGGCCACGACCGCGATGGGCAGGTAGGGCTGCAGGGCCAGCGGCACCTCCGGCTGCAGGAGCACCCCGGCGAGGACACCCACCACGAGTCCGACGGCTGCGATCACGGGGCCGAACCCTACTGGCCCGCCGCGCCGGCCCGGGCGAAGCGCAGGTCCAGGCGCGCGGCGGGCAGGTCGAGCCGGTCGGCGGGGGCGACCTCGGCGCGCAGGCCGTAGTTGTCGCGCAGCACCTGCAGGTACCGGCCGGCCACGGAGGTGGCGAAGGCCGTCTGCATCGCCGCCGGGTCCCCGACGGCGGAGACGGTGTACGGCGGGGTGAGGGGCCGGTAGTCGACGAGGACCGCCTCCCCGGCGGCCCGGATGGACGACAGCGCCCCCAGCCGCTGACCGTTGACGGCGACGGCCTCGGCCCCGGCGGCCCACAGGCCGTTGACGACGAGCTGGACGTCGCGGTCGACGACCCGGCCCGAGGTCGGGCCGGGGGCCGGGGCCCCCGCGGGGGTCGCGGCGTCGTCGAGGACGACGGACAACCCCGGCCCGGTGACGGCGGTCGCGGCGGCCGCGACCTGCAGCCCGGAGGCGCGGGCGTCGGCCGAGGCGGCCGGGGCACCGCCGAGGGAGGCGGCCAGCCGGGCGTTGCCGGCCCGCAGCTCGCTCACGCGGGCGGCCAGCTCGTCGGCGCGGGCGGTCCCGTCCTGGACCCGCTGGGCGAGCTGGGTCCGGCCCCGGTCGGCGGCGGGTGCGCCCGCCGCCGCGCGGACCCCGGCGACGGCCAGGAGGGCTCCGACGACGAGGAGGGCGAGGACGGTCGCGGTCCTGGCCGCGCGGGTCGGGGGGAGTCCGGTCCGCGCGCGACGGCGGGCGGCCGCGGCGTACCCGGGGTCCAGGGGCCGCTCCATGACCTCGGTCAACAGGCGCGTGCTGGCCGCCGGGTCGCGGTGCGGGTCGACCGGGCGCGGCGCCGGGTGCAGGGCCCGGCGCAGCCGGCGCACGGGGCTCACCGGTGCTCGGCCCGCCACAGCTGCCCGACCTGCTGGACGTAGAGGATCCCGGCCCACCAGTACAACCCGGTCCCCCACAGGGCGAACGCCCAGCCGAGGGCCCCGGCGGGCAGCGCCAGCGTCGTGGAGACCTCCCCGAGCAGCAGCAGGGGGAAGGCGTAGAGCAGGCAGAACGTGCCGGCCTTGCCCAGGAAGTGGACCGGCAGGGCGCTGTGCCCCAGGCGCGCCAGGACGGGCAGGGTCGCGATCATCGTGAGGTCGCGCGCGATGAGGACGACGACGAGCCACCACGGCACCAACCCGCGGTAGGCCAGCCCCAGGAGCGTGGTGAGGATGTACAGGCGGTCGGCGAAGGGGTCCAGCACCTGCCCCAGGCGCGTGACCTGGTTCCAGCGCCGGGCCAGGTGGCCGTCGAGGTAGTCGCTGGCCCCGCTGAGGGCCAGGACCAGCAGCGCCCACCCGTCCTGGCGCTGGACGATGAGGACCGCGAAGACGGGCACGAGCACGAGCCGCAGGAAGCTCAACGCGTTGGGGACCGTCAGGACGCGGTTGCTGACGACCTGACCCTGCGCCGTCGCCACCCTCGACCCCGTCCCTCGATCTGCCACCGCTCCCGGTCCCCGCCCGGGGACCTGCAGCCTACGGCCCCGGGCACCGGGGCGGCCGACCGGCGCACCGCCGGCCGGCCCGGCCCGGTGCCGGCCCCGTGCCGGCCCCGTCGGCGGGGCCGGCCGGCCCGCACGGGTGCGGGGGCGAGCGCTCCCGGCCGGCGGGGCGCCGGACCACCTCCGGCCACCGGCCCGGCGGGGTCCGGTGGTGGGGACGGACGAACCGGACCCCGTCCCCGTCCTCGTCGTCGTGGCGGCGCGTCACCGTGCCGGTCGGCACGTCGAACCCGGCGACGAGGGACCAGAACTCCGCGTCCCAGTCCCTCGTCGCGTCCGGGTCCACGTCCGGGACCTGCGCGGTGACCGCCGCGAGGACGGCCCCCGCCACGGTCAGGTCCCGATCGCCTGCTGCGCGTCGGCGGTCTCCACCGCGATCCGGCGCGGTCTCGCCCGCTCCGCCACGGGGACGCGCACCGTCAGCACGCCACTGGCGTAGGTCGCGGAGATCTTCTCGGTGTCGAGGTTGTCGCCGAGGATGAGCTGGCGGCTGAACACCCCTCGTGGGCGTTCGGCGGCGATCATCTCCTCGGTGCCCTCGTGCACCGGACGGTGCGCCCGCACCGTCAGGACGTTCCGCTCGACGTCGAGCTCGGCGGTCGCGGGGTCCACGCCTGGGAGGTCGAACTCCACGACGAACTCCTCGCCCGCCCGCCACGCGTCCATCGCCATGACGGCCGGTCGGGCCGTCGTCCCGAGGACCTGCTGCGTGAGCCGGTCGAGTTCCCGGAAGGGATCAGTGCGCATCAACATGGCCACCACCTCCAGTGCGAGAGAAGGAGATGCGCTACCAACCGAGCACCGGGCCGGGCCGGTGCCCTGACAATGATGTAGCACTCTCCTCGCGCGAGCGCAAGGGGTCAGGGGCGGGTCTGGGCGAGCTCGGCGAGGGCCTTGAGGACGCGCTCGTCGCTCACCGGGTGGGCCGTGGGAACCCCCGGCGCGAACTTCTGCAGGCGCAGTTCCTCCAGCGTCCAGCGCAGCCGCGCGAGCTCGGGCGGGACCGGTCCGCCCGAGCGTTCCCCGGCCCTGCGCACCGCGGTCCGCCACTGCTCGCGCACCCGGGTGAACTCGGCCATCCGCACCCGGTCGCGCTGGGGGTTGTCCGGCATGGTCGCGAGCCGGCGGTCGATGCCCTGCAGGTACCGCAGCAGGTCCGGCAGCCGCTCGAGGCCCGTCTGCGCGACGAACCCCGCGTGCACGAGGCCGGTGAACTGCTCGCGCACGTCGGCCAGCGAGGGCACCAGGGCCAGGCTGCTCGTGCGCGAGATGTTCCGCTCGACCGCGGCCGCCGTGCGCAGCACGCGCAGGGTCCGGTCCACGGTCGTGGCCGTGAGGTCGGTGGACCCGGGGCGCACGGCGGCCACGAGCGCCTCGAAGGCCGCCCGCGTCCGGACGTCGGCCCCCCCGTGCTCCTGCAGGAGGTGCGCCGCCGCGGCGTGCGCGGCGTCGGCCACGACGGCGTTCGCGTTCCCGTGCGGGGCACGGGCCAGCAGCAGCCTGGCGTCGTTGGCCAGACCGTCCTGCACGGCGCGGACCGGGGACGGCAGGGCCAGCAGCAGCAGCCGCAGGACCCCCTCGCGGTGGGCCGTGCGCGCCGCGGCCTCCGTCGGGAACGTCCGCAGCCCCACGGTCTCCCCCTCGTCCACCAGGGCGGGGAAGGAGGTGACGTCGGTGCCGCGGACCACGCTGGTGTGCGTGGCCGGGACCGGGTCGGGCAGGCCCGCCCACGACGTCGCGCCCGTGCGCTGGACGTCGTCGGCGGCCGCCGTCAGGGTCTCCTCCACCGTCGTCTCCAGCTGGGTCCGCAGGCGGGGGAAGTCCTTGCCGGCCGCGATGACCGACCCGTCCGCGCCGCGGACGCGGAACGTGGGCCGCAGGTGCGCGGGCACCCTGGACCAGTCGACGTCCTGCTCGTAGATCTCCGTGCCGTCCCCCAGGGCGGGCAGTTCCCGCTCGAAGGCGGCCCAGAACTCCTCGCGCCGGGGTTCGGCCCGTTCCAGGAACCGGCTCGCCTTGTCCGGTGCAGGGGCGAGGTTGCGGCGCAGCTCCTTGGGCAGCGAGCGGATCATCGCCGTCACCAGGTCGTGCCGGAAACCCGGCACCTGCCACAGCAGGTCGCGGTCGTCGAAGCGGTTGACGACCTCGACGGGGACCTCGACGGTCAGCCCGTCGGCGGCCGAGCCGGGGTCGAAGACGTACTCCAGCGCCAAGTCCAGGTCACCCTGGCGCCAGGTGCGGGGGAACTGCTCCTCGCTCACCGCGTCGTCCTCGGTGACGAGCATCGCCGGGTCGAACGTCAGCAGCTCGGGGTCCTCGCGCCGCGCCTGCTTCCACCAGGCGTCGAAGTGCCGGCCGGAGACGACGTCGGCGGGCACCCGCGCGTCGTAGAACGCGAACAGCACCTCGTCGTCGACGACGATGTCGCGCCGCCGCGCGCGGTGCTCCAGCTCCTCGGCCTCGGCGAGGAGTTCGCGGTTGCGGTGGAAGAACGCGTGCCGCGTCTCGAAGTCCCCCTCGACGAGGGCGTGCCGCAGGAACAGGTCCCGCGAGAGTTCGGGGTCGATCCCGCCGTAGGCGACGGTGCGGCCGGCCACGACCGGGACCCCGTAGAGCGTGACGCGCTCGGTCGCGACGACGGCCGCGCGCTTGCGCGACCACCGTGGTTCGGAGTACGTGCGCTTGACGACGTGCTCGGCCAGCGGCTCGATCCAGCGCGGGTCGATCCCGCCCACGACGCGCGCCCACAACCGGGACGTCTCGACGAGTTCGGCCGCCACGACCCAGTCGGGGTTCTTCCGCCCCAACGCCGACCCCGGGGACACCGCGAACTTCGCCCCGCGCGCACCCAGGTACTCGACCTGGGCGCGGCGCGGTTCACGGCGCCCGCCCCGGTCGCCGGTCCCGGACTTCTCCTCGCGGACGTCCTTGAGGCCGATGTTCCCGAGCAACCCCGCGAGCAGCGACCGGTGCACGGCGTCGGCGTCGTACCCGGGGTCGGGGAACACCTCCCCCTCGGCCAGTTCGGCGGGTTCGGCGCGCGGCACCTCGAACTGCAGGTCCCGCACGACCCGGCGCAGCTGCGAGAACGTGTCCTGCCACTCCCGGATGCGCAGGAAGTGCAGCATCTCGGCCTTCACCCGACGGCGGAACGCCGAGCTGGACAGGTCGGCCTGCAGGTGCTGCAGGTAGGACCACAGGTTGAGGTAGGTGAGGAAGTCGGACGTGTCGTTGCGGAACCGGGCGTGCAGCTGCGCCGCGCGCTCGCGCTGCTCCAGCGGGCGTTCGCGCGGGTCCTGCACCGACAACGCCGCGACGACGACCAGGACGTCGCGCAGGCAGCCGTTGCGCTGACCCTCCAGCACCATCCGGCCCAGTCGGGGGTCGATGGGCAGCCGGGCCAGGTCCCGGCCCGTGCGCGTCAGCCGGGGCACCCCGCGGTCGGTGGGCCGGGGGGTCTCCAGCGCCCCGAGCTCGGCCAGCAGGGCCAGGCCGTCGGCCACGGCGCGCGCCTCGGGGGGTTCGACGAACGGGAACCGGGCGATGTCCCCCAGCCCCAGGGACGTCATCTGCAGGATGACGGCGGCGAGGTTGGTGCGCAGGATCTCCGGGTCGGTGAACTCCGGGCGGGACTCGTAGTCGGCCTGGGAGTACAGCCGGATGCAGATGCCGTCCGCGACGCGCCCGCAGCGGCCGGCGCGCTGGTTGGCCGAGGCCTGCGAGATGCGTTCCACCGGCAGGCGCTGGACCTTCGTGCGGTGGCTGTACCGGGAGATGCGCGCGGTCCCGGCGTCGACGACGTAGCGGATCCCGGGGACGGTCAGGGACGTCTCGGCCACGTTGGTGGCCAGCACGATCCGCCGGTTGCCGGTCGTGCGGAACACCCGGTGCTGCTCCTCGGCCGACAACCGCGCGAACAGCGGCAGGATCTCCGTGCCGCGCAGTTCCCGGGTCTTCACCAGGTCGGCGAGGGCGTCGGCGGTGTCGCGGATCTCCCGTTCCCCGGGCAGGAACACGAGGACGTCCCCGGGACCCTCGGCCGCCAGTTCCCGGACGGCGTCGAGGATGCCCTCGGTCTGGTCGCGGTCGTCGCCGACGAGGGCGGTCAGGTCGTCCCGGTCGTCCAGGGAGTCCCCGCCCTCGTCCTCGCCGCCGAGGTCGCCCAGGAGTTCCTCGGCGAGTTCGGCGGCCAGCAGCGGCCGGTACCGCACCTCCACCGGGTAGGTGCGCCCGGAGACCTCCAGCACCGGCGCGCCGCCGAAGTGCCGGGAGAACCGCTGCGGGTCGATGGTCGCCGACGTGATGACGAGCTTGAGGTCGGGCCGGCGCGGCAGGAGCTGGGCCAGGTACCCCAGGAGGAAGTCGATGGTCAGGCTGCGCTCGTGCGCCTCGTCGACGATGAGGGTGTCGTACTGCAGGAGCTCGGGGTCGCGCTGGATCTCGGCCAGCAGGATCCCGTCGGTCATCACCTTGACGAGGCTGTCCTCCCCGACGGTGTCGGTGAACCGCACCGCGTACCCGACGGTGCCGCCGAGCTCGGTGCGCAGCTCCTCCGCGACGCGCTCGGCGACGGCCCGGGCGGCGATGCGCCGGGGCTGGGTGTGCCCGATCCGCCCCCGCACGCCCCGGCCGACCTCCAGGGCGATCTTCGGCAGCTGGGTCGTCTTGCCCGACCCGGTCTCCCCCGCCACCACGATGACCTGGTGCTCGGCCAGGGCCCGGGCGATGTCGTCCTTGGCCTGGCTGACGGGCAGCTGCTCGGGGTACTCCAGGGACGGCACCGACGCCGCCCGCCGCGCGGTGCGGGCCTCGGCGGCGCTCGTCAGCGCCTCCAGCTGGTCCAGGTCGGCCGCGAACGCCTCGACGGGGCGGCGGGCCAGGGCCGCCAGCCGGCGCCGCAGCCGGTCCTCGTCCCGCAGCGAGACGCCGGAGAGGCGTTCGGCCAGGGCCCGCGCCCGCGGGTCGTCGGGCAGGGCCCGGACCTCCGGGCCCGGGCGGCGGCCCCCGGGACGACCGGAGCGCCCCCGGGAGGAGGAGCGGGAGGAGCTGCGGGAACGCTGCGGGGTGCGCGACATGACCCGCCGAGTCTAGGTCCGCCCCGGACCGCTGCGCCCCCGGGATCCGGGCACCTCACCCACCAGGGCCCTCCACCGGGCCGTGTCGGCGACCACGGCCGTGTGCGCGGCCAGGACGCGCAGCGCCGCCTCGTGGGTGGCGGCGTCCTCGGCGGTCGTCGCGTCCCCGAGCACCACGACCCGCAGCCCGGCGCTGAACGCGCCGCCCGCGGTGGCCAGCACGCAGCAGTCGCTCGTCAGGCCCGCGAGCGCCACCCAGGACAGGTGCCGCGTCCGCTCGGCCAGGGACGTCCCCGCGAAGGCGTCGTAGGTGCGCTTGTCGACGACGAGCTCGCCGCCCGCGGGGGCCGCGCCGTACCACTCGATGCCGGGCGTGCCCTCGACGCACGGCTCCCACGGCGTCGGCCAGTCCTCCTGCGGGCCCAGGCCGCGGAACCAGTTCGACGCGGGCCAGGGGTCGTCGGGCCGGACGCGCAGGCGGCACCACACGACGGGGACGCCGGCCCCGCGGGCGACCTCGACGGCCTCGGCGGTGCGGGCGACGGCCGCCGCGGTGCGCTCGCGGGCGTCGGCGTCGAGGTGGGTGAGCAGCCGGGGGTCGGCGAAGGACCGTTGCAGGTCGACGACGAGCAGCGCCCCCGGCAGCCCGGCCAGCGCCACCAACCGGGGGTCGGTCACGTCTGGGCCCGCAGCCGGGGCAGGACGAGCTCGCCGAAGACGGGCAGGTCGCGCAGGTAGTCGGGGAAGACGAGCATGACCCCGTCCAGGCCGGTCTGCCCGACCAGTTCGAGGACCTGCTCGGTGACGCTGTCCGGGCCGCCGACGACCACGGCCGTCTGGAACGCCTCGTGGGCCTCGTCGCCGGCCGTCATCGACATCGCCCGTTCCAGCGGCAGCCCCCAGGACAGCTTCATCGCGGTGATGGCCTCGCGGTCGTACCCGCGGCCGTACTCGGCGAACGCGGCGCGGGCCGCGGCGTCGGTCTCCTCCAGGACGACGGTGAGCATCGCGTAGGTGCGGATGCTGCGGCCCTGCCCCGCGGCCAGCGCCTTGACCTCGTCGTTGGCGCGCCGCAGGCCGGGCAGGTCCGGGGCGGTGAGGAAGGACCCGTCGCAGTGCGCGGCCTGGAACCGCAGCCCGGCCGGGGAGGTGCCCGCGGCGATGAGGGTCGGGCGGCGGGCCGGGTGCGGGCGGGACCGGCAGTCGTCGAGGGTGAAGAACTCCCCGTGGTGGGTGACGGAGTCCTCGGTCCACAACCGGTCGACGAGGCGCATCCACTCCTGCGTGTACCGGTAGCGGTCGTCGTGGGTGAAGTCCTCGCGCCACTGGCCCATCTGGGCGAACTCGTCCTCGTAGGCGCCCACGACGACGTTCATCCCGCACCGCCCGCCGGAGACCTGGTCCAGGGTGGCGAACATCTTGGCCACGAGCGCGGGGTGGAACAGGTTGGTGTGCACCGTGGCCCACACCTGCACGCGCTCGGTGGCCTCGGCCAGCGCGGCCGTCATGGTCATCGACTCCAGGGTCTGACCCCAGTGGTCGGTGCGGCCGCCGTACCCGCGCCACTTGGCCATGGACATGACGAAGTCCAGGCCGGTGCGCTCGGCGGCGAGCGCGGCCTGCCGGTTGTAGGCGTACGTCGCCTGCGGGTGCGGGGCGGTCTCGGACATGATCCAGCCACCGTTGCCGATGGGCAGGAACGTGCCGAACTCCTTGTGCGGCACCGGCCCCGCGCTCACGGGACCGGCCAGACCAGCTGACCCTCGGCGTAGAGGGAGGGCACGAGGTCCGGGACGAGGACCTGCGTCAGGTCCGGCACGGCGGGGATCTGCCCCATCTGCACCAGGAACTCCCCCTCGGTCCGGGCCGCGGTGTCGTCGACCTGCCCGAGCACCTGACCCGGCGGCAGCGAGGAGTCGACGAGCTTCGTCTCCGTCTGCCACACCTGGACGTTGTGCTCGGTGTCGTACCCCGCCCGGGCGAGCTCGGCGGCGTCGGCGACGCACTCCTCGGCGTGCTGCTCGCAGTGGTCGTAGGCGCGCAGCTGGGCGCGCAGGAAGTCCTCCACGGCGGTGGGGTGTTCGGCCAGGAACCGCGGGTTCACGATGGTCGTGGCCATGGAACCGGGCACCCCGTAGTCCTCGGGGTTCCACGTGGTGATCTGCTCCCCCGCGGCCGCCAGGGTGAGGGGTTCGTTGGACTTGTACCCCGTCAGGGACTGCACCTGGCCCCGGACGAGGACGTTCGGGTCGTACCCGACCTTGACCTGGGTGATCGTGGACAGGTCCACGCCGGCCGCCCGCAGCATCGCCTCGATCGTCACCGGCAGGGCCCCCTTGTGCCCCAGCGTCGTGCCCTCGAGCTGCCGCAGGTCGGTGACGTCGGGCTCGGTCATGAGCGTGGCCACCGGCACGTGCCCGAACACCGCGACGGCCTGCACGTCGACGCCGTTGGACACGTTGACCAGCACGTCGCCGTTGCCGGCGATGGAGGAGAGCTGGGCGGTGCCCGAGGCGACGAGCTGGGCGTTCTGGGCCGTCTGGCCCGTTCCGGGCTGGATCTCCACGTCGAGGCAGACGTCGTCGAAGTACCCCAGGGCCTGCGCGGCGACCGGGTCCAGGATGCTCGCCGAGGCCTGGTACTGGAACCCCGTGACGTAGGTGACCGTCCCCGCCGCCTCGTTCTGCGCGCAGCGCTCGGCGCTGACGGCCGAACCGCGGCTGCCGGTGGGGGTGGACCCGCCGGCGGGTCCCTGCTCCGAGCCGCTGCAGCCGGCCAGGAGCAGGGTGGCGGCCGCGCCGACGGCGAGGGCGGTGCGGGTGGTGTTCACGGCGGCTCCTGGAGTGGTCTTCTCGGGCTGGGTTCTCGGGCTGGGTCACCGGGCGGTGGGGGTCAGCGGTGCTGGGACTCGTGCCAGGCCAGGGCCCGGCGCTCGAACGTGGTCACCAGGAGCAGCATGAGCGATCCCATGAGGGCCAGGCACGCGATGGCGGCGAACACGCGGTCGAGCTGGGAGTTCGCGCTCGCGACGCTGATGAGCGTCCCCAGCCCCGACTGCGCCCCGGCGGCCGCGAACTCCGCGACGACGGCACCGACCAGCGACAGCGGGAACACCACGCGCAGCGCGGCGAACAGGTAGGGCAGGGCGCTGGGGAACCGCAGGCGGACGAGCACGTCGAGGCGGGAGGCGTCGACGGTCCGGAACACCTGCAGGACGTGCCGGTCGACCGAGCGCAACCCCGTCACGGTGTTCATGAGGACGGGGAAGAACGTGATGAGGCCGGTCACGAGGACCTTGGGGGTCAGGCCGAACCCGAAGGCGACGACCAGGGCGGGCGCGATGGCCACGACCGGGGTGACGTTCAGGACGACGGCCAGCGGCGTCACGGCCCGCCGGACCAGGCCGGACTCACCCACCACCACCGCCAGCAGGACGGCGCAGACCCCACCGGCCAGCAACCCCAGCAGCGCCTCCTGCAGCGTCGTCCACGCGTTCGCCAGGTAGAGGTCGGGCTGGTCCAGGAACTGCCGGCCGACGCTGGGCAGGGTCGGCAGCACGTACGGGTTGTCGCGCGCCACCCACGTCCACAGCAACCCCACGACCACGACCGCCAGCACCGTGGGCAGCCAGGTCCGGGGGTGCGCGACCCGGGCCAGCCGCCTCACGCCACCTCCCGGCCCGCGGCGCCGGGAGTTCGCAGGGGGGTTCCGGTCGGGGTTCCCGACACCGGGTCCCAGGCGGTCTCCAGCAGCGCCCGGACGCGGTGCTCGTGCTCGTGCATGGCGGCCGAGTCCAGCAGGCCGTGGTGGCGCGGGCGGTCCAGGCCGACGTCCACGACGCCCGCGACCCGCCCCGGCGCGGCGGCCATGACGACGACGGTGTCCGACAGCAGGACCGCCTCGGCGATGGAGTGGGTGACGAACACGACGGTGGTGCGCAGCTCCTGCCACACGTCGAGCAGCTGCAGCTGGGCGGACTCGCGGGTGAACTCGTCGAGGGCGGAGAACGGCTCGTCCATGAGCAGGACGTCCGGGGCCAGGGCGAAGGCGCGCGCCAGCGCGGTCCGCTGCTGCATCCCGCCCGAGAGCTGCCCGGGCCGGCGGGTCAGCACGTCGCCCAGGCCCAGCCGGGTCAGCAGGGCGACGGGGTCGGACGCCAGACCCCGCTGCGTCCGCTGGCGCCCCGCGGCGCGGTTCACCTTCTCCAGGACGCGCACGTTGCCGAGGACGTCGAGCCAGGGCAGCAGGGCCGGGACCTGCGGGACGAAGCCGAGCACCTTGGCGGCGCGGGCCTCGGCCGTGGTCCGTCCGCAGATCCGGACGTCACCGGCGTCGGGGGCCTCGAGCCCGGCGATGAGGCGCAGCAGGGTCGACTTCCCGCAGCCGGAGGGGCCGATGACGCTGACGAACCGCCCGCGCGGCACCTGCAGGTCGACGTGGGCGAGCGCCCGGACGGCGTCCGGGCCCGTGCCGTACGTCGTGCAGGCGTCGTTGACGGCCACGAACGGGCCCTCGGACGGCGGCGGGCTGGACATGCGGTGACCCTACTCAGCGGCCACCGTGGGAGCCGCGACACCCCGAGGGCCGAGCCCGTGCCCCGCCGAACCCGTGCCCCGCCGAGCCCGCGCCCCGCCGAACCCGCGCCCCGCCGTCCCCGGCCCCCAGGAGGAACCGTGCCCCCGACCCGGACCGCCCCGCCCGTCCACCCCCCGGCCCGGACGGGGCGCTGAGGCCCGGTGGACCTGCTGCGCACGGTGGTCCTGTTCCTGCTGGCGGCGGTGTTCGAGATCGGCGGGGCCTGGCTGGTCTGGCAGGGGCTGCGCGAGCACCGGGGCCTGCTGTGGGTCGGGGCCGGGGTGGTGGCGCTGGGCCTCTACGGGGTCGTGGCCGCGCTGCAGCCGCAGGCCTCGTTCGGGCGCGTCCTGGCCGCCTACGGCGGGGTCTTCGTCGCCGGCTCGCTCGTGTGGGGGGCCGCCGTCGACGGGTACCGCCCCGACCGCTGGGACGTCACGGGCGCCCTCGTGTGCCTCCTGGGCGCGGGCGTCATCGCGCTCGCGCCGCGGACGGGAGCCTGACCGGGGCGGGAGTAGGGTTCCCGGCGTGGATGCGAGGGCGCAACGGAGCCTCGAACGCCTGTCGACGGCCGTGCTGGCGCTCGCGGCGGACCGGGCCCCCGAAGCCCTCTCGGTCGCCGAGATCGCGCGCACGGCCGGGGTGCACCGCTCGACGTTCTACGAGCACAGCGACTCCCCCTCAGCCCTGCTGCGCGCGGTGCTGCGCGACGAGCTCGACGACGCCCGCGAGCGCCACCTGGGCGGGTCGGCCGGACGGGACTGGTCCTCGGCGGTGGCCGCCGTGACCCGCGAGGTGCTGGAGCACCTGGAACGGCACCGGGCCGTGTACCTGCGCAGCCTGGCCAGTCCCGCGGACGGGACGCTGCGCACGCTGCTGGCCGAGCACTTCCGGGCCTCGATCCTGCTGCTGGGTGAGCGCGGTGTCGTGCGCTCCCCCGTGGCCGACCTCGACCTCGTCGCGCGCTTCGTCGCCGAGGGGACGGTGGGTGCGCTCTCCTCGTGGCTGACGCGCGAGCACCGCGACCCCGACGCCTTCCTGGCCGCCTTCGCCCAGCTCGTGCCGCCGTGGTGGCCGCTGCGCACCCCGGGCTGAGCCGGGTCCGATCGGCCGCCGGCGGCCTCACCCCTCGACCGGGCCGCGCTGGCCGGCTCCGCCCGGTCGCCAGCGCGCGGGGTCGGTCAGCGGCAGGCGGCGGCCGGAGACGGTCCCGGTCACCCGCAGGACCACGTGTCCCGCCCCGGCCCAGAAGGGGGCCAGCGGCAGCGCCCCCACGTCGAGGGCTCCTCCGAGGCCCTCGACGGGCGCGGCGTTCCCGCGCAGGACGACGCTCCACGCGTGCCCCGGGCCGTCGGTCCCCGACGCGGCCTCCAGGCCGTCCACCTCGAAGGCGACCGGCAGGTCCTGGGGGCCGGACCGGGGGCGGTCCGGCACGGGGAGGGACCCGCCGGCGTGGGTGCGGACGACGACGCTGCCCCCGTCCACGACGTGGTTGACCGGCCGGACGTCGGGCCGGCCGTCGGCCGCGGTGAAGGCCAGGCGACCGTGCGTCTGCGCGCGCAGCAACCGCCAGCACTCGTGCTCGGGCAGGACGGTGACGGCGCCCACCCCGTCCCGGTCGTCGCGTTCCACCCCGCCACCGTGCTCGCCGGTGACCCGGAGGACCAGGGTCCTGCGACCCTGCCCGGGAGGGCCGGGCCCGGTGGTGGGGCGGACCGGCGTCAGCGGACCGGCGTCAGCGGATCGGCGTCACCGGTCCGACCCCTCGGTGGCCCGGGTCACCGCCTCCGGGCGCGAGGTCCCGGCGGGGGCACCCGCCTGCAGCCGGTGCGCCAGGGCGGTGACGCGCCGGGCGATGTCGTCGCGGACGAGCCGCATCCGCTCCACGCCCTCGATGCCGCGCAGCGACGGTTCGTCGGTCTCCCAGACCTCGACGGGGGTGCCGTCGACGGTCTCGACCTCCGCCTCACGGCCGAGCACGACGACCAGGTCGGCGGCGCGGACGAGGTCGTCGGTCAGCTGCTGCGGACGCTCGGCGCCGATGTCCACGCCGACTTCGGCCAGGCTCTGCACCGCCAGGGCGTTGAGCTCGGCGCCGGCCCGGGTGCCGGCGGAGGCGACGGTGACGGCGTCCCCGGCGGCCCGGCGCATGAGACCGGCGGCCACCTGCGACTTCCCGCCGTTCTTGACGCACACGAAGAGGACGGTGGGCTGGGGCACGGGGATCTCCTGGGGACGTGGGGGGTTCGGGAGCAGGACGGCGCCGGTGCCGGCGAGCTGAGGAGGCGGCGGCTCGGTCGTGGTGGTGGTCAGCAGGTGGAGGTGCTGGTGCGGCCCGGCGGTGCGGTCAGGGCGGCCGCGACGGCGTCCATCGCCTCGCCGACCAGGGTGTAGTAGGCCCAGACTCCCCTCTTCTCGCGGGTGAGCAGGCCCGCCTCGAGGAGGACCTTGAGGTGGTGGGAGACGGTGGGCTGGCTCAGGCCCAGCGGTCCGGTCAGGTCGCAGACGCAGGCTTCGCCGCCCTCGTGGGCGGCGATGAGGGACAGCAGGCGCAGGCGGGCGGGGTCCGCGAGCGCCTTCAGGGTCCGCGCGAGGGTGGTGGCGGCCTCGGCGGCGAGGGGTTCGCGGGCCAGCGGGGCGCAGCGGTCACCGGGGTCCGCACCGGGGTCCGCACCGGGGTCCGCACCGGGGTGGACGTCCGGACGGGCACCCCCGCACGTCGTCGGGGTGAGCGTGGCCATGGCGCCATGGTGCCGCAGACATCGAGAGCTGTCGATATTGACAATCATCGATGTCCAACCCCAGGGTTGCCTCCGTGTCGATCGGTGGAGGGGTCTGCTCGTGAACGACGTCGTCGCGCAAGGACCGCGGGCCGGCGCCGATGCCCCGGTCCTGGCCCGGCTCTCGGTGCTGGACCGCTTCCTGCCGGTGTGGATCATTGCCGCGATGGCCGCCGGGCTGCTGCTGGGCCGGTCCGTCCCCGGCCTCGACCGCGCCCTCGGCGCGGTGGAGGTGGGCTCGGTCAGCCTGCCCATCGCCGTGGGCCTGCTGCTGATGATGTACCCGGTGCTGGCGAAGGTCCGGTACTCCGAGACCGGGCGCGTCGCCGCCGACCGCCGGCTCATGGTCAGCTCCCTGGTCCTGAACTGGCTCGTCGGCCCCGCGCTGATGTTCGCCCTGGCCTGGCTGCTGCTGCCGGACCAACCGGAGTACCGCACGGGGCTGGTCATCGTCGGCCTGGCCCGCTGCATCGCCATGGTGCTCATCTGGAACGACCTGTCGTGCGGTGACCGGGAGGCCGCCGCCGTCCTGGTCGCCGTCAACTCGATCTTCCAGATCCTGGCCTTCGCCGCTCTCGGCTGGTTCTACCTGCAGGTCCTGCCCGGCTGGCTGGGCCTGCCGACGACCAGCGCGGACTTCTCCGTCGGCGCCATCGTCGTCTCGGTGCTGGTCTTCCTCGGCATCCCGCTGGTCGCCGGGTTCGCCACCCGCGCGCTGGGCGAGCGGGCCAGGGGACGGGCCTGGTACGAGGACCGCTTCCTGCCGAGGATCGGCCCGGTCGCGCTGTACGGGCTGCTGTTCACCGTCGTCGTGCTCTTCGCCCTGCAGGGGGAGGCGATCACCTCCCGGCCCGGGGACGTGGCCCGCATCGCCCTGCCGCTGCTGGCCTACTTCGCGGTCGTGTTCGCGGGCTCCTTCGCGCTCGGCCGGGTGATCGGCCTGAGCTACGCCAAGACGTCCACGCTGTCCTTCACCGCCACCGGCAACAACTTCGAGCTCGCCATCGCGGTGGCCGTCGGCACCTTCGGCGTGACGTCCGGGCAGGCCCTGGCCGGGGTCGTCGGCCCGCTCATCGAGGTGCCCGTCCTCATCGCGCTGGTCCACGTGGCGCTGTGGGCCGGACGGCGCTTCTTCCCCGGTGACCCCACAGCACCGGCGAGCCCCGCCCCGTCCCGTCGCTGACCCCGCCCGGGACGGGCGACCCCACGACCCCGGGCGCGGGCGCAGGCCCCACCGTCGATCGCCGGGGTCCGGCTCGCGGTGCTTCGGGAAGGACTCAGCTGCGCAGGCAGTGGACCGTGCTCATGCGACACCCACGGCGACCGGCTCCACGATCTTCGTCCGGGTGGGCGAGAGGCTGCGGACACCGGACCGAGCCCCACCGCGCTGATCGGTGGGGCAGGGCGACGGGAGCACGTCGACCAGGTGCCGGGCGTACGCCTCCGTCGTGATGGAGGCCGGGTACTCGGCCACGAACGTCGCCTCCTCCACGATGTCGCGGGCGGCAGCCAGTCGCGCAGGTGGCCCCGGATCGCTCGACAGCTCGGCCAGCGCACGGCCGAACTCCTCGTCGAGGATCCGCTGGACCAGCCGGCGGTCCACCGTCCGCCCGTCGTCCAGCGCCGTCCGGTGTCGCAGCCACATCCACACCTGCGTGCGGGAGACCTCGACCGTGGCGCCGTCCTGGACCGTCCTCGGTTCGGTGGACACTCGGATTGGCTGTCTGACCCGAGAATGAGGCTCTTCTGACGCCTGTGAGGTCAGGTCGGCTGTTGCGACGCCTCTGAGCAGCTGAGATGCAGGACGCACGCCGTCCGGGTGGCTGCGGTCTTGAGCGTCGAGTTCATGATCGTCACCACGGGAGAACGGCGTGCGCGGGATCAGGACATGGGCTGAGCTGCTCGGCTTGAAGCAGGCGGTCGTCGAGGGCGTCGACTCCGACCAGGACGCTGGCGTGCTCGTCGTGACTGCTCGTGTGCCGCGTCGGGCCCAGGATCGGTGCGGGTGATGTCGACGGCGGTGCCGGCGCTTCGGTGCGGGCCGCGGTGTGCGCCGGTGGCGGGCGCTGGACCTGGGCGCGGCCCGTACCTTCGTCCAGGCCCGTGCGCCGCGGGTCCGCTGCCGTGAGCACGGGATGGGCCGGTTCGCCGGGCTGCGCCGGATCGGGGTCGATGAGATCTCCGACAAGCGCGGGCACGAGGACCTGACCGTGGTGGTCGATCACGACACCGAGCGGCTGGTGCGGGTGGGGCCGGGGCGGGACAAGGAGACGTCGGCCGGGTTCTTCGACGAGCTGGACGCCTCGGGTCCAGGGAGTGAGGAGTTGCGGTCTTCCCAGATCACGCACGTGTCGGCGGACGGGGCGAACTGGATCGCGACGGTCGTGGCCGATCGGTGCCCGAACGCGGTGCGGTGCGCTGACCCCTTTCACGGCCTCGTGCGGTGGTGCAGTGGGCGAGCAAGGCCTTGGATGGAGAACGGCGGGCGTCGTGGAACCGCGCCAGGGTGCGGTGGGCCGGCGTGCAACCGAGGGCAGGGCTGCGCAGGCCACGGGCGCGGCGAAGTCGCTCAAGGGTGCGCGGTGGGCGTTGTGGAGGAACCCTGAGCACCTCACCGAGCAGCAGGTAGCCCAGCTGGCGTGGATCGCTCGGACGGGCCAGTCGCGGCGGGGGCGGCGTTGGATCGGTGGATCGGGTGGGCCAGGCGGTGCAGGGTCCCGGCGTTCGTGGCGCTGTCGCGCACGATCATCAGGCACCGGCTGGCGATCGAGGCGACGTTCGAGCACGGGTCGTCGAACGGGTCGGTGGAGTCGATGAACACGAAGATCCGGGTGTTGACGCGGGTGGCGTTCGGGGTCCACTCGGCGGCGCCGTTGGTGGGGTTGGCGATGGTGGCTTCGGGTGGGTTCTGCCCGCCGCTACCGGGCCGCGGAGGGCGCTGAGGGCTGATGAGGCTTCACACATGTGTCAGGAGAGCCCCTGATGCCATCGGTGCCCGCAGACCTTCCCACACCGGTCAGCGGCACGTGGGACCCAAGGCCCTCGACGCACGAGGTTCCTCTCCTCTCGGTCGCTCGCTCGGGTTCGGCCGGCGCGCCGATGTCGGTCCGTCCGTCTCCGAGGGGAGCGGTTCTGCGAGCTGTCGACGGCTCAGACCGAGCCAGGTGTCGACCACGGTGTCGGGGTTCAGCGACGCCGACGTGACCCCCTGGTCCACGAGCCACTGCGCGAAGTCGGGGTGGTCGCTCGGTCCCTGACCGCAGATTCCGACGTACTTGCCCTGCCGCTTGGCTGCCTCGATGGCGAGCGACAGCAACGCGAGGACGGCGGGGTCCCGTTCGTCGAACGAGCCGGCCACCAGAGCGCTGTCGCGGTCGAGTCCAAGGGTCAGCTGGGTCATGTCGTTGGAGCCGATGGAGAACCCGTCGAAGAGCTTGAGGAACTGGTCGGCGAGCAGGGCGTTGGACGGCAGCTCACACATCATCACGACCTTCAGGTCATGGTCTCCGCTGCGCAACCCGTTCTGGGCCAGGAGGTCCACCACCGCCCGCCCCTCAGCCACGGTGCGCACGAAGGGCACCATGACCTGGACGTTGGTGAAACCCATCTCCTCGCGCACGAAGCGCAGGGCCTCGCACTCCATGTCGAAGCACCCGCGGAACTCGGGCGAGACGTACCGTGAGGCACCGCGGTAGCCGAGCATCGGGTTCTCCTCGTGGGGCTCGTAGCGCTCCCCGCCGAGCAGGTTGGCGTACTCGTTGGACTTGAAGTCGCTCAGCCTCACGATGACCGGTTCGGGCGCGAAGGCCGCGGCAATGGTTGCCACCCCTTCGACCACCCGCTGCACGAAGTAGTCCCGGGGCGAGGGGTAGGCGGCAGCCCGTGCGTCGACCTGGGCCTTGAGGTCGTCGGGGAGGTCGGCGTGCTCGAGCAGGGCCCGGGGGTGGACGCCGATCTGACGGTTGATGATGAACTCCAGGCGCGCCAGTCCCACGCCGTGGTGGGGCAGCCGGGAGAAGGTGAAGGCCTGGTCGGGGGTCCCGACGTTCATCATGACCTTCGTGGGAACGGGGGGCATCGCGTCCAGGTGCGTCTCGCTCTCGCGGACGGGCAAGATCCCCTCGTAGACCAGACCGTCCGCGCCCTCGGCGCACGAGACGGTGACGGGCGCGCCGTCGCCGAGCACCCGGGTGGCGTCTCCGGTCCCCACCACGGCCGGAATGCCGAGTTCGCGGGCGATGATGGCCGCGTGGCAGGTCCGGCCGCCGCGGTCCGTGACGATGGCGCCGGCCCGCTTCATGATCGGCTCCCAGTCGGGGTCGGTCATGTCGGCCACCAGCACGTCGCCAGGTCGGAAGTCGTGCATCTGGTCCAGGGACCGCATCACGCGCACCGGCCCCGCGCCGATGCGCTGCCCGATCGAGCGGCCCGTGGTCAGCACGGCGGCGCGCTCGGTGAGCTCGAAGCGCCGCAGGACGGTGCTGCTGGCGCGGGAGACAACCGTCTCCGGGCGTGCCTGCAGGACGTAGAGACGCCCGTCGACGCCGTCCTTGCCCCACTCGACGTCCATCGGCCGGCCGTAGTGCTCCTCGATGACGAGCGCGTGGCGGGCCAACTCCTGCACCTCGGCGTCGGTGACGGAGAAGCGGCTCCTGTCCTCCGGGGGCACGTCGACGAAGGCCGTGCTGGCGCCCACGGTGCGGTCGTCGGTGTAGCGCATGGCGATGGCCTTCTCCCCCACCACCCGCTTGAGGACGGCGGGGCGCCCGGCGCGCAGGGCGACCTTGGAGACGAAGAACTCGTCGGGATTCACAGCCCCCTGCACCACGGCCTCCCCGAGGCCGTAGGAACTGGTGACGAAGACGGCCCGGTCGAAGCCGGACTCGGTGTCCACGGTGAAGACGACACCGGAGGCGCCGACGTCGGAGCGCACCATGCGCTGCACCCCGGCGGACAGGGCGACATCGTGGCCGAAGCCGTGGTGGGCACGGTAGGAGATCGCGCGGTCGTTGTAGAGGGAGGCGAAGACCGCACGCACGGCGGACAGCACGCCGTCGATGCCGGCGATGTTGAGGAAGGTCTCCTGCTGGCCGGCGAAGGAGGCGTCAGGCAGGTCCTCGGCGGTCGCGGAGGAGCGCACGGCCCACGTGACGGTCTGCGGCTCGGGGTCGGTCTCGACGAGCCGGGCGAAGGCCGCGCGCACGTCCGCCTCGAGGTCGGTGGGGAACGACTGCTGCTGCACCCACTGGCGCACCTGGTCGCCGACGCGGGTCAGGTCCGCGACGTCGTCGACGTCCACGGCGGCGACCGCGGCCACGATCCGGTCCCCCAGGCCCTCGTGGGCGAGGAACCGGCGGTAGGCGTCCGCGGTGGTGGCGAAACCACCGGGCACCCTCACCCCGGCGTGCCCGAGGTTGGAGACCATCTCGCCCAGGGAGGCGTTCTTGCCGCCGACCCGGGGCAGGTCCTCCAGGGTGATCTCGTCGAACCACAACACGTTGCGGGAGTCAGTGGCCACGTGGTTCATGTCAGCTCTTCTCGCCGGTGCGCCGGGGGCGCAGGTGGAGGTTCTGGAGGATCACCGCAGACATCTCCTCGACGCTCTTGGTCGAGGAGTTCACGTAGGGGATCCGGTGACGCCGGTACAACTGCTCCGCACGGCGCAGCTCCAGGGAGCACTGCGCGAGGCTCGCGTAGCGCGAGTCGGGGCGGCGCTCGTGCCGGACCTGGCTCAGCCGCAGCGCCGTCGTCGTCAGCCCGAAGCAGCGGTCCGCCAGCGGCGCCAGCACGGTCGGGAGCCCATCGGCGGGGAAGTCCTCGTCGGTGAGCGGGTAGTTGGCCACCTGGAGGCCGTGCTGGAGGGCCAGGTACATGGTGGTCGGGGTCTTGCCGCAGCGGCTGGGAGCCACGATGACCACGTCGGCGCTGCCCAGGGCCCGGTAGCTCTGGCCGTCGTCGTGCTCGATGGCGTACTCCACGGCGCGCATGCGGGCGAAGTACGCCTCGGTGTCGCCGACGCGGTGGAACCCGCTCAGCTGCTCGGAGGCGGTGGTGCCCAGCGCCTGCTCCAGCTCGGTCAGGTACCCGCTCAGGAGGTCGATCCGGACGGCGGGCGCCGAGCGCAGCACCTCGCGCACGACCGGGTCCCGGATGGTGGTGAACAGGATGGGAGCGAGCCCGCGCCCTGCTGCCCCGACCACGTCCCGCACCACCTGCTCGGCAGCTGCGCGGCTGGCGACGAACGGCGTCGTGCGGCGCGCGAACCGGACGGCGGGGAAGTTCGACAGCAGCGCCCCGCCGAGGGTCTCGGCCGTGATCCCGGTGCTGTCGGAGACGAAGAACACCGCCCGGGCAGGGGCCGCGTCGCTCACCGCGCGAGCCCCTGGGCGCCGAGAACGGCGGCCACCGCGCCCCGCAGGCGCGTCTGCGCGTCCTGCGGGTCGGTCACCGGCTCAGCGCACCGCCAGGCGACGTACCCGTCGGGCCGCACGAGCACCGCCCCGGCCTCGGCGACCTCGCGCACCCGGTGCCAGGCCAGGTAGGGGTCGCGGACCCCGGCGTCCCCGATGACGACGGTGCGCAGGTGCGGCAGGTCCAGCGCCTCGGCGGCCGTCCGCCAGGCGCCGCCCGCCAGGCCGGTCAGCAGGCTGAATCGCCCCCCACCGGTGACGTCGAGGGTGGAGAGCTTGCGCCCCGCCTCGTCGACCAGCCAGACGTGGGGGACCTTGGCCCCGGGCCTCGTGGTGGCCTGCAGGTGCAGGCCGGGGTCACGCCGCCACACCTCGGGTCCGGCGGCCTCGTCGGGCACGACCGCGCAGGACGCGTAGCGCTGGTTGAGCTCGGTGCCGTGGGCGTTGTGCTCGGTGTCCTTCAGCTCCAGCGCCCGGCTGAGCGCCTCGCGGTCGGCCACCCCCTGCGGACCGGGGTCCCGCAACCTCGCCACGCCGGCTGCGACGGGGTCGTCCTGGACCCCGGTCCGGAACAGGTCCGCGATGGGCTGGTAGTCGGTCCGGGCCCGGTTGGCGTGGGCGACCACCTGTTCGCCCACGGGGGCGCGCTCGTCGGAGTAGGACTCCAGGAGACGGGGGTGCGCCCACCCCTTGACGACGTGGGCCAGCTTCCACGCGAGGTTGAAGCCGTCTTGGACGGAGGTGTTCGACCCCAGGCCTCCGCTGGGGGGGTGGCGGTGCACCGCGTCCCCGCCGCAGTGGACGCGTCCGGCCGAGTACACCGGTGCCCACGCCTGGTTGATGCGCCACGTGCTCGTCGAGTGGACCTCGACCGCCACGTCCAGGTCACCGATCATCGCCCGGATCGTGGGCAGCACGGCGGCCGGTTCCGTGGCCGGCTCCCCCGCGTCGGGGTCGTAGCCCCACCCCGCGATCCAGAGGTCCCAGGGGCGCACGGCCCGCAAGGTACCCATGCCGATCTCGCCGAAGCCCACGGCGGGGTTCATGATCCAGTGCAGCACGCTGGGGCGGTGGGCCACGTACCGCGCCAGGTCGGCCGAGAACACCGTGTACATCGAGGCGGCACGCCCCATCACGCCCTCGATGCGCAGGCCGGCGTCCTGCACGACCTTCGAGCCGGCCCCGTCGGCGCCCACGAGGTAGCGCGAGCGGACGGTGGACCGGTGGCCCGAGAGCCGGTCGAGGACCGTGGTGGTGACCCCGTCCTCGTCCTGCGTGTGGGAGAGGTACTCCGTGCAGAAGGCGTACTCCGCACCGGCCACCGCTGCGGCGTCCACGAGCACCGGCTCCAGCAGCGGCTGCGGGACGTCGGCCATCGGGCACGGGCTGCCCGTGAGGTAGTCCGAGAGCCGGTCCGGCCCGGAGCCGAAGGCGTGCATGCGCGCGACCTCCGGCCCTGCCACGCTGGTCGCGAAGACCATGTCGCCCATCAGCTCCCACGGGACGGCGTCCGCGCTGACCGCCTCCTCCACGCCCAGGTCGCGGAAGACTTCCATGGCGCGCTGGTTGGTCACGTGCGCCCGCGGCCCGTCGGCGAGCCAGCGCCGCTTCGTGACGACGCGCACGCTGACCCCGTACCGGGCCAGGGCCAGGGCCGTGGTCGAGCCCATGGGACCCGACCCGACGACGAGCACGTCGACGTCGACGTCGGGGCCGCTGGGCCGCAGCCGCTGCCGTCGGCCCAGCAGCGCCCCGCGCCCCGGCGCCCGTCCCGCTGCAGCTCTCACCACTCCCGTCCTCCCACCGTCGTCTCGTCCGTCCTCACGTCCGCTGTCACCGGCGCGTCACCGCCGTCGTCGGCGGGTGGTGCCCACCGGCCCGCCAGCACCGTCCGCACCGCCGGGGCGCTCTCGTCCCGTCGGTGCACCAGAAGCAGCGCGGATTCCAGCCGCACGTCCTGCAGGCGCGCGTAGACGACCCCCGGCAGCGACAGGCCCGAGACCGACTCGGGCACCAGCGCCACCGCGTTGCCCGCGCCCACCAGCGCCACCGCGGCGAGGTAGTCGCGCACGGCCGTCACCGCGGGCACGGGGAAGCCCCCGGCCCTGGCCACGGCGGCCACCTCGTCGCGCGCGTCGTGCGCCTCGCCGAAGGAGGGCGCGGCGAAACGCTCCCCCGCCAGGTCGGCCGCGCGCACGGTGCCGGACCCGGCCGCCGCGTGGCGGGAGGGCAGGGCCACGAGCACTGCGTCGCGCCGCACCACGGTGGCCGCGAGCGCGGTCGGCAGGTCGGGTCGCTCCCGCAGCAGGCCCACGTCGATGCGTCCCGCCTGCAGCGCCTCCAGCTGGGCGGGGGTGGTCATCTCCTCGATGACGACCTCCACCTGGGAGTCGTCGGCCACGTGTGCCAGCGCCTCGGCCAGCACACCGGAGTAGGCCGCGGAGGCCACGTAGCCCACGCGCACGCGGCCGAGCAGGCCCTGGCCCGCGGCACGCCCGACCGCCTCGGCCTGCTCGACGGCGAGCAGCACCCGGTGGGCCTGCGGCAGGAAGACCTCCCCCGCCGCCGTGAGGCGGGGCACGGTGCGCCGACCCCGTTCCAGCAGGCGCACCCCGAGGTGGTCCTCGAGGGCCTTCAACTGGGAACTGACGTTGGAGGTGGCCGTCTCCAGCCCCTCCGCGGCCCGCGCGAAGTGCATCTCCTCGACCACGGCCACGAAGGCGCGCAACCACCTCAGGTCCACGCGGCCCCCTGCCCCCGACGAGCAGGTCCCGGCTGCACCGCGGTCATCCGCGCAGGTAGACCGTGGTGGAGCGGGTGAAGAACTCCCGCGAGGCGGTGCCCTGCTCCTTCGGTCCCAGAGAGCTGGCCCGGGAACCGCCGAAGGGGACGTGCGGGTCCGCACCGGCGCTCTCGTCGTTGACGTGCAGCACCCCCACGTCCAGGGCGTCCACCGCCGCGAGGGCGGCACCGAGGTCCCGCGTGAACACCGCGGCGGACAGACCGAACTCGTTGTCGCCGGCCAGGTGGAACGCCTCGGCCGCGCTCCCCGCGCGCAGCACGGACAGCACGGGCCCGAAGAGCTCCTCGCGCCAGACCTCCAGCGACGGCGACGGCAGCTCGAGCAGTGCTGGCCGGCTGAACCAGCCGTCGTCGGGCAGCTGCGTCCCGGGAGAGCCGACGGCACGCGCGCCCTGGGCGACGGCCTTCCGGACGCCGTCGTCGACGGTGGAGCGGGCCCCTGCCGAGACCAGCGGTCCCATCTGGGTGGCCTGGTCGAGCGGGTCGCCCACCACGAGGCGCTCGACGCCGGCGCTCAGCAGCGCCAGGAGGTCGTCCGCCACGGCGTCCTCCACCACCAGGCGCGACGTCGCCGTGCACTTCTGGCCGCAGGAGCGGAAGGCGCCCAGGAGCACCTGCTCCGCGGCGAGCTCCAGGTCGGCGTCGGCGAGGACGACGGCGGGGTTCTTGCCGCCCATCTCCGCCTGGACGGCCGCTCCGCGCGCCGCGCAGGCGGCGGCGATGGAGCGGCCCACGCCGGTGGAGCCCGTGAAGGTGACGGCGTGCACGCCGGGGTGGTCGACGATGCGCCGGCCGGTGCGCGAATCGGCGATGACGAGGTTGAGCACCCCCGCGGGCAGCCCGCCCTCCACCAGCGCCTCGGCGAGCCGCTGCGCGAGGAGGGGCACCAGACCGGCCGGCTTCCACACCACGGTGTTGCCGTGGACGAGCGCGGGGGCGATCTTCCAGGCGGGGATGGCGATGGGGAAGTTGAAAGGGGTGATGACGCCGACCACCCCGACGGGGCGGTGGACCACGAGGATCCGCTGGCCCGCCCGGGGTGAGTGGAAGAGCTGGCCGGCCTCGCGGTCCGCCTCCCCCGCGCAGTACCTCAGCACCGCGGCGGCCCGGCGCACCTCGCCGACGCCCTCGGCCAGCGTCTTGCCCTCCTCGCGGGTCAGCTCGCGGCCGTAGCGTTCGGCCTCCCGCTCCAGCACCCCCGCGGCTCGCTGCAGGACCTCGCCGCGCGCGTGGTAGGGCGTGGCCGCCCAGCTCGGAGCGGCCGCCGTGGCGGCGCGGACCGCCGCGTCGACCTGGTCGGGTCCGGCCAGGCACCCGACCGCCACCACGTGGTCCGGGTGGGTCGGGTCGGTGGAGCGCACCTGCTCGCCCTCGCCGTCCAGCCAGTCGCCGCCGATGAGCTGGCGGAGCGTGACCTCGGTGTCCACTGGTCCTCCTTCGGGCCGGCCGGGGCCGGGTCTCGTCTGTGGTCGTCGCTCAACCGGCGTGGTGGAGCAGCAGTGCCTCGCCCTGCCCGCCGCCGCCGCACAGGGCGACGGCTGCGGTGCCTCCGCCCCTGCGCCGCAGGGCGTGGGCGGCGTGCAGCGCCAGGCGGGCGCCGGAGGCGCCCACCGGGTGGCCCAGGGCGATCGCCCCGCCGTCGGTGTTGACCGCCTCCGGGGAGATCCCCAGGTCCCGGCAGGACCTGACGACGACAGCGGCGAACGCTTCGTTGATCTCCACCACGTCCAGGTCGCGCACCTGGAGGTCGGCGCGGGCGAGAGCAGCGCGCACCGCGGCGGCGGGCTGGGACAGCAGCGACGGGTCGGGTCCGGCCACCTGGCCGGCGGCCCCCAGGCGCGCCAGGGGGACCACGCCCCGCTCCGCGGCCCACGCCGCGCTGGTGACCACCACGAACGCGGCGCCGTCCGACAGCGGTGAGGCGTTGCCGGCGGTGATGGACCCCGTGGGGGAGAACGCCGGTCGCAGCCCGGCGAGGACCTGCACCGTCGTGCCGTCCCGGACACCCTCGTCGTGCTCGACCACCGCCGGCTCGCCGCGGCGTCGCGGCACCGCGACGGGCACCACCTCCTCGGCGAGCCGGCCGGCGTCGCGAGCCGCGGCCGCCCGCTCGTGGGAGGCGGCGGCCACCTCGTCCTGCTCCTGGCGGCCCACCTCCGCCCGCTGCAGCCGGCCCTCGGTGTCCTCGCCCATCGACAGGTGGGAGAAGGAGTCGGTGAGGGCGTCGGACAGGCCGTCCAGCAGGGTGGCGTTCCCGTACCCGACGCCGCCGCGGGCGCGGGGCACCAGGTGCGGCGCCGAGCTCATCGACTCCTGCCCTCCGGCGAGCACCACCGCGGCCTCGCCGAGCCGCACCAGGCGCGCGGCGTCGACGACGCTGGTCAGGCCCGACAGGCAGATCTTGTTGACGGTGGTGGCCGGCGCGCGCCACCCGACCCCGGCCGCCACGGCCGTGATCCTCGCGGGCCCCTGGCCGGAGCCTGCCTGCACGACCTGTCCGACGAGGACGGCGTCGACCTCCTCCCCGCTCAGGCCCGCCCTCGCCAGAGCGGCGCGGGCGGCGTGCGCCCCCAGCTCCGTGGCGCTCACGGACCCGAACACCCCGCCGCAGCGGCCGAACGGGGTCCGCGCCCCGGCGACGAGCACCGGGGTCGTGCGGGGGTCCGCCGTCGTGCCGGTCATCGGGCTCCCTCCTCGTGGAAGCGCGAGCCCCGAACCAGCTGCGAGGCCCCGGAGGTGTCGAGGAGGCCGCTCAGGCCCCTCTGGTGCGGCGGGAAGCCGGCGCCCAGGAGCATCGCCGCGTCGACGTCCTGCACGTCGGCGGCCACGTGCTCGCGCAGGACCTGGTCCAGCTCGTCGGCGAGCCCGCACAGCAGCGAGCGCCTCACCTGCGGCGACGTCGCGGTCCCGGACCGCGGGGGCAGCAGGGCCGCGGCGGACGGGTCGCGGAAGCCGGGCAGGTCGTGCTGCACCAGCTCGCGCAGGCACGCGCTGGCCACGAACCGGTCGGGGAAGGCGTCCTGCAGGCTTTCGAGGATGTGCAGCTGCACCGCCGGCCCGATGTGCTCGACCAGCTGGAAGGGCGTCATCGGCAGACCGTCGGGCTGCAGGGCCCGGTCGACCACCTCGGGGTCCTCCCCGGCGTCGACGAGCGACAGGGCGTCGCCCATCCACCGGCTCAGCAACCGGTTGACGATGAAGCCGGGGGCATCGGCGCTGGTGACGGCCGTCTTGCCGAGCGCGTCGGCCAGCGCCAACGTCGTGCGCACCGCCTCCGACGAGGTGGCGGGCGCGGCCACCACCTCGACCAGCGGCAGCACCGCGACGGGGTTGAAGAAGTGCAGTCCGACGACGCGCTCGGGGTGGCGCAGGCCGTCGCCCATCGCGGTCACCGACAGCGAGGAGGTGTTGGTGAGCAGGAGGGTCGTGTCGTCGACGACGTCCTCGAGGTCTCGCCAGACGCTCCGCTTGACCGCCAGGTCCTCCACGACGGCCTCGATGACGGCCTCGCACCCGGCCAGGTCCGCGAGGTCGGTGCCGGCGGTGGTGGCCTCGGCGGCAGCGGCCGCCGCAGCGGCGTCCAGCCCGGCGCGCACGGCGCGCTCGAGGTGGCCGCGCACGCGCTGCACGGCGGTGGCGGCGCGCTCGGGGTCGACCTCCACGAGGTGCACGCGCGCACCGGTCCGCTGCGCGACGAGCGCGGCGAGCTGGGTGGCCATGAGCCCGCCGCCCACCACCCCGACGCGGCTCCAGCGTGCACCGGCGGCCGCGCGGCGGGTGGCGCTGCGCGCGCGCTGCACGGCGAAGAAGCTCGCGATGCCGGCCCGGGCCTGGACGCCTCCCACGAGGCGGTCGAAGGCCGTCACCGTCTCCTTGCGCAGCGGTGGCTCCGGCCTGGACAGGCGGACGGCGGTGCGCTCGCGCAACGAGGTGCCGGCGGTCGCCTCGACGTCGCCGAGCGCGTCGAGGAGCTCGACTGCCGCACGGACCGCGTCGGTGCCGCCCGGGGTCCGGCGCTCCACCGCAGCGAGCAGCGCACCACCGTCCCACGCCTCCCACGCCTCCCACGCCGCCGTCGGGGGCGTCTGCGGTGGCGGGGCGGGCTGGCCGGAGCCCGGAGCGTCGAGCGCCGCGGCGACCGCGGTCACCGCCTGCTCCACGAAGGAGTCCAGGTCCTCGCCGGCCAGGACGACGTCGACGACTCCGGCCTCCAGGGCACCGGTGGCCGACAGGGTGCGTCCCGCGAGGGCGTCGGTGACGGCCACCCGGCCGGCCACCGCGCGTCCGGTGAGCTCGGCCAGGCGTGTCACGCCGCCCCACCCGGGGACCAGCCCCAGCCGCACCTCCGGCAGTCCGAGCACTGCGGCCCCGTCGCGGGCGATGCGCACGTCGGCGGTGAGCCCCACTTCGAGGGCACCGCCCAGCGCCGGACCGGCGAGCAGCGCGACAGTGGGCACCGGGAGGGTGCGCAACGGCTCCAGCGCTGCGTAGCCGCGCTCGGCCACGCGCAGCCCCAGGTCGGGCTGGCGCGGCGAGCGGAGCTCCTGCAGGTCTGCGCCGGCGCCCAGACCTCCCCCGGGTCCGAGCAGCACGAGCGCCTCGACGTCGAGGCCGCCGACCGCTGCGACGGCGCTGCCCAGGGACTCCAGGGCGGTCGCGTCCCACGTCAGGGGTCTGCGCTCGTCGGCGGTGAGTTCGAGCAGGGCGATCCGGTGGCCCGCGACCTCGCGGACGGACGTGGTGGCGATCACCTGAAGGCCGGGATGCCGGTGATGCGCTGCCCGATGACGAGGGTGTGGACCTCGTCGGTGCCCTCGTAGGTGCGCACGCTCTCCAGGTTGTTCGCGTGGCGCAGGCTGGCGTGGTCGAGGGTGATGCCGTTGCCGCCCAGCACCGTGCGGGCCTCGCGGCAGATCTCGATGGCGGTGCGGGTGTTGTCGAGCTTGCCCACGGAGATCTGGTGCGGCTGCAGCCGGCCGGCGTCCTTGAGGCGGCCCAGGTGCAGGGCCAGCAGCCAGCCCTTCTCGATGCCCACCGCCATGTCCGCGAGCTTCTTCTGGGTCAGCTGGTAGCCGGCCAGCGGTTTGCCGAACTGCTGGCGCTGCAGGGAGTACTCCAGGGCCTCGAGGTAGCTGTCGCGGGCGGCGCCGAGCACGCCCCAGGAGATGCCGTAGCGGGCCTCGTTGAGGCAGGAGAACGGTCCCGACAGGCCGCGGGCCCCCGGCAGCAGGGCGTCGGCGGGCAGGCGGACCTCGTCGAAGGTCAGGTCGCACTGCACCGAGGCGCGCATCGACAGCTTGGGCGTGATGGGGGTGGCGGTGAAGCCCGGGGAGCTCGTGGGCACGAGGAAGCCGCGGACGCCGTCGTCGGTGGCCGCCCAGACGACGGCGACGTCGGCGATGCTCGCCAGGCCGATCCAGCGCTTGGCGCCGGTGAGCACCCAGTCGGCCCCCTCACCGGCGCCGTCGCGGCGGGCGAAGGTCCTCATGCTGCCCGGGTCCGACCCCGCGGTGGGTTCGGTGAGGCCGAAGCAGCCGACGAGGCGGCCGGCGGCCATGCCGGGCAGCCACTGGGCCTTCTGCTCCGCCGAGCCGTGCTTGGCGATGGCGCTCATGGCCAGCGAACCCTGCACGCTGACGGCGGTGCGCAGCCCGGAGTCGCCTGCTTCCAGCTCGAGGGCGGCCAGGCCGTACTCGACCGCGCTGCGCCCCGGGCAGCCCTCCTCCTTCAGGTGCATGCCCAGCAGCCCGAGCTCGCCGAGGCGCGGCATGATCTCGCGCGGGAAGTGCGCGCGCTCGAACCACTCGGCGATGTTCGGGCGTACCTCGGCGTCGACGAAGGCGGCCACGCGGCGGCTGACGTCGCGCTCGGCGTCGCTGAGGAGCTCCTCGAGGCCCAGCAGCTGGGGGCGGGGCTCGGCGGGCGGTTCGGCGGCCTGCACCGCGACCTCGAGGGGCGCGGTGGCCGTCGGGCTCGCGGGAGAGCCGCCCGTCTCGTGGTCGGTGGCGCGGTCGAGCGTGCTGCTCATCGGGACTCCTCGAGCTGGTCGGCAGGCGTGGCGGCGGGTGCGGGGGCGTGGGCAGGGCGGTGCGGTGCGGCGGGCACCGGCAGCGGTGGTCCGCCGGGTCGCCCACGGGGGGCGGCGAGCCACGCCCGCAGCGCTTCGTCGTGCTCGCCGAGGGTGGGGGGGCTGCGCCGTGGGGCCGGCTCACCGGAACTGACGCGGACAGGTCCTCGCACCTGGCGGCCCACCACGCGGCCCCCGGCGTCGTGGACGTCGACAATCGGCTCCAGCCCGAGGGAGTGCGCCAGGGCGAGCCCCTCGCTGATGGTCGCGACGTGGCCCGCGGGCACACCGGCGGCGAGCAGGAGGCCCTCCCAGTGCTCGGCGGGCGCGGTGCGCAGGCGTGACTCGAGCACCGCGCGCAGGGCCGGTCGGTGCTGGACCCGGTCGGTGTTGGTGGCGAAGCGCGGATCGTCGGCGAGGTCGGGCAGACCCAGCTGTTCACCGAGCCTGCGGAACATCGCGTCCGTGCCGCAGGCCACCGCCAGCTGGCCGTCGGCCGCGGCCAGCAGCTCGTAGGGGGCGATCGACGGGTGGTGGCTGCCCGCCCGCACCGGGTCGACACCCGCGCCGACGTACGCCTGCACCTGGTTGACCAGGGCGGCCTGGAGGCTGGAGAGCAGGTTCACCTCCACGTGGCCCCCGCGGCCGGTGACCCCGCGGCGGACCAGCGCGGCCAGCGCCCCGAGGGCGGCGTCCTTGCCGCACACCACGTCGACGACGGCCACCCCCACCTTGGTGGGGTCCCCGTCGGCCTCGCCGGTGATGCTCATCAGCCCGCCGAGCGCCTGGACCACGAAGTCGTAGCCCGGCAGCGAGGCACCCCCCGCCTCACCGAAGCCGCTGATGGACACGGTCACGAGACCCGGGTTGGCCCGGCGCAGCTCGTCCAGGCCGAGGCCCATGGCCTCCATGGCGCCGGGGCGGAAGTTCTGCACCAGCACGTCGGCGCGCGCCGCGAGCTCGCGGGCGAGCTCGCGGTCAGCGGGGTCGGACAGGTCGAGGCAGAGCGACTCCTTGTTGCGGTTGACGCTCTCGAAGTAGGTGGAGCCGGTCGCGCTGAAGGGCGGTCCCCACCGCCGGGTCTCGTCGCCGGCACCGGGCCGCTCCACCTTGACCACGCGGGCGCCGAGGTCGGCCAGGTGCGTCGTCGCCAGGGGGCCGGCGAGCACGCGGGAGAAGTCGGCGACGAGCAGGCCGGTCAGGGGGAGCCCGTCCTGGACACCGTCCAGGACACCGCTCGGGGTGCCGCCGACGACTCCACGCGGGGCCTCGTCGAGACGGCGCTGGTCCTGCAGGTCGTCGTCGACCACGGCCCACCCTCCTCGGTACCCGCCGGCGCTGCTGCCGACGGTGCGAACAGCCTGGACTTGTCCCACGAGGGAGCACAAGACTTTCAGTTGTTCTGTTTCAAAGAACAAAAGAGCGCTCACCCCTCGCCTTCCACCCGCCCGCCACGCCGCTGAGCTGCTGCTACCGTCACCTGGTCCCACGGAGGCCCGCGGAGAGCGACGATGCGTCCTTACCCCCCGAACTTCACCCTGCGTCAGCTCGCCTACCTCGTCGCGGTCTCCGAGACCGGCACGATCATCGGTGCGGCCGAGCGCATGCACGTCTCGGCCTCGGCGATGTCCGAGGCCATCACCGAGCTCGAGCGGGTGCTGGGCGCCAAGCTGTGCGTGCGCCGCAAGTCCCACGGGGTGACGCTCACGAGCGCCGGGACGCGCACCGTCAGCGACGCCCGGCGGCTGCTGCGCGGCGCCGAGGAGCTGAGCGTCACCCTCTCCTCCGAAGGCGAGCAGCTCGCCGGCCCCCTGGCCGTCGGCTGCTTCGGCCCCATCGCGCCCACGGTTCTGCCGGCGCTCCTCGGCGACTTCGGGGCGTCGCACCCCGGCCTCGACATCGAACTGGTCGAGTCCACCCAGGACCAGCTGGTGGAGATGCTCGAGTCCGCACGCCTCGACGTCGCCTTCGTGTACGACGCCTTCCTGCCGAGCGGCACCCCGCGCATCGAAGTGTTCGCCCTGCGCCCGCACGTGCTGCTGCACGCCTCCCACCGCCTCGCCGACGCCGACCAGGTGCGCCTGGAGGACCTCGCCGACGACGACTTCATCATGCTCAACGCCCCACCCACCACCGACCACGCGCTCGGGATCTTCGCCGCGCGCGGGCTGACCCCCCGCGTCCGGCACCGCACCGCCAACTCCGACGTGGTGCGCACCCTGGTGGGCCACGGGCTGGGCTACGGGATGCTCATCCAGCCCCACCCCGACTACTCCCACCTGACGGAACTCCCGGTGGTGCGGCGGGAGATCTCCCCGCCCGTCACCCCGGTGTCGGTGGCGCTCATCTGGTCCTCCAGCCTCACCCTGAGCAACCGGGGCAGGGCCGTGATCGAGTTCGCCCAGGCCGTCAGCTGGCCGCTCGGGAAGGTGGCCCCCCCGGCTTCCCCGACCCACGATCCGCCCTCGCCACCCGCGGGCGGCGAAGAGTAATTCGGCGCAGCAGGACAACTTCCTCGGAACATCCCCGTTGCCTGCGACGACGAGGGACTGGTTGTGTTCGGACCCCGGGATCCTGGTCGCGAACAGGCGTTCGACACCTGACACGCACCGGGTGACCGACACCATCCACAGCACGTGGCGACGAGGCCGACTGCGAGGGACCCATGAGCAAGACCATGCGAGCCGCCCGGATGCACGCGACGGGCGAAGACCTGCGCATCGACACGATCGACGTCCCCGAGCCGGGGCCCACCGACGTCCTGGTGGAGGTGAGGGCCTGCGGGATCGTGCCCAACCTGCGCAACGTGCTGGACAACATCACCACGTGGTTCCCCCACCTGGTGATGCCGGAGCTGCCGGCCATCTTCGGTCTCGACGCCGCCGGCGTCGTCGTCCGCAAGGGGTCGCAGGTCCACGGCGTCGAGCTGGGGCAACGCGTCTACGTGAACCCCGCCCGCTACTGCGGCGGGTGCCGGCCCTGTCGGGCCGGTGACCACATCTCGTGCGCCTACTACACCTTCAACGGCTACTTCGGGTTCGGTCCCGGCTCGAAGGAGATCTACAAGGCCTACCCCTACGGCGGCCTGGCGGACTACATGACCGCGCCGCAGTACAGCCTGGTCGACCTGCCCGACTCCGTGTCCTTCGAGACGGCGGCGCGCTGGGGATACCTCGGGACCGCCTACCGCGCGCTGCGCCGGGCCGGCGCCGGACCGCACAGCACCCTGCTGGTCAACGGGGCGAGCGGCACCCTGGGCATCGGGGCGGTGCTCTTCGGGCTCGCGCTCGGCGTCCGCGAGATCTACGGCACCGGGCGCGACCTGGAGCTGCTCAAGCAGGTGGAGGCACTGGCCCCCGGCCGGATCCGGACCCACGCCCTCGGGGACGAGGTCAGCGTGACGAACTGGGTGCACGGTCTCACCGGAGGCGTCGGCACCTCGATCGTCGTCGACGCGCTCGGGCCCGGGGCGCCGCAGTCCAGCACCCTCGACGCGTTCGGGGCGCTCGCGCGCGGCGGCACTCACGTCAACATCGGCGCCGTGGCCGGGGAGCTGCCCATCAACCTCCACGAGGTCATGGACCGCAACCAGACCCTCGTCGGCTCGCTGTGGTTCACCCCGACCGACGGCCAGGAGATGGCCGACCTCGCCGCGGTGGGCGCCGTCGACCTGTCGGTGCTCGAGCACGAGGTCTTCGGCCTGGAACGGGTCAACGAGGCGCTGGCGGTGTTCAAGAACCGCAACGGCGGCTTCAGCAACTACGTCATCGTCCCCTGACGCGCCGGGGGGCCGTCACCCGCCGTCCCGCACCCTCCCGCACCCTCCCGCACGGAACCAGGAGAAACCCATGAAGGTCAGGCGAGTCGTCGCAGGCAACGACGCCAGCGGCAGGTCGGTGTTCCTCTCCGACGACGCCGTCCCGCACTCCCACGAGTACCAGCACCTGCCCGGACAGGCCCACGCCCGGATCTGGTTCTCCGGCGGGGTGCCCAGCACCACCCCGCCGGAGGGGGAGCCGACCACCGACGAGGGACCGCTCTTCCCCGCAGCGGGAGGTTCGAGCTTCGTCATCGTGCAGTACGCGCCGGACTCGGTGGCCTTCCAGCCCGGCTTCGACGGCGCCGCGGCAGGTGGCGAGTTCGCCGCCAAGCTGCCCGACCTCGCGGCCGCCATGGAACCGGACTCCCCGGGGATGCACCGCACGCAGAGCCTCGACCTGGGCGTCGTGCTCGACGGCGAGATCTGGCTGGAGCTGGACGGGGGCGCGGAGACGCTCTTGCGGCGCGGCGACACGATCGTCCAGCTCGCGGGCCGTCACGCGTGGCGCAACAAGTCCGACCAGCCGGCCACGGTCGCCTTCGTCTTGACCGGGGTCTCCGACCCCGCCGGGAGCTGACCGCACCGGTGAGCTCTCCCACCACCGCGGGCGGCAGGCGCGACGACGAGGACGAGGACGTCTTCGGGTTGCGCCCCTTCGTCGCACGCTCGTCCCGCCAGCGCGTCGACTCCGGGCCGATGTACGCGTCGATCATCCAGCCGGTCCGGCCCTTCACCGGCGTCCAGATCGCGGACGCCGGTCCACCGGCCGCGGTGGAGGGGAGGACCCGGCCGGCCCCACCGCCGGGCAGTCCCGACCCGCGCACCGCGGCGGCGGTCACCGACGCCGGCGCCGCGCTCCTGGACGGCTTGACCGCCGACCAGCGGGACCGGGTGACCCACCCGGTCGATTCCGAGCAGTGGCAGACGTGGCTGAACACCCACCCGAACATCCTCCGCCACGGCCTGCTGCTGGAGGAGCTGACCGACCAGCAGCGCCACCTGGTCACCGGCCTCATGCGCGCCTCGCTGTCCGAGCGCGGCTACCAGCAGGCGCGCGACATCATGCGCATCAACGGCCACCTCGTGGAGCTGAGCGGGCGGGCGGAAGAGTTCGGCGAGTGGCCCTACTTCGTCTCCGTCTTCGGGACCCCCGGCCTCGACCGGCCGTGGGGCTGGCAGCTGGACGGCCACCACCTCGTGCTCAACGTGGTGGTGGTCAACCAGCACGTGGTGACCACCCCCGCCTTCATGGGCTCCGAGCCCTGCGCCATCACCTCGGGTCCGCTGGCCGGGACGCGCGTGCTGCGCCCGGAGCACGACGCCGGTCTGCGGTTCATGCGCTCCCTGGACGCCCACCAGCGCCCGACGGCCACCACGCGCCCGTCGATCCGCACCGCCGACCTCCCTCCCGAGCTGCTGCACCCCGTCAACGGGCGGGTGCTGTCCGGGCCGTTCCGCGACAACGTCGTCATCCCCCACGAGGGGGTGCGCGGTGCGGACCTCACCCCGACGCAGCGCTCGCTGCTGCTCTCGGCCATCAGCACGTACCTGGAGTGGAGCCCCGACACCACGGCGGCCGTGCGACGGGCTCTGGCCTCGGAGCTGCTCGACGAGACGAGCTTCTCCTGGATGGGGGAGGTCGCCGATCGCGGCCCGTTCTACTACCGCATCCTCGGGCCGAGCGTGCTCATCGAGTTCGACCACCACGCCGGCACCGTCTTCGACAACCCCGACCCGACGCCGAACCACATCCACACGATGGTCCGCACCCCGCTGGGCGGGGACTACGGCGTCGACCTCATCCGCCAGCACCACGAGCGCTGGGACCACTCCACCGGGAGGCACACTCCGTGGACCTGACCGACACCTCCGCGCGCCCCGAGGGCACCGGGTCCGGGGGGCTGAGCGACGAGCTGCGGACCGCCCTCGGCTCCGTGAGCGTGGAGACGCTGGTGCACCAGCTGCAGAAGCGCGGCATCACCAGCACCTTCCTGACCGGCCTGCACCCCCTGGTCCCCACGCAGCGCATGGTCGGCCGAGCCCTCACCCTGCGCTTCGTGCCCTACCGCGAGGACCAGGAGAGCTCGTTCATGAGCGGCACCAACGCGCAGCGACGGGCCGTGGAGGCCGCGGGTCCCGGTGACGTCCTCGTCATCGACGCCCGCGGTGTCCCGGACGCCGGCACCATCGGGGACCTCTTCGTGCTGCGCCTCCTGCAGCGCGGCGCCGCCGGCGTGGTCACCGACGGAGCCCTGCGGGACGCACCGGCGATCCGCGAGCTCGGGCTGCCGGTGTACCACCAGGCCGCGCACGCGGCCACCTTCCGGCGCCGCCACCTCCCCCACGAGGTCGGCCAGCCCGTCGCCTGCGGCGGAGTCCTCGTGGTGCCCGGGGACGTCGTCGTCGGCGACGGCGGCGGGTGCACCGTCGTACCCTTCTCCCTCGCAGCCGAGGTGGCGCAGGACGCCGTCCAGCAGGAGCTGGAGGAGACCTGGGCCGCCGAGCGGCTGCGCGCCGGGGAGAGCACCGCGGGGGTCTTCCCCCTCTCGGCGGCACGCCGACCGGAGTTCGAGGCGTGGGCAGCCGCGCGGGCCTGCGGGCCGACGGCCGCGCCGTGACCGTGGGACCGCCCGAGGGCCGACGGGCCGTCGACGTCGACGGCTTCGGCCACAAGAACCCGCTGCCGGCCGCGAGCCGCCTGGGACCGTTGCTCGTGTCCAGCATGGTGATCGGCTACGACCCGGGCACCACCGACGTGCCTCCCGAGCCGTCGGCGCAGGTGGCCAACCTCTTCCACCACGTGGCGGCGGTGCTCCACGCCGGCGGGGCCGGCTGGGAGCACGTGGTGCGGATGACCTTCTACCTGCCCGACCTCGCTCAGCGGACCGCCGTCAACGAGGTCTGGACGGCCACCTTCCCCGACGCCGCCACCCGCCCCGCGCGGATCGCCCACGAGGTCGCGCACCCCCTGGGCATCCGGTGCGAGTTCATCGCCTACGCACCGCCCCCGGAGGAGACCCCGTGCTGACGGAACAGGAGCGGGCCGCAGCGGCCCGAGCGCTGTACGACGCCGAGCGAGACCGCGCCTGGATCGAGCCGCTGACGAACACCCATCCCGGCATGGACGTCGAGGACGCCTACCGCGTGTCCATGCTCGTGACCGAGTTGAAGGTCGCGGCCGGGCGTCGCGTGGTGGGCCACAAGATCGGGCTCACCTCGCCGGCCATGCGCGAACTCGTGGGAGCCGACGAGCCCGACTTCGGCTCCCTCTTCGACGACTGGGTGGTGCCGGAGTCGAGCACCATCCCCGTCGAGGAACTCAACGAGGCCCGCGTGGAGATCGAGCTGGCGTTCGTCCTCGGGCGGCCGCTCGACGTGCCGCGACCGACCGCCGCCGACGTCGTCCGCGCCACGGAGTTCGTACTGCCGGCGATGGAGGTGGTCGACAGCCGCTTCCGCGTGCGGGGGACAGTCGTCGACAGCATCGCGGACGCCGCCACGTGCGGCCGCGTGGTGCTGGGCAGCCGGCCGCGCCGCCTCACCGACATCGACGTCAACGCCGTGGTCGGCTCGCTCGAGATCAACGGCGAGGTGGTGGAGCGCGGCACCTCGGCGGCGTCGATGGGCAGCCCCGTCAACGCGGTCGCCTGGCTCGCCGCCACCCTGCACGAGTTCGGGGTGCCCCTGGAGCCGGGCCACGTGATCCTCTCCGGCTCGTTCGTCCGGGCGCCGTGGATCTCCGCGGGCGACTGCCTGACCGCGCGCTTCGAGGGCTGCGGCCAGGTCAGCGTGGACATCGGCCAGGCGGCCGCGTGAGCGGCGTCATGGACCACCCCCTGCGCTCGGCCTGGACCGCTGGGCGTCCCGCGCTGGGCGCGTGGCTGCTCACCGCGGACACCCTGGTGGCCCAGACCGTCGCGGGACTGGGCTTCGACTACGTCGGTGTCGACGCCCAGCACGGAGCCGCCACCGACGCGTCCACCCAGGAGCTCGTGGCAGCGCTCGCGCCCCGCACCACGCCGCTGGTGCGCGTGCGCCAGAACGACGCCGGGCTCATCGGCCGCGCGCTGGACGCCGGCGCCTTCGGCGTCGTCGTGCCCCTCGTCGAGTCGGCCGAGCAGGCCGCGGCCGCGGTGGCGGCGTGCCGCTACCCGCCGGGCGGGCTGCGCAGCTTCGGCCCCGCCCGGGCCCGCGCGCTGCACGGCGGCGACTACGCCCAGCGGGCCGACGCGGCCGTGTGCTGCATCCCCATGATCGAGACCGCCGCGGGACTGGCGCGGGTCGACGAGGTGCTGGCCGTCCCGGGCGTCGACGGCGTCTACGTGGGCCCCGCCGACCTGTCGTTGAGCCTGGGGCTGCCGGCCCTGCTCGACCAGGACGACGCCCGCTTCGACGACGCGCTGGCCGCCGTGGTGGCCAGCGCGCGGCGGCACGGGGTCCCCGCGGGCGTCCACGCCAGCGCGGCGCTCGCCGGGAAGCGCCTCGCGCAGGGCTTCACCATGGTGACCGTGGCGGTGGACCAGTCCGTCCTCACCGAGGGGATGCGCTTCGCCCTGGACCGGGGCCGCGCCGGCTGAGGAGGCGCTGCGTCGCCGACCACCAGCAGTGGACGAGGTGGGCCGGACGCCGCGGGCAGGTGCTCACACCCCCGACACGACGTGCTGCGCCTCCTCGAGGGAGGTCACGAACGTGACGGGCAGACCCGCCTCGTCGACGCCTCGCTGGGCTTGCAGGGCGGCCACGGCGAAAGGCATGACGAAAGCAGAGCGCGCCATCTGGCTCTGCATGAGGGGACCCCAGGTCTTGAGCAGTTCGTGGTGGACTTCAGGGGTCACCGGGACCTGCTCGCGGAGGTCGAAGATGCCCACCCACCCAGGCTTCACGCCCCGGATCCCGTCCTGGAGACGGCGCGCGTAGTCCTGGGCCTCCTGGGCCGTCGACACGCAGGATGCTCTGGGAGATGTCCTGCACTCGCAGGGCAGCCCCCTGCGTGGTGTCGGCCAGGGCGCTGGTGGTCGCCGTCTGCTCTTCCACGGCGGCCGCGATGGTTTCCTGGTGCTCGGAGATGACGTCGATGATCGCGCCGACGGCTTCGAGGGCGACGGTCGCTGCCAGCGAGTCGGCCTGGAGCGTCGACACCAGTGCGGTGATCTCCTCGGTCGCCCGAGTGGTCGGTCTCCCCCGCGAGGTCCTCGACCTCACCGGCGACGACGGCGAACCCCTTGCCCGCATCGCCGGCGCGGGCGGCCTCGATGGTGGCGTTGAGCGCCAGGAGGTTGGTCTGGGCAGCGATGGCGGTGATGGTCTCGACGACGCCGCCGGTGGTCGCGGAGCTGCGCCCCGGGGCCTCCATGGTGCCGGTGGCGGCGTGCACTGCGCCGACGCCCTCGTTCGCTGCGACGGAGGCCCGCGACACCGAGGCGGAGATCTCGTCGATCGCCGCTCCCACCTGCTTCCCGGCAGCCGCCGGGCTCACCATCTGCTGAGCCATCTCCTCGGCGGAGACGTTCACCTGCGGCACGTCGTGAGCGGCGCTGGCGGCACTGCCCGAGATCGTCCCCGCCAGGATCTTCAGCTCACGGCTGGCGAAGGTCAGGAGGGCGACGGACGAGGGCACGGCCGACAACGTCGCGGAGAGGTTCCGCGCGGCTTCCCGCAAACCCGGGTCGGTCGCCTCGTCCGTGACGACGCCACGAAGATCGCCGTCTCCGAGCAGTGACACACCGTCGCCGCGGTCACGGACGGCACGACTGGTCGTCCGGGTCACGACGAGACCGGCGAGGATCACAACCGCCGGCCACGGACCGCCGACAGTCGCAGCGAGCAACCACACGAGCACACCGGTGACCGCCACGAGAGACCCGGCGACGAATCGCGGGTGGGAGGTGTGCATCTGAACGGGTCTCCTCGAGGTCGCCGTCGTCCTCGAGGATCCATCGGCCGACGTGTCCACCGACTGGAGCCTCGACGCCGCACTGTCCGCCCGGTGGGTCTGTTGAAGTGGAGGCCTCTGCTGCGCGATCAGGTGCCACCCGGGGTTTGCGTCCGGCCGGCGTGGTGCACCGCCGAGAGCTGGACCGGTGAGGGCGACGGTGACGACGCGCACGGCCCTCGAGGATCGCAGGGGCTCCCCCACCGACCCGGGCTGCGGAGGGGAACTGTGCCCGCCCCGCAGCATCGACCGGTCACCGACGCCGGCACCACCAGAACCCGTGAGCGCGTCGAGGACCGGTGCACCCCGTCCGGGACGTGACCTACGGCGAGGACGCCTGCCGCGTCCTCACCAGGTCCGGTCCACGGATGGGTCCCGTCCTCCGCGACCCGTCGACACGTCCCGCGCAGGGCCGACGTGGGAGTTTCCCGGGTGCCGCCCTCCGAGGCCCGAGGTCCAGGTGGCCTCGATGCGGCTGGTGTCGTCCCTCAGACGCTCACTCCGGCGGGCTCGCGCCGTCCGATCCTCCCCGGCAGGAGCAGCACCGCGACCACCGAGATGGTGCACACGACGAGCAGGTACACGACCACGGGCGTGGTGGTGCCCGTGGAGGCGTACAGCGCCGTGGCGATCAGTGGCGCGAAGGCTGCGCCGAGGACCTGGGAGATGGTGTACCCGGCGGACGCACCCGAGTAGCGGACCTCCGGGGTGAACACCATGGAGAACAGCGAGCCCGTCACTCCCCCCACGGCCGCCATGCCGCAGCCGAAGATGAGGACGATCGCCGCGGCGAAGGCCACCGGGTCGCCGGTGTTGATCAAGGCGAAGGCGGGGACGATGCTCAGCAGCAGCAGCCCCGCACCGACGAGGTAAACCGTCTTCCTCCCGATCCTGTCCCCCAGGGCGCCGAACAGCGGGGTGAGGACCGTGGAGATCGCCGCTGCGACGAAGACCCCCAGGAGGACGCGCGTGCGCGGCAGCTCCAGGACCCCGGTGGCGTAGGAGACGAGGTAGGCGATGGTGATGTACGCCATCACCCCCTGGCTGAGGTAGGTGCCGGCGACGAGGAAGATCACCCGGGGATGGCGGCGGAAAGCCTCCCGCAGCGGCGCCTTGACCGGCGTCCCCGACTCCCGGATCCGCGCGAACTCCGGGCTCTCGTCGAGGGAGAGCCGGATCAGCAGCCCGATGAGGACGAGTCCTGCGCTGAAGAGGAAGGGAACCCGCCACCCCCAGCTCGCGAAGGCCTCAGGAGCGAGCTGGCTGGCCAGGTAGAACGCGATCGTCGCCAGAGCCACACCGGCGGGTGCACCCATCTGCGGGAAGGCTCCGAAGAAGCCGCGACGCCCCGGGGGGGCGTGCTCCACGGCCATCAGCGTCGCGCCGCCCCACTCGCCACCGACGGCGAAACCCTGGACCAGACGCAGCAGGGTCAGCAGGACGGGCGCGGCGACGCCGATGGTGGCATAGCTGGGCATGAGGCCGATGAGGGTGGTCGCGGCACCCATCACCGTCAGCGAGATGACGAGCATCTTCTTGCGGCCGACGCGGTCGCCGAAGTGGCCGAAGACGGCGCCGCCCACGGGGCGAGCCAGGAACCCGACGCCGAACGTCGCGAAGGCGAGCAGCGTGCCGATCAGCTGGCTGTCCCCCGGGAAGAAGAGGGTCGGGAAGACCAGTGCTGCGGCGGTGCCGTAGATGAAGAAGTCGTAGTACTCCACGGTGGTGCCGACGAAGCTGGCTAACGCCACCTTCAGCGGGGACCGGCTCGTCGAGGTGGTCCCGGTGTCCGAGGTGGTGATCAATGTTCTCTCCAGGGGTCGGTGCCGTGCACCGCGGGCCTCGCCGACAGCGGTGGTGGGTGGAGGACGAGCCTCAGGGCTTCAGGACGTAGTTGCTGAAACCACCGTTGCGGTTGGCGATGACGGCGAGCGCCTCGTTGACCTGTTCGAGCTCGAACACCTCGTGCTCCAGGACGCTGAGGTCGAGCACACCGCTCTCGACCATGCTCGCCATGGCCTGGCCGTCGGCGGTGTCGAACCACAGCGACGCCACGACGCGCTGGTCGTTGGACATGAGCACGTTGAGGTTGATCGGCAACGCGCCCAGCACCCCACCGACGGGGACGTGGCGGCCACCGCGCGCCAGACCGGCCAGTGCCTCCAGCAGCGGCTGCGGCTCGGCGCCCGACTGGAGGGCGTCGATGACGATGTCGGCGCCCCGCCCGCCGGAGCTCTCCCGGATCCACGCGGCCACGTCGCCCTCGGCGGCGTCCACCGTGGAGAAGACCCCGACGCGGTGCGGGTCCAGTGCCTCGACCTGGGCCAGCAGCCCTCGGTTGCGGGCGATGCCGAGGACCTTGCGCGCTCCCATGGCCAAGGCCATGAGCACCGCACCGACGCCGAGCGTCCCGCTGGCTCCGTTCACGACGACCACGCTGTTGCTGTCGACACGGGCCTCGCGCAGGGCCCGGTACGCCGTGCCGAGGTACCCCAACCTGGCGGCACCCTCGAAGGAGAGGTTGTCGGGAATCGTCACCAGGCTGTACAGCGGAGCCGTCATGTACTCCGCCAGACCGCCGTAGGGGTAGTCGGCGAAGAGTTCGGCGGAGCCGGGACCGAACCCGAAGTACCCGCTGAAGGTGTAGGCGGGGCACTGCTGCGGGTCACCGGTGCGACAGGCGTGGCAGCCGCCGCAGTGCCGTCCCGGGTTGACGTAGACGCGTTGGCCCGCCTCGATGCCGTGGACCTGGGCACCGGTGGCCACGACGACTCCGGCGACGTCGAGGCCGAAGATCGCCGGGAGCGGTGGGAAGGTGAGGTGCGGCCACCACTCGGGCAGGAAGTTCAGCACGTTCCCGAGGTTGGGGACGATGCCGCAGGCCTTGACCTGCACGAGCACGTCGGTCGGGCGGGGTTCGGGGACCTCCACCTCGTCGACGGTGAAGGGCTGGTGGAGGGCGTGCATGCGGGCAGCGCGCATCGTGGCCATGGGTGACCTCTCGGGAGTCGTCGTCGACGGAAGGGTGGCTGCGGGTCAGGCGAGGTGGAGGCGGAGGGGGAGGGATTCCCACATGCGCAGGGTGTTGTTGAGGTGCCGGCGAGGTTCCCCGGTGAGCTCGATGCGTTCGACCCGTGGGAGGAGAGCGGTCAGCAGCGACTGCGCCTCGAGGCGGGCGACGTGCTGGCCGACGCAGTGGTGCACGCCCATGCCGAAGCCGACGTGGCCGGACGGGTCCCGGGTGAGGTCGAACGCGTCGGGGTCGGGGTGCTCGGGTGTGGACCAGCGCCGCGGGTCGCGGTTGGCCGAGCCCAGGAACATGAGGATCTTGTGGCCCTCGGGGACGACCGCTGCGCCTGCGCTCACGTCGCGGGTGGCGACCCGGAAGAAGGTCTGCACCGGGGACTCCCAGCGCACCGCCTCGTCGAAGGCGACCCGGATCAGCTCGGGTTCGGCACGCAGTCGCTGCCACTGGTCGGGGTGCAGGGCGAAGGCGTTGAGGACGGCGGCGATGCCGCTGATGGTGGTGTCCAACCCTGCGGACAGCAGCGCGCGGACGAGCATCGGCGCGTGCTCGGGCAGGATCTCCCCACGGTCCGCCGCGGCCCAGACCTGCGCGCCGAAGCCGTCGGCGCTGAGCACGTCGCGGGACGTCTGCGCCATGACCCACGCGAGCAGCTCCTGGGCCCGCGCGGCGTGCCGGTCCTTCAGCTCACCGGGCGGTCCGAGCGCGTTGAACTGGTGGTCGCCGTAGGGCAGCAGGTTCTCACGGCCCTCGCTCGGGATGCCGACCTCGTCGGGGAAGACCCGCAGGGGGAAGGCCTCGGCGAGGTCCGGGACCGCGTCGAGGTCCACCGTCCCGCTGCCGGCGCCTGCCACCAGGGCGTTGACGATGCCGTCCGCGTCGGCGGCCCACCGCTCTCGCAGCCGCCGCAGGGCCCGCGGGGAGAGGATGTCCTTCAGCACCCGGTACGGCGCGTCGTGCCGCGGCGGATCGGCCTCGAGGAGCACGCTCGGCGTCCACCAGGGTTTCTCGTGGCGGAAGTTGGGGAGCCCCACGCCGGAGGAGGACTCGAAGTCCTGCCAGTTCCGGAGCGAGTCGTGCACCTCGTCGTACCGCGCCATCGCGTACGCGTCGTAGCGGCTGAGGTGGACGACGGGGCCCGCGTCGCGCAGGGCGGCGTGCAGAGGCAGCGGGTCGGTGAGGTTCTCCAGCGAGAACGGGTCGGCATCGGACGTGGGCAGGACGGCGAGGTCCGTCAGGGCTGAGCTCACGGGGTTCCTCCGGGAAACGGGTCAGAGGTCGAGGACGAGGCGGGGGGTGCAGGAGCGGGACACGCAGACGTACATGCAGTCGTTCGCGGCTCGCCCGACGTCGTCGAGGAGGGAGTCGCGGTGGTCGGGAACGCCCTCGACCACCTCGGTCTCGCACGTCCCGCACAGGCCCTGGCCGCACGAGGACAGGACGTCGGCCCCAGCACCCCGCACCGCGTCCAGCACCGAGACGTCCGGGGTGACCGTGACGGTCCGCCCGGTCCGGGTCAGCTCCACCTCGAACGGTCCCTCGAGCGCGGGGGGACCGGCCTGCACGGCGACGAAGCGCTCGATGTGCAGCGCGTGGCGCGGCCAGTCCGCGCATGCGGCCTCGATGGCATCCAGCAGGCGGACAGGACCGCAGCAGTAGACCTTGACTCCCCCGCGTGGCTCACCGAGGAACCTCTCGAGCACGAGCGGCCCGCACTCGTCACGCGGGTGCAGCCGGACCCGCTCGCCGTAAGCGGAGAGCTCGTCGAGGAACGCCATCGAGGCTTTTCGGCGTCCGCTGTACAACAGCCGCCAGTCCGCTCCGAGCAGGTCCGCCTGCTGGATCATCGGCAGCAGCGGGGTGATGCCGATGCCGCTGGCCACGAACAGGTACGAGGACGAGGGAACCAGGGGGAAGGAGTTGCGCGGTGCTCCCACCCCGACCAGGTCGCCGACGCGGAGCCGGTCGTGCACGAACTGCGAGGCGCCCCGACCGTCGGCCTCGCGGAGCACGCCGATCCGGTAGGTGTGCGCGTCCCACCGGTCCCCGCACAGCGAGTACTGGCGGGTGAGTCCGTCGGGCAGGACGAGGTCGACGTGCGATCCGGGGGCCCAGTCCGGCAGTCGGCGCCCCTCGGGGTCGGCCAGGGAGAGTGCCACGACGCCGTCGGCGACCTCGGTCTTGGTCACCACGCGCATCGTTGGTGCTGAGTTCGAGCCGTTCACGGGAACCTCCCTCAGGCGCGCCGGCGCGCCTGGTCTGAAGCCGGAGGGAGCCTCGTCGCGCCCGCCGTGCCTCGTCACCTCACCGTCGATGACGCCTCGTCACAAGTCAACGAGGCATTTCCGTGGATGGTCCGCGACCGAGCCGAAGAAGATCCGGCCCACCCTGCACCGTGGGCACCTCCCGGTGCGGACCGCCGGTCTTCACCGGTCGGGGTTCGGCAGAACCGGGGGCAGACCCGGCGGACCGCGAGGTGGGGTGATCGGCAACGCGACACCTTCTCCGCCGGACGCGCACGAACCGTGTGGACGGCGGCACCGCCCGGTCGGGGTAACCGGGCGGTGCCGCGGGCCTCAGACCCCGACCGGGGTGTTCGAGCGGTACTCGCTGCGCGCCTTGGCCACGAGCGGAGCCGGCTGGACGGTGGCGCGGATGGCCACTTGGCGGTGGTTCTCCACCTGCACCTTGGAGGACACGGGGGACTCCCCCCAGAGGACGACGACCTCGGTGCCCGGCGTCGCCACGGCGGCGTCGACGACGGCGATCGACAGGACCGCCCGCTCGTTGGCCGAGTAGCCGACGTAGTTGGACCGACCGGCGTAGTTCCCGTCCGGGGTCTGGACGCGGTCGTACTGGTACGTCGCGTAATTGGCGAGCGGCATGTTGAAGTACTTGGCCCCGAGCTCCTCGTCGAACATCGACCCGAAGGCGGCGGCTGTGTCCTCGCGGTTCCAGACCAGGGTGACCTTCTGGTTGGCCTGGGCCGTGCCGTCCGCCAGCTGCGCCTCCAGGGCGGCGCGGCCGATGAAGTCGTGGTCGAACTTGACGATGCGGCCGTAACCGAGGTCGAACGGCGTGAAGTAGTAGTCCTCGATGTCCTCGGAGCGGAAGCTCCCTCCCAGGGAGGCCCTGGCGTCGTGGGAGTCCGCGGTGAGCCAGGCGCGGTGCGCCGCGGTGCTCTCCCCGGTGAAGATGGCCGGCAGGGGCCGCGGCAGCCACCCGGACTCGAGGGTGTTGGTCAGGTACGCGCGCCCGCCCACCTGCACCATGCCGTGCTTGGCCCCGGCCTCCAGCAGCGCGGCGTGCACCGGCTCACGCTCCTCCCACGGGCCCACGAACTCGAACCCGGGCTCACCGGCCATGCCGTGGCGCAGCGCCCGGACCTGCTGCCCGCCGATGGTGAAGCGGGCCCCGTGGAAGAACTTGACCGTGGGGACGTCCCCACCGGTGGCGTCGCGGATGACGTCGATGGCTCCCGGCCCCTGGACCTCGTAGCGGTACGAGCGCGGGGGGCCGACGCGCACGTTGGACGGCTCGTCGCGGGTCAGCTCGACGTCGTAACCTCCTGTCTCGGCGTGGAACTGCAGCCAGTTGACGGTGGCCGCCATGCCGACGGCGTGGAACTCGTCCTCCTCGTAGCGGAAGAGGATGTTGTCGCCGATGAGCTTTCCCTCCCCGTTCACGGCCACGTACTGCTTGGCCGCGTCGACGGGGAAGTTCTCCGTGCTGTTGACCGCGGTGTCGCGGATCAGGCGCAGTGCGTCCGAGCCCTTGATGTTGAGGTTGAACATGTGGTGCGACTGGTCGAAGAGCACCGAAGTGCGGCGCCAGGCGAGCTGCTCGTCGCGCCAGTTGGTGAACTCGGGCGTCAGCCCGGCGATGACCACCGCCGGTGTCTGAGACTCCCAGAGCAGTTGGTGAGCGCTTCCGGCGTTGGCGATCGCGTCATCGAGACTCGCGGCCACGGTCTTCCTCCCGTCGAGCTGGGACGCTCACCGCCGACGGCCCACCGGTGGTTGGTGGAGGGACCGGACTCGGCGGTGAGGGCACGCGCTGACGTGCTGTCCCGGTTCCGTCGATACTGCTCCACGACGTCGCGCGGGTAAAGCAGGCAGAAGCGCGGTGCAACTTCGGCGGACCCGGACAAGTCACGTCGGGTGCTCCGAACTTCGTGTCCGGTAAAGAGTGGTTGCCGGCGCCGGCTGTGACGGTGAACATGCCAGTGGGCTGGCCGGCGCGACGACGCCCCGCACCCACCGACACGGACCCGTGGTGGAGCCGGTCCGCCGGTGAGCAGCCCTTCCGCCACGACGAAGGAGCGCTGGCTCATGAGCGACCGATCCGCCCCGGCAACGAAGCAGCAGCACGCTGCGCGGCGGCGCGTCTTCCAGGACCTGGGCTACGAGGTCATCCCCTTCAAGAAGACGGAGTCGGAGGTGCTGGCGCACGTCCCGAGCGACGTGCGCCTCACCGTCACCGCCTCGCCCGCGAAGGGCCAGGACGCCACCGTCGACCTCGCCGTCGCCCTCGCCGGGCACGGGTACCGCGTCGCGCCGCACCTGTCGGCGCAGCAGGTCCGCGACCGGGTCCACCTCGCCGACGTCGTCGCCGCCTGCCGGGAGGCAGGCATCGCCGACGTCTTCGTGGTGGGCGGTGACCGCACCGACACCCCGACGCAGTTCACCGACGCCCTGGCGCTGCTGCGCGCCCTGCACGAGCTCGACCACGGGTTCACCGGCATCGGCATCGGCGGGCACCCCGAGGGGCACCCCGCCGTCTCCGACGAGGTCCTCCTGCAGGCCCTGGTCGACAAGGCGGCCCTGGCGACGTCCATCACCACGCAGATCGTCTTCGACCCGCGGGTCATCACGGCGTGGGCGCGACGGCTCGCGGACCGCGGCGTCTCGCTGCCCGTGCACGTGGGTGTCCCGGGGGCGGTCAGCCGCACCAAGCTGGTCCGGGTCTCGGCCGGCCTGGGCCTGGGCCAGTCGGCGAAGTTCCTCAGCAAGCAGCAGAACATGTTCTGGCGCTTCTTCACCCCCGGCGGCTACAACCCCGACAAGCTCGTGAAGGCCCTCTCACCGTCCGTGGAGCAGCGCGACAGCCTCATCGACGGATTCCACGTCTTCACCTTCAACGACCTCGGCCCCACCGAGGCCTGGCGGCGGCGCCACCTGGACCGCATCGCGTGAGGCACGACCCCCTGCCCGCCGCGCCGGCGCCTGCGCAGGACCGACGAACCACCAGGAGCCCCCTCATGAGCACCCCCACGATCGACACGCTCCCCCACGCCCGCACGGGTGCGGGCCCGGGCGACACCGGCCGTCTCCTCGTCAAGTGCCGGGACGTGCCCGGTGTCGTCTCGGCGACCAGCACGTTCCTGCGGGACGTGGGCGCGAACATCGTCGACCTGGCCCAGCACTCGACGGAGCAGACGGGAGGGACGTTCTTCCAGCGGACCACGTTCCACCTGCCCGGGCTCTCCGCGGCCGTCGACCAGCTGGCGAAGCGGTTCCAGGCCGACGTCGCCGGGCGCTTCGGGATGTCCTTCCGCCTGGTCGAGGCCGACAAGCCCCAGCGCGTCGCGATCCTGGTCTCCAAGACCGACCACTGCGTGCTCGACCTGCTGTGGCGCAACCGCCGGGGTGAGCTGCCCATGGACGTCGCCATGGTGATCTCCAACCACCCGCAGCTGGCTGAGGAGGTGCGGCCGTTCGGCGTCCCCTTCTTCCACGTGCCCGCGGCCAAGGACAACCGCGCCGAGGCCGAGCAGCGCATGCTGGAACTGCTGCGCGGCAACGTCGACCTCGTGGTCCTGGCTCGCTACATGCAGATCATCACGCCGGAGTTCCTGGAGGGCGTGGGCTGCCCGCTCATCAACATCCACCACTCGTTCCTGCCCGCCTTCATCGGCGCGGCGCCGTACCAGAAGGCCAAGGAACGAGGCGTCAAGCTGGTCGGCGCGACCGCGCACTACGTCACCGCCGACCTCGACGAGGGCCCGATCATCGAGCAGGACGTGGTGCGGGTGGACCACCGCCAGAGCACCGCCGACCTGGTGCGCCTGGGCGCGGACGTGGAGCGCGCGGTGCTCTCGCGGGCCGTCCGGTGGCACCTGGAGGACCGCGTGGTCCGCCACGACGGCACGACCGTCGTCTTCTGAGGGGCCTGGACGTGAGAGCCCGAGTCATCGACGGAGCAGCAGAGGCGCTGCGGGTGCGCGATGAGGTCGCGGCGGGGGTCACGGCGCTGACCGCGGAGGGTGGGCCCCCACCCGGTCTGGCCACCGTGCTGATCGGCGACGACCCCGCCTCGCAGGTGTACATCCGCAGCAAGCGCCGCGCGTGCACAGCGGCGGGCATGGTCGACCTGCACCAGCACCTGCCGGCCGACGTGAGCCAGGAGGCGGCCGCAGCCCTGCTCGACCGGCTCGCCGCCGACCCCGCCGTCTCGGGGATCCTGCTGCGACTGCCGGTGCCCGGGCACCTGGACGCCGAGGCCCTGCTCGGACGCATCCCGGCGGCCAAGGACGTCGACGGGCTCACCACCACCAACGCAGGCCTGCTCGCCCAGGGCCGGCCGATGGCCCAGCTGCTGCTGCAGCGGGACGCCACGGTCACGCCGTGCCACTCGCGCACCCGCGAACTGGCCGCGGTCTGCCGCCGCGCGGACGTCCTGGTGGTGGCCGCCGGCATCCCCCGCCTCATCGGTGCGGACGCCGTCAAGCCCGGCGCCGTGGTGGTGGACGTCGGCATGCACCGGGTGGACGGCGCCCTGGTGGGCGACGTCGACGCCGAGGCGGTCTCGGCATCCGCCGGTGCGCTGACACCCGTCCGGGGCGGCGTGGGACCCATGACGATCGCGCTGCTGCTGTCGAACACGCTCGACGCGGCCCGGGCCGTTCTCGGCGACGGGGTCAGCACCCGCTGATGACCGCCGACACCGCGACGATGCCGGTGGCGCGCCCGGCTGAGCTGTCGAGCCCCCTGCGCGCGGTGGACGTGCCGGCGGCGACCGAGGCCGCGCAGGCCTTCCTGCGCGCGCTCGGCGTGGACACCAGCGCTCCGGGGCTCGAGCGCACGGCCGAGCGGATGGCCCACGCCTACGCGGAGCTGTTCCGCGCCGAGCCGGTGACGCTGACCACCTTCCCCAACGACGAGGGGTACGACGAGGTGGTCCTGGCCCGGGGCATCCCGTTCCGCTCGGTGTGCGAGCACCACCTGCTGCCCTTCATGGGGGTCGCCCACGTGGGCTACCTGCCCGGGGCGCGCATCATCGGCCTTTCCAAGCTGGCCCGGGTGGTGGAGCACCTCTCGGCGCGTCCCCAGGTGCAGGAGCGGCTCACCGGCCAGGTGGCCCGGGTCATCGACGAGGAACTGCAACCGCAAGGGGTGGGCGTGGTCCTGGACGCGGAGCACCTGTGCATGTCGGTGCGCGGGGTTCGCGCGACGGGTGCGACCACCCGGACCTCGGCGATGCTCGGCCGGATGCGCTCGGACGCCCGCACACGCGCCGAGTTCCTCGCGCTGACCGGCGCCGGCGCGGCGTAGCCCGTGCCCGGGACGCAGACTGACCGCGTGGTGACGACGACCCCGGCTCAGAGTCCGTCCGACCGCGCGGCGCGCCGCATCGCGGTGCTCCACCCGGGGCGGATGGGGGCCGCGGTGGCGCGCGCCCTGCGGCTGGCCGGCCACGAGGTCGGCTGGGTGCCCGAGGGACGGTCCGAGGGGACCCGACGCCGGGCGCTGGAGGCCGGGCTGACCGCGGTGACCTCGGCCTCCGAGTTGGCGTCGTACGACGTGGTGGTCTCCCTGTGCCCACCGGACGCCGCGCTGGAGACGGCTCGCGGGCTGCACGGCTTCACCGGGCTCTACGTCGACGCCAACGCCGTCAGCCCCGACACGGCGCGGGCCGTGGCCTCGACGGTGCGGGACCGGGGCGCGGAGCACGTCGACGCCGCCGTCGTCGGCCCGCCCCCCGTCACGGCCGGGAGCACGCGGCTGTACCTGTCCGGGAGGCGGGCCACCGAGGTCGCCGGCCTGTTCGCGGACACGCCCGTGCAGCCCGTCGTGCTGGACGGCGACGATGTCGCGGCCTCCGCGCTGAAGATGGCCTACGCCGCGTGGACCAAGATCACTGCAGCGCTGCTGGTGGGTGTCGACGACACGGCGCGCGCCCTCGGCGTCGAGGAGGCGCTGCGCGCGGAGTGGGCGCTCTCCCAGCCGGAGCTCGCGTCCCGCCTCACGGCCGCCCGGGAGTCGGCCGTGACCAAGGGGTGGCGCTGGACCGGTGAGATGCACGAGATCGGCCGCACCCTGTCGGCGGCCGGCACACCGACCGGCTTCGCCGACGGGGCCGCCGAGGTCTTCGCCCGCTGGCCGCGGCCGCAGGAGGGATGAGCGTTCTCCACGTGTGCCGACGACCGTCACGGAGACGTGTCCGTCTCCCCGTCTGCCGGGGATTGCTCGACGACGAGATCGATCCGCTCACGTCCGAACTCACGTCTCGACAGCATCATCGCCACGAACCGCTGGACGTCGTCGGGCGCGTCGTCGCGCTGCCGCCGCACGTCCGGCACGTGCGTGACCGGTTTCGCCCGTCGGGCCCGTGTCCGCGTCATGCTCGCGACGGGTCTCCACGGGGGCGAGACCCTCGGCCTGCACTGGGCCGACGTCGACCTCGAGGCCCGGCAGCTGCGGGTCCGGTGGACGTCGCCCCGCACCAGCGCCGGCTTGACCCTCGGCGACCCCACGACGGAGTGGTCGCGCCGGACCTTCCCCCTGCCCACCGCCGCCGCCGACGCCCTCAGGGCGCAGCGCAAGATGCAGCTCCTCGACCGTCTCGCTGCCGGGCCCCTGTGGAAGGAGACCGACCTCGTCTTCGCGTCCGAGGTCGGTACCGGCTTGGAGCCGCGCAACGTCCTGCGCCGGTGGGTGAGTCCCCTGGAGTGGTGCAACTCGGCCTCAGCCTGACCGGTCTCGGCGTGTCCGAGACGCAGGCGAGGCCACCGCGTGAAGCTCTGCGAGTAACCGCCAAGCAACTCGTGGAAGAAGGATCACCGCGATGGCCCTCGAGGACCAGTCTGCCCTGGGGGTACCGCCCGCTTGCGGGGGAACGTGTTCTTGGACGCGACGTACTGCAAGGCCCCCATCAGCGGGCGCGTGGTGTCCCAGGCCCGAGAGGCAGCCGACCTGCTGGACCAGGCCATGGACCGGTGACCAAGGAAGCAACCGGTTCGCCGGTGCTGTCCTGCTTGCTGTCACAACGACTGAGCGGGTGCCCACCCGAAGGTAGACACCCGCTCTGACCTGCGCGAACGCCGGTCGGGCTGACAGGATTTGAACCTGCGACCCCTTGACCCCCAGTCAAGTGCGCTACCAAGCTGCGCCACAGCCCGAATCGACCCGCCCTTGCGTGCGAGCCGGGTAGAACCTTACCTCATCGTTTGCGCTTCTCCCGCACCCGCACGCTCAGCTCGATCGGGGAGCCGACGAAGCCGAACTCCTCGCGCAGCCTGCGCTCGATGAACCGGCGGTACCCGGCCTCGAGGAACCCGCTGGCGAAGACGACGAAGCGCGGGGGCCGGGTGGAGGCCTGGGTGCCGAAGAGGATGCGCGGCTGCTTGCCCCCGCGCACCGGGTGCGGGTGCGCGGCGACGATCGAGCCGAGGAAGGCGTTGAGGCGGCCGGTGGGGATGCGCGTCTCCCAGGACTCCAGCGCCGTGTCGATCGCCGGGACGAGCTTGTCCATGTGCCGGCCCGTCTGCGCCGAGACGTTCACCCGCGGGGCCCAGGGGATCTGGACGAGCTCCTTCTCGATCTCGCGCTCGAGGTAGTGCCGGCGCTCCTCGTCGGTGAGGTCCCACTTGTTGTACGCCACGACGAGCGCGCGACCGGACTCCACCACGGTGGAGATGATCCGGATGTCCTGCTCGGCGATGGGCACGCTGGCGTCGACGAGCACCACGGCGACCTCGGCCTTCTCCAGCGCCGTCTGCGTGCGCAGCGAGGCGTAGAAGTCCGCGCCCTTGGTGAGGTGGACGCGGCGGCGGATGCCGGCGGTGTCCACGAAGCGCCAGGTGCGCCCGCCGAGCTCGATGAGCTCGTCGACCGGGTCGCGGGTCGTGCCGGCCGTGGGGTGCACGACCACCCGCTCGGACCCGGCGAGCTGGTTGAGCATCGAGCTCTTGCCGACGTTCGGACGGCCCAACAGCGCCACCCGACGCGGGCCGCCCTCGTGGGTGTAGCCGCCACCGACGGCCGAGACCGCGGGCAGCACCTCCACCGCGGCGTCGAGGACGTCGCCGGTGCCGCGCCCGTGCAGGGCCGAGACGGGGTACGGCTCCCCCAGGCCCAGGGACCACAGCTGCGTGGCGTCGGCCTCCTGGCGGGGACCGTCGACCTTGTTGGCCACCAGCACGACCGGGCGGCCCGAGCGGCGCAGCAGCCGGACGACCCGCTCGTCGCTGGCGGTGGCGCCGACGGTGGCGTCGACGACGAACAGGACGGCGTCGGCCAGCTCGATGGCCAGTTCGGCCTGGTCGGCCACGGCGAGGTTCAGGCCCTCGGCCTTGGCCTCCCACCCGCCGGTGTCGACGAGGGTGAAGTCGCGCCCGGCCCAGTTCGCCGGGTAGGCCACGCGGTCGCGGGTGACACCGGGGACGTCCTCCACGACGGCCTCGCGCCGGCCGATGATGCGGTTGACGAGCGTCGACTTGCCGACGTTCGGGCGGCCGACGACGGCCAGCACGGGCAGCGGCCCGGCCGGTTCGTCCTCCTCCAGCGGCAGGCCGTCGGCGTCGAGGAGGGCGACGTCCTCCTCGGACAGGTCGTACTCGTCGAGGCCGACGCGCAGCGCCTGCCCGACGTTCTCGTCCACGTTCTCGTCCACGTTCTCGTCGGCCGTGGTCTCGATGGGTTCCTGCGGTTCGTCGGTGGGGGTCACCGGGTGCCTCCTGGCACGTCGTCGGACGCCATCTCGCCGAGCCCGAGCTCGTCGGCGGCGTCGTCATCGGGGAGTTGGATACCGGTGCGCTGCAGAGAGTCCAGCACGTGACCGGAGAGCTTGACGCGGACCTGCTCCACGGCGGCGGCCAGCGCGACCCGGCCGGGGACGCCGGGTTCCTTGACCACCGCGAAGGGTTCGCCGAAGCAGAACGTCAGCCGGCGCCGCACGGGCGGCACCGACCGGCGGGGTTCGCCGGGCAGGTGCGCGCCCAGACACGCGACGGGCACGACGGGGGCGCCGGACTGCAGCGCGATCCAGGCGATGCCCGAGCGCACGCTCGCCGCGTCGCCCCGCCCGCGGGTGCCCTCGGGGAAGACGCCCGCGGCACCGCCGGCCGCCAGGACGGCGAGCACGGACTGCAGCGCGTCCCGGTCACCGCGGGTGCGGTCGATCGGGATCTGCCCGGCCTGCAGCAGCGCCCAGCCCACGAACCGGTTGAGCGGGGAGCCGGTGAACATCTCGCTCTTGACGAGGAAGTGCGCCGGGCGCGGGGTCACCCCGAACAGCAGCGGCCCGTCCATGATCGAGGCGTGGTTGGCGGCGAACAGGACCGGGCCGGTGCGCGGCACGTTCTCCGCGCCCAGGACGCGGGAGTTCCACACGCCGTGCGCGAACAGCTTGCCGACCCCGCGGGTCCAGGCGAAGGGTTCCCCCGGCAGCGACCCGCCGGAGGGGGCGCGGTGGGGACGCAGGGTCACGCCCGGCCTCCCGTCCCGCCGGCGCGCACCCGGCGCTCGACGACGTCGAGGACGGCCGCGACCGTCCCGTCGAAGTCCAGCGCCGTGGAGTCCACGGTCACCACGCCGTCGGCGGCCGTCGTGAAGGCCGTGGTCCGCGAGTCCACGCGGTCGCGCTCGACGATCCCGCGGCGGGTGGCCGCCAGCGCCTCGGAGTCCGCGGTCCCGAGGTCCTGCTGGGCGCGGCGCGCCAGGCGGACGGACTCCTCGGCCGTCAGCAGGACCCGCACGTCGGCGTCGGGGGCGACGACGGTCGTGATGTCCCGGCCCTCGGCGACGATCCCGGGCTCGCGGCCCGGTTCGGGTGCGACGCAGGCGGCCTCGATGAGGGTGCGCTGGCGCAGCACGAGGTCCTGGCGGACCGCGGGCACGGCCGCGACCGCGCTGACGTTCGCGGTCACCCGCGCCGTGCGGACGGCCTCGGTCAGGTCCACCTCGGCGCCCTCGACGACGGCGGCCACGGTCGGGGCCTGCGGGTCGGTGCCCACCACGAGCGGGACGGTCCGCACGTGCGCCGCGACGGCCTCGGCGTCGGACAGGTCGACCCCGGCCTCCAGCACCGCCCACGTGACGGCGCGGTACATGGCCCCGGTGTCCAGGAAGGCCACGCCCAGCGCCGCGGCCGCGGCCCGGCTGACGCTCGACTTGCCGCTGCCGGAGGGCCCGTCGACGGCGACGACGAGCGCGGTGCTCACCACGGACACCTCCTGCTCGGCGGTCGGGGACGCGAGGGGACCACGGGCGGCGGGGGTGGAGGACACCGGACGAGGTTAGTCGACACCGGGCCCGCCGCCCGAACCGGAGAGGGTCAGTGCGGGACGGTCCACCCGCGCGCCCGCAGCGCCTCCGTCAGCGGGTCCGCGGACGCGGGCAGGACGTCGATGCTCGCGAGCGCGACGGCCTGCCCCTCGGAGTGCTCCAGGCGCAGGTCCTCCAGGTTCACCCCCGCCCGCCCCACGTCGGTCAGCAGCGCGGCCAGGGCCCCGGGACGGTCGGGCACGACGACGACGACCGTGCGGTAGAGGGTCGGGGCGCTGCCGTGCTTGCCGGGGATCCGGTCGCGGCCGGCGCCGCCGTCGGCGATCACCCGGGCCAAGCGGGCGCGGGCCCCCGGCGCGACCGGGTCCTGCGCCAGGGCGCGCAGCGCCCCGATGACGTCGTCGAGGTCGGCGCGCAGGGCCTCGAGGACGTCCGCGACGGGGGCGGCGTTGCCGGCGAGGATCTGCGCCCACAGCGTGGGGTCGCTGGCGGCGATGCGGGTCACGTCGCGCAACCCCTGACCGGCCAGGCCCACCGCCGGTTCGGCCGCCTCCCGCAACCGCGCGGCGACGAGGCTGGCGGCGACCTGCGGGGCGTGCGAGACGAGGGCGACGGCCTCGTCGTGCTCGTGGGCGGGCATCGTCACCGGGACCGCGCCGCAGTCGGCGGCGAGGTCGTGGACCGCCTGCCGCGCCGCCGGTCCGGTCACCTCGGTGGCGGCGATGACCCAGGGCCGGCCGGCGAACAGGTCGGTGCGCGCGGCCACGGCCCCCGAACGCTCGCGCCCCGCCATGGGGTGCGAGCCGACGTAGCGGGTCAGGTCCGCGCCCCGCGCGCGCAGCGCGGCCAGCGGGCCGCCCTTGACGCTGGCGACGTCAGTGACCACGGCCCGGGGGGAGCGGGCGAGCTCCTCGGCCACGACGTCGGCGACCACGTCCGGCGGGCAGGCCACGAGCACGAGGGCGGGGTCGTCGCCGGGGCCGGCGAACCGGCCGGCCCCGAGGTCGCGGGCCAGGGCCACCGCCGTCGGGGACGGGTCGGCCAGGACGACGTCGACCCCCCGCAGGGTCAGCGCCAGGGCCGCGGACGTGCCGAGCAGCCCCGTGCCCACGACGCGGACGGTGCCGGTCGTGCGGGCGGGGGCCGCGGCGTCGAGGGTCACTGGTCGGGGTCCCGTCGAGGACTACTGCGCGATGTCGCGGCGCAGGGCCTGGGCCCCGTTGAGGTAGACGTGGCGGACCTGGGCGCGCGTGCGCGTGGTCTCGACGTGGGCCATGAGGCGGATGACCCGCGGCATGGACCCCTCGATCTCCAGCTCCCGCGCGCACATGAGCGGGACGTCGCCCATGCCGAGCTCGCGCGCGGCGACGGCGGGGAACTCCGAGACCAGGTCGGCCGTGGAGGTGAAGATCACGCTGATGAAGTCGTCCAGGCTCAGCTCGTTGGCGCTGATGACCTCCGCGACGAGGTCCCGGGTGCGCGCCAGCACCTCCTCGCGCTCGTCGACGTCGACCTGCACCGCACCACGGACCGCCCTCACCGACACGCGCGGAAGGGTACCGACCACGGGCTCGCCCGTGGTCCCCGAGGTGGTCCCCGGCGTGGTCACAGCCCCGCGACCGACATGAGCTGCTGGACCTCACCGCGCGTCAGGCGCCGGTTCTTGCCGGGCTTGAGGTCACCCAGGACGATCGGGCCCATCTGCACGCGGACCAGCTTCAGGACGGGGTAGCCCTCGGCCTCCAGGAGGCGGCGCACGACGTGCTTGCGGCCCTCGTGCAGCACGACCTCGACCAGGGCGTACCCCGGCTTGGAGTCCACGAGCTTGAAGGAGTCGACCGAGACGGGGCCGTCCTCCAGCTCGATCCCGGCGCGCAGGTTGCGGCCCAGCTCGCGCTTGACGGGCCCGCGCACCTCGGCGAGGTAGGTCTTCTGCACCCCGAAGGAGGGGTGCTGCAGGCGGTGGGTGAGCGCCCCGTCGTTCGTCAGCAGGATGAGGCCCTCGGTGTCCAGGTCGAGGCGGCCGACGTGGAACAGGCGCTGCTCGCGCGGGCCGACCATGTCGGCCAGGTTCAGCCGGTCCTGCTCGTCGTACATCGTCGACACCACGCCCTTGGGCTTGTTGACCATGATGTAGACGAGCTCGTCGTCGATGCTGAAGCGCATCCCGTCGACGTGCACGACCTGGCGCGTGGGGTCGATGCGGACGCCGAGCTCGGTGACGACCTCACCGTCGACGGTGACCCGCCCGGCCGCGATCATCTCCTCGCAGGCGCGGCGCGACCCGGCCCCGGCCTGGGCCAGCACCTTCTGCAGGCGCACGCCCTCGGGGTCGTGGACGTCGGCGCCCGGACGCCGCACCGGCGCCGGACCCCGGCGCGGCGGCTGCGGGGCGGGGGCGATCTTGTCGGTCATCCGCTGCGCGGCCCCGCGACGGTTCGCCGCACCGCCGGTGCGGGGCTTGCCGCCCTGAGTCGTGCCACCGGCCTTGCCGCCCGCCTTGCCACCGGTCTTTCCGCCGCTCTGAGGACCCTTGCCGCGGCCCGTCGCGGGGCGCTGGGGGCGGCCCTGCCCTCGGCCGCCGCCTCCGCGGGGTGCCTGCGGGCTCATGACTGGTCCTCCTGCTGCCGGGGTTCTGGGTCGTCGTGCTGGGGTGGTGCATCGCTGGACGTGGCGTCCGCCGACCCTCCATCATCCCCCACCGCGGCGGCCGGTCCGACCACCTGCTCGGGCACGGGCTCGGCCAGCACCTCGACGGGCTCGAGGTCCTCCAGCGACACCTCCTCGGGCAGGAACGGCGCCAGCGGCGGCAGGTCGTCGAGGCTGTCCAGCCCCATCCGCTGCACGAACTCCTCCGTCGTCCGGTACAGCGTGGCCCCGGAGGTCGCCTCGACTCCCGCCTCGGTCACGAGCCCGCGGGTCAGCAGCGTGCGCATGACCCCGTCGACGCTGACCCCCCGCACCGCCGAGACCCGGGCGCGGCTGACCGGCTGGCGGTAGGCGACGATCGCCAGGGTCTCCAGCGCGGCCTGGGTCAGCTTCGCCGTCTGGCCGTCCAGCAGGAACGCCTCGACCACGTCGGCGTGCTCGGCCCGGGAGTACATCCGCCACCCGCCGGACACCTCGCGCAGCTCGAAACCCCGGCCCTGCTCGGCGTACTCCCCCGCCAGCTCGCGCAGGAGCAGGTCGACCTCGTCGGGCTGCTCCCCGGTCGCGCGCGCCAGGGCGGGCACCGCGACGGGTTCGTCGGCGACCATGAGCACGGCCTCGATCGCGGCCCGCACGCGGCGGCCGGCGTCCTCCCCGACCGCGGTCCCGTCGGTCCTCTGCGTGACGTCGGTCACGACGTGCTCCCCTCCTGGCCCGTTCCCTCGAACTCGTCCAGACCGGACGGCGCCGCCGCCGCCCCGGCCCCCCGGTTCGCCTCGGCGTCCGGGTCCCACCGCACCGTCAGCGTCCCCAGCGCCTCGGGTTGTTCCAGCCGCACGCGGCGCTCGCGGAACAGTTCCAGCACCGCGAGGAACCGGGCGACGACGACCAGGGTCCCCAGCTCACCCTCCCCGGCGTCGGCCACGAGCTCGGAGAACGTGGCGGTCCCGGTGCGCCGCAATCGGTCGATCACGAGCACGGCCTGCTCGCGGATGCTCACCGCACTGCTGTGCAGGTGGTCGAGCCCCACGACGGGGACGGGTTTCGGGGTGAGCGCACGGGCCGCGACGGCGGCGAACTGCTCGGGGCTGACGGTCAGGACGAGTTCGGGCAGCAGCTTCTCGAAGTGCGGTTCCAGCGCGACGGCGCGCGGGACCCGCCGGGAGGACTCGGCGAACCGGTCGCCGAGCAGGGCCGCGACCTGCTTGTAGGCGCGGTACTGCAGCAACCGGGCGAACAGCAGGTCCCGCGCCTCCAGCAGGGCCAGGTCCTCGGCGTCCTCGACCTCGGCGGCCGGCAGCAGCCGCGCCGCCTTGAGGTCGAGCAGGGTCGCGGCCACCAGCAGGAACTCGCTGGCCTCGTCGAGGTCCCAGTCGGCGCCGCCGTCCGCCGCAGCCCGCTGGGCGGCGCGGATGTGGGCGATGAACTCGTCGGTCACCCTCGCCAGCGCGACCTCGGTGACGTCGAGCTGGTGCTTGGTGATGAGACCGAGCAGCAGGTCGAAGGGGCCGGTGAAGTTCGGCAGCGAGACGGTGAACCCGCGGCGGCCGGTCAGCGGGTCGACGTCCGCTGCGGGGCTCGGGGCGGGGGCGCTCACGCGCCCACGGTAGCGACCGCCGGGGACGGCGGCCCTCATGCGCCGGGCGGAGACGGGGTGTCGGGCACCGCGCCGGGCTCCGCGACGAGCACCGCGTCGGCCGGCAGCAGCAGCTCCCAGCCGGGCCGGACGAGGTCGGCGTCCACCAGGCGCGAGCCGTCGGCCTGGACGCGGTCGTGGTTGAGCTCGAAGACCTCCCGGTAGCGCAGGGGGTCGCCCAGGGTCCGCTGCGCGATGTCCCACAGGCAGTCGTGGTGGCGGCCCCGGGGCGGCTGGACGACGTAGGTGACGAGCCCGGCCCCCGCCGGCCCGGCGGCGGCCGGGGGCGCCGGGCCCCAGGCGGGGTCCGGGGCGCCGGGGACCGCGTCCGCGGGGGCCTGGGGGATCCGGGGGACCTCCGGCGCCCCGGGCGCCGTCCGGGCGGGCCCGGCCTCCTGGCCCCCGGGCCAGCCCGGGTCCGCCGTCCGCGGCACGGTCCCCGGCGTCGTGGCCGTAGCCGTGGCCGTGGCCGCGGGGGCCGGGACGACCGCCGCCGCGGCCGGGGCGGCCGCGGGGACGCCCCCGGCCGCGACGAGGAGCACCGCGGCCACGAGCCGGCGGGCCAGGAGCCGCGTCGGGGTGCTCAGGCCCGAGCGCGCGGCGGGGGCACCGGTGGCCCAGGCGTGCAGCTCGGCGACGACGCAGACCGCGAAGTGCAGCCACAGCAGCCACAGGACGACGGCGAGGACGTCCAGCAGGGCGGTCGTGGACAGTTCCGCGTCCAGCCACCCGCGCTGCGGCGCACCGGTGGGCAGCGGGTTCCCCACGACGAGGGCCAGCGCCCACGGCAGGCCGAGGAGGACGGCCAGCAGGACGGCGCCGGCGGCGGCCCCGCGCAGCAGTTCCCCGGCCCGCTCGCCGCGGCTCAGCGCGGCCCGCGGCAACCGGTCGGGGCGGCGGTCCGCGCCGGCGGCGGGTCCTCGCCCGGGGGTGGTCGGGGTCACGGGGTTCCCTCCGCGCGGACGGGGCTGAACGGGACGACGAGGGTCTGGACCTCGGTGACGCGCAGGTCCACGCGCACGGAACGGCGGACCTCGCGCAGCAGGTCCCACGTGGCGCCGTCGTCGGCGCTGGCCTCGATGCGCCACGTCTGGGTCCCGGAGACGGCGTAGGTGTCCGGGGTGTCCCCGGTCCCGGCCGCCGAGGTGCGGGCGTACCGGAACGAGCAGACGTCCGGCCCGGTGCGCTCCCCCTCCCCCGCCCGCAGTTCCCGCCCGGGTCCGGTGCACGTGGCGGGCCGCCTTCCGGGTTCCCCCGGCTGGACCTCCAGGGAGGTGAGGACGCCACGCATCCGGCTGCGGCCCAGCGCGATCGTGGGCGCGGAGGCGGCGACGGCCGAGAACGCGACGGTCTGCCCGATGCGCGGGGTGCGCGAGGGCGTGGTGCGCAGGGTTCCCTCCACGATGCCGCCGCGGGCCTCGGCACGGGTCAGGTACCGCCGCTGCCCGGTCGTGAGTTCCCACCAGAACCTCGGCCGTTGCGGGTCGCTGCGCAGGAAGGCCACGGTCGAGGTGAGCAGGGTCGTGTCCCAGGCCGGGGCCAGGGTCCGCGCGTCCGGTGCCGGGCTCAGGCACACGCGCAGGAACCGCTCGGGCAGCTCGACGGGCGGTGGTGGCGGTGGCGGGGGTTGCACCGGGGGCAGGGGCGCCGGTCCCCCGCCCGGTGCTCCCGCGGGAGTTCCCTCCGGGGTTTCCCCTGGGGTGTCGCCAGGAGTTCCGTCTGGGGTTTCCGCGAGAGTTTCCGCGGGGGTTTCCACGGGGATCCCGGCCGGTTCCGGTGCCGGGGTGGGGACCACGGGCGGCGGCGCCGTCGGGACGGGTCCGAGGTCGACGGGACGCGCGTCGGCCGGGGTGAGGTCGTGCTCGCTGCCGGCGGGCAGCAGCCAGCACCCCGGCACCGGGGCACCCGCGAGGAGTTCGGCGTAGCTGCGCGCGGTTCCCCCACCGGCGCAGCGCATGCCGTACGCGCCCGCGGCGCTGGACCACAACGCGCACGACCCCGCCGTGCCGTGGACGTCGCCACCGGCCGAGCGCGCCCGCGCGGCCCCGGCCTCGGCCGCGTGCGCGGCCCCCGGTGCGGTCAGGGCCGCGACCACGACGAGCGGGGCCACGAGGAGGGCCGCGAGGACGGCGGGGGGCCGCATCAGAACCGCTCCACGACGACGTCGGCGGCCGAGCAGGTCCCGCCGTCGGTGGTGAGGTCGTCCAGCAGCCACCGTCCGTCGCTGCGGACCACGGCGGCCGTCGCGGTGGCGAAGTGCGGGGTGTTCACCGGGGTCCCGGTGGCGGCGTCGACCTGCCAGCCGCGGTCCTGCAGGCACAGGCGCAGCTCCACGCGGTCGGGCCCGGCGGCCTGCTGCCCGAGGACCCCGGAGGGGTAGGGGCCGGGCATCCGGTCGCCGAGGTTCGCCGCGAGCAGCGGCAGCGCCCACTCCCGCGCGGCCGGGGTGAGGGTCGCCGTGAACCCCGGGACCCGCGCGGGGTCGGCGGTGCCGGCGTTGACGGCGAGCGCCTGCTGCCGCAGGTGCTCCCGGACCGCCTCGACCGGCCCGGGAGACGTGGCGGTCACCGCCGGCGTGGGCGGGACGGGCCCGGGTGGGGTCGCGGTGGGCGGGACCACGGCGGTGGGGGGACCCACCGCGGTGGGTGGGGCCAGAGCGGCGGGCTGCCCGCACCCGGCCAGGGCGAGCGCGGTGAGCCCCAGCAGGGCCGGGCGCAGGGCCGGGTGCGGGGTCTGGGGACGGACGCGGATCACCGGGCGTCCTCCTCTCGGGTTCCTTCGAAGGGGCGGGCGCTGCCGTCGCCGGCGGCCCGCAGTTCGCGGACGCCGACGATCCCCAGCAGCGAGGCGGGCAGGACGAGCTCGACGTGGGTGCGCACGACCGTCCGGCGCCCCGACGGGTCCCCCACCGCCGTCGTGCCGCGGAAGCAGGACGCGGGGTCGACGACGGGTGCACCCGAGGCGGCGACCGCGGCGCAGTAGGCGGTGACGCGCGCGGCCACCTGCTCCTGGGGCAGCAACCGCAGGTCGGGGGCGTCGAGGTCGACGGCCGCCGCGCCCGCACGGGCGGCCTCCTCGGCGTAGGCCACGGCGCGGGCCCGGGCGCTGAGCTGCCGGCTCGCGTCGAGGACGAGCCCGGCCAGGAGCAGCAGGACGAGGGCCAGGACGGGCACGGCCGGGGCGATCGAGCCCTCCTCGTCCCGGCCGCGCAGAACCCTCACGACAGCTCCCGGTTGGGGTCCAGGGGTGAGGAGAACGCGCTGGTGACCGTCAGGCGCCCCGGCACCCCGGGCACCCCGAGGTCGCCGACGGGCACGGTGCAGCGCGCGGTGACCGTCACCGGGCGGCCCGCGGTGAACTCCGGCAGCGGCTCGACGACGAGGGAGTCCGCGCACGCCCCGGGCCCCACCGCGGCGTGCACGACGGCGGCGGCCCGCTGCTGCGCCTCGGCCGCCGACCGGGACGTCGTGGCGGCGCGGGCCGCGTCGCGCACGCCCGCGTCGAGACTCGCCCCGGCCGCGGTGAACCGGGCGCAGACCAGCAGGAACGCGACGAGCAGCAGCAGGGCGGGGGCCAGGAGCGTGAACTCCAGGGCGATCGACCCCTCCTCCGCGCGCCGGCCACGGATCCCGGTCACCGGGCACCCGCGAAGCGTTCGACGGTGCCGGAGGCGCGCTGGGTCGTGCGCAGGTCCAGGCCGGGGACCAGGCTCACGACGCGGCCGCTGACGGCGACGGTGACGCGGTCGCGGGTCCAGGCCGTCGTAGCCCGCGGTTCCAGCAGCGACTCGCGGCCCACGGTGACGGCGAACTGCTCGACGTGGGCGCGCACGACCGGATCGGCCGCCGCGGCGAACTGCTCGTCGGGCAGGACCCGCAACTGCGCCACGCCCTCGCGGGCGGCGGCCAGCGCCACCGACCGGCCGTAGGCCCACAACCCGATCTGGACGCCGGAGAACACCAGGAGCAGGAACACGGGCGCGATGAACGCCATCTCCAGCGCGGCCGACCCGCGGTCGCAGTCCCCGCGCGCACCGGCGCCGGGCATCACGTGGCGCAGGAACCGCCGACCGCGACGGTCGCGCACGTCTGCAGGTCCCGGCTCCTGTCCTGCACGATCTTGTAGACCGCACCCCCGATGAGCGAGGCGGCCACCACGACGACGGCCGCGATGACGGCCCACTCCAGGGCCGAGGCCCCGCAGTCGCGTCCGGTCGCCGCGGCCCGGCGGGCACGGGTCAGCAGGAACGCCAGGACGGCCGGCGGGCGTCGCGGCGAAGGGTTCGGGGTCGTGCGGGACATGCGTCTCTCCTCCGGAGGGTCGGGTGGAACGGGTCGGGTCGGGGCGCCGGACCGGGGTCATGCGCTGGCCAGCAGGTCGTGCACGGCGGGGAAGGCCAGGAACACCATGAACGCGGTGCACAGGACGAGCTGGGCCACGAGCATCGACTGCGACCTCTCCCCGGCCTCGCCCTCCACCTCGGCCATGTCCTTGCGGCGCACCGTGGCCGCCCGCGCCGCGAGGGAGGCGCGGATCGTGGCGCCGTCGTCGGCGGCCAGGGTCAGCGCACCGGCGAGGTCGGCCAGCTCGGGCACGTCGAGCTCGGCGCCCAGGTCCCCCAGCGCCTGCCAGGGCGTGCCACCGGCCAGCCGGGCACCGGTGAGGGCCTGGCGGATGCGGACCAGCGCCCAGTAGTCGCTGACGCAGGCCGAGCCGAGCAGCGCCTCGGGCAGCCCGCGCCCCCCGGCGAGGTTCATCGCCACGAGGTCGCAGAACACCCCCACGACGCGGCGCAGGTCCCGGCGGCGGCGGGTCGCCTCCCCGCGCAGGGCCAGGTCGGGGGCGAGGAAACCGGCCACGCCGAGCAGCAGCGCGAGCGCCAGCGGGACCCCGCCGGGCAGCGGGACCCCCCAGGCGCGCAGGACGACCCAGCACACCGGGACGAGCAGCAGCAGGAGCAGGCCGGCGAGGAGCTTGGTGGCCAGGAACTCCCCCGTGCCGCGCCCCAGGACGGCCAGGTCGGCCCGGGTCCGCCGCAGCCGCCAGCCGCGGTCGGCGGCCAGCACCTCCAGGCGGTCCCCGAGCCGGGCCACCGTCCGGCCCAGCACGGCCGGCAGGCCGAGGACCCCGCGGTCGGGGGCCGTCGCGGCGGCGGCCTCGGCCGCGGACAGCACCCGGCGGTGGGCGCGGCGCTGGGCCCGGTCCCACCGGGCGATGCGGGCCCCCAGCGACTCGCGCGCCGGGACCAGGGCCGCGGTCAGGACGAGCAGACCCGCCCCGGTGAGGGCTCCCGTGGCCAGGGCGGCCTGGACCTCGCTCACCGGGGCACCCCCCGCACGGCGAGGAACCGGTCGTGCGGGTCGAGGCGGGCCAGCCGGCGCAGCCAGGCCAGACCGGCCAGGAGCAGCGCGGCCACCACGACGAGCACGAGCTGGCCGGTGAACGAGCCGTAGGGGGCGACGTAGTCCCGGTTGAACACGGCCAGCAGACCCATGACGCCCAGGACGATGAGCAGCACGATCTGGACGCTGCGGCGGATGCTGCGCCGGCCGGCCTCGATGCGGCGGCGGACGTCGAGCTCCTCGCGGGTGGAGGCCGCGAGCGCGCTCAGCACGTCGCGCAGGCCCGGCCCGCGCAGTCGCGCGTTGAGGACGAGGGCCGCCACGACGACGTCGGCGCCGGGGTCGTCGACGTCGTCGGCGAAGCGCAGCAGCGCCTCGGGGAGGGGTTCGCGGACGCGCAGGCGGTCGACGAGCAGGTTCAGCGCCGGCCGCAGCGCCGGGGCCGACGTGGCGGCGGTGGCCGGGATCGCCTGCTCCAGGCCGGTGGCGCCGGCGATGGTGTCGCGCAACGACTCCGTCCACGTGGCGAGCGCCTCGATGCGGGCGGTGCCGCGCTGCTCGGCGGCGCTGCCGCCGAGCAGGCGGTGCCAGCCGGCGACGAGGAGCCCGACGCCCACGCCGGCGACGACCCAGCGGGTCAGGACGAGGGCGAGCACACCGGCCCCGGCGGCGAGGGCCAGCCGCCGCCCCGAGGTCCCCCACCGGCGCGCGGGCCGGGCGCTGGGCCCGCCGGCCCGCCCGCGCAGGCCGACGACGGTGAGCAGGACGCCGGCACCGGCGAACGTCGTGGCGAGGGCGACGAGGAGCTCGGGCGCCGGGGCCACCGTCGCGGACGGCCCGCTCACGACGCCCACTCCAGGGCCGGGGCGACGTAGCCGGCCGCGGCGAGGTCCTCGGCGCGCTGCAGGGGGGCGTGCGCGCGGGCCGTGCCGTCGGGGCCGGCGAGGAAGACCTCGGAGCTGAGGACCCGGCCGTCGACCCCGGTCACCTCGCGCACGCTGGCCACGACGCGGCGCAGCCCGCCGCCGAGGTGGTGGGTGTTCTGCTTGTGCAGGAACACGACGAAGTCGACCGCCCCGGCGACGAGCAGGTGGGTGGCCTCCACGGGCAGGCGTTCGGCCGCCTGCAGCGCGTAGGTCGCGATCCGGTTGAACACCTCCGCGGAGGAGTTCGCGTGGATCGTCGACAGCGAGCCGTCGTTGCCCTGGCTCATGGCGTTGAGCATGGTGACGATCTCGTCGCCGAGGACCTCCCCGACGATGACGCGGCTGGGGTTCATGCGCAGGGACCGGCGCACGAGGTCGGCCATCGTCACCGCCCCCTGCCCCTCGGAGTTCGGCAGCCGTTCCTCGAAGGCGACGGTGTTGGGGTGCCCGGGCTGGGCGTCCAGGCCGAGTTCGAGGGCGCGTTCGACGGTGATGAGGCGTTCGTGCGGGCCGATCTCGGCCGCCAGCGCCCGCAGCAGCGTCGTCTTCCCCGAGTTCGTCGACCCGGCGATCATGATGTTCTTGCGGGCGCGGACGGCGGCGCGCAGGAACCGCGCGAGGTCGTCGGTCATCGTCCCGGAGGCCACGAGATCGGTGAGGGTGGCGCTGGCGAGCCGCGCGCGGCGGATGCTCAGGGCCGGGCGGCGGCACACGCCCATGACGGCCGACAGGCGCGAGCCGTCGGGCAGCCGCAGGTCCAGCTGCGGGTTCGCCGCGTCGAAGGGGCGGCTGGCCAGGCCCACGGTCCCGGCCAGGACCTGCACCAGTTCCACGAGGTCCTCGTCGGACTCGGCGACGGGGTCGTGCAGTTCCTCGCGGCCGTCGGCGTAGCTGACGAAGACGCGGTCGCACCCGTTGACGTCCACGTTCTCCACGTCGGGGTCCTCCAGCAGCGGTTGCAGCCGGCCCACGCCGAACAGCGCGGCCCCGACGGCGGCGGCCACGGCCTCCTCCTCGTGCGGGGTGAGCGGTTCGCGCCCGGCGGCCAGTTCGGCCCGGGCGTGGTCCTCCAGGACCTGCACGACGAGCGAGCGCGCGAACTGGCGCTCGTCGGCCGGTGACAGCGGCGCCCGGCCGGCGGCGTCCTCGCGGCGGCGGAAGGCGGTGAGCCGGTCGGCCACGGCCCGCCGGACGTGGCGGACGAGGTCGTGGTCGGGGCGGTGCCGGGCGCTCACGCGGCGCTCCGCGGTGCGGGGTGGACGGCGCGTCCTGCGAGCGCGGTGACGAGGACGCGGCCGGCCCGCACGAGCGCCGTGCGCTCGGGGCGCGCCACGGGCGTGCCGGTGAAGACGGCCGCCCCGGTGCGGTCGTGCGGGAGCCGGCCGAGGTCCTCGACCCACGGCTGCGCGGCGCGCAGCACCTCCACGGCGCCGGCGGCGTCGCGACCGCGGCCGGCGCCGTCCCCGACGACGACCACGCCGGTGCGGGGCAGCAGACCGTCGCGGCGGCGCAGGGCGGTGCCGAGCAGGCGCAGCCGGTCCCGGGCGTGCAGGACCGCGGCGGCGTCGGCGCGCACGAGCAGGACGACGCGGTCGCTGGCGCGCAGCAGGTCCAGGTGCACCGGCGCGGCCCCGACCCGGCCGGCGTCGAGGAGGACGTCGGTGCCCTCCTGCCCGGGGCCGGCGCCCAGGTCCTCCACGGCGGCGGTCAGCGCCGCCCAGCCCCGTCCGCCGGCGGCCGCCTGCTGCGGGCCCGTCAGCCCCAGGACGACGCGGCTGCCGCCGGCGACGGGCTGGGCCTGGTCGAGGACCGCGGCGGCGTCCAGGCCGCGGCGCGCGGCGGTGAGCAGCGGCAGCAGTCCGCGGCCGGTGTCCAGGGGCGCACCGTCGGCGGCGCTGAGGCGGGCCGCGACGTCACCGCCGGCGGGGTCGGCCTCCAGCAGGAGCGCGGGCCGGGGCCACAGCGCCGCCGCGAGCAGCGCGGTCGTCGTCACGCCCGGGGATCCCTTGGCGGACAGGAAGGTCACCACGGCCACGGTCAGCTCCCGGCCAGGTCGACGGCGGGGGTGGTCGCCCCGGCGAGGCGGACGAGGGCGACCTGCCCGGCCGCGGCCGCGGTCACGACGGCGGCGGCGTCGGCCTCGGGGACCAGCAGCGAGACGTCGCCGGCCCCGGAGGTCGCGCTCACGTCGCCGGGACCGGTCACCGGGCCGGCGGGGGTCGCGCCGCCGACGACGCGGGCGGCCTCGAGCAGGACCGTCCCGGCGGGCTGGCCGCTGACCGTGGTGGCCCCGTCGGCCGCGACGAGGTAGGCGCGCACGACGTCACCGGCGAGGAGCGGGGCGGTGGGCCGCTGCTCGGCTCGCACCACGACACCGACGACGGCCGCTCCCGCGGGCACCGTGCCACCGGCGAGGAACATCGTCCGGTTGAGCAGGGTGTCGGCGGGGATGCGGGTCGTGGCGTGGGTGCCGACGAAGGCGTCCAGGGCACCGGCCGGCACGAGCGCGGCCCCGTCGGCGGCGACGCGCGCGGTGCGCAGGTCCTCGGCCCGGACGAGCTGACCGGGCGCGATGTCGGTGCGCGCGACGAGGACGTCGACGCGCTCGCCGGTGCGGTGCACCACGACCGCGCTGGCCAGGGCCCCGGCGACGACGAGGACGAGACCGAACGCCGTGAGCACCGGCCGGCGCTCCCGGACCGGTCCGGGCAGCCGGGGGCCGGCCGGGGCGGCGGGGGTCCCCGGCGCGAGGGGGACCGGCCCGCGCGGGAGCGAGGGGGAGGCGGTGGGCATGGCCTCGACGGTGCCAGCGCGGTCCCGGCCGCCGGTGGCGTTCCGCGGGCGGTTACGCCGTCCGGAACGGCCCGATCACCCGGCCAGCGGACCTGGTGACGACGCTGCGTGCACGGGCCGTTCCCGTGCGCGGTGCGGGCCGCTCACCGGTCGGTGAGTTCCCCCGGCACCACCGGCGACCGGTCGGCGCCCGCGCCCGCGATCTCGCGCGAGACCAGCGCGGCGAGAGCCTCGACCCGGGGTTCGCGCAGGATCGACATGTGCTCCCCGGGCACCGGGACGACGTCGAAGCTGCCGGACAGGTGCGGGGCCCACCGGGCGCGCGCGGACGCGTCGACGTCGTCGGCGGCCACGACGACGAGGGTGCGGCCGGGGTAGACGTCCGTCGTGTACCGGCGCTGCACGACGTTGCCCTGGCGGAAGAACCGCACATAGTGCCCCAGACCAGCGTGGGCCTTGATGCCCGTCAGGGCCAGCGACAGGGCCTCCTTGGCCTTGGCCCGCAGGCCGGGGTGGCGCACCACGGGCATGAGCGCGGGGTTCGGGGGGAAGGAGTCCAGGACCGCGAGCAGGTCGACGTCCTCACCGGCCCGCCGCAGCTGCTGGGCCATCTCCAGGGCGATCAGACCGCCCAGGGAGTGCCCGGCGAGCCGGTAGGGACCCTGCGGTTGCTGCTCGCGCACCGTGGCCACGTTCCGGCGCGCCATCCGCCGCACCGACCAGTCCGGCAGGGCGCGGTTCTCCAACCCGTTGGCCTGCAGCCCCAGCACGGGGAAACCCGGGGCCAGCCGCCGGGCGAACGTGCGCAGGGCCAGGGCGGCCCCGCCGGCACCGGCGACGACGAACAGCGGCCGGCCCCCGCCCTCGGTGCGCAGGGGGACGAGCGTGGGGCGCGCGCTGCGGTTGCGCGCCCGCACGGCCGCCGCGAAGGAGGCCACGGTGGGGGCGTTCGCCACGAGGGAGGTGCCGCCGGCGGTGCTGACCCCGCCGGCCCCCAGCGCCTCGATGCGGCTGACGAGGGCCTCGGCGGCCAGGGAGTCCCCGCCGAGTTCGAAGAAGTCGTCGTGGACGGACAGGTCCGGCAGTTCCAGGACGGCGCAGAACTGCTCGTGGACGATCTGCTCCCAGCTCGAGCGCGGCGCCTCGAACGGGGCGCTGCTGCGCGGGGGTTCGGGCAGTCGCGAGCGGTCGAGCTTGCCGCGTTCGGTGCGGGGCAAGGCCTCGAGGAACACGACGTGCTCGGGGACCATGTGCGCGGGCAGGTGCGCGCGCACGACGGCGCGCACGGCCGAGGCCTGCGGGCGCGACCCCTCGGGCACGACGTAGGCCACCAGGCCGGTCCGTCCCGTGCGGGGGTTCACCCGTCCCACGACGAGGGCCTCGCGCACGTCGGGCTGGGCGAACAGCAGCGCGTCGATCTCACCGGGTTCGACGAGCAGCCCGCGGACCTTGACGCTGTGGTCGCTGCGGCCCAGCAGCCGCAGGCAGCCGTCCGGGCCCAGCGTGCCGACGTCGCTGGTGCGGAACGTGCGGGAACCGTCGGGGTTGTCGGTGAACACCTCGGCGGTCTTGCCCGGGTCGCGCCAGTAGCGGGCGCCCAGCCACCGGGAGGTCAGCACGACCCGGCCGGTGCCGGTGTCGGCCAGGGAGCCGTCCTCCCGCTGGACCTGCAGGCGTGCGCCGGGCACGGCCCGGCCCACCGGCGTGGCCCCCTCGGGCGCCTCGTCCTGCCCGCCGATGGCGTGCTCGGTCATGAGCCACGTCTCGGTGGACCCGTAGCGGTTGCGCAGCACGCAGTCCGGGCCGACGACCCGGCGGACGGCGGCGAGCTCGGCGCCGTGCACCGTCTCCCCGGCCATCGTGACGGTCTTCAGCCCGGGGAGGTGGCCCTGCGCGCCCAGGGCCGTCACGACGCCGCGCAGGATGGCCGGGGAGGCCAGCAGGACGTCGGCGTCGACCTCGCCCAGGAACCCGGGCAGCTCGGTGACCGGGCGGCGGCGGGGGTCGAACAGCTCCAGGCGCGAGCCGGCGAGCAGCCCGGCCAGGGTCGGGGTCGTGCCGGCGCTGAAGGCCATCGGCAGCAGGTGCGCCACGACGCTGCCGGCGGGGTAGGCGCCGGTGGCCTCGGCGTTGACCCAGGTGTCGTGCAGGATCGAGCGGTGGTCGCAGGCGACGCCCTTGGGCCGCCCGGTCGACCCGGAGGTGTAGACGATGACGGCGACGTCGTCGGGGGCGGCCGTCCGGGTCAGCAGGGCCGCGGCGGCGGTGCGGGGGTCGCAGCCGGGGTCTGAGGGGTCGGAGGAGTCGGAGGAGTCGGAGGGATCGGCGCCGACGTGGGAGTCGGGGTCGACGACGGCGCGCGCGACCCGGCCGGCGGTGACGCGGCGCTCGGCGTCGGTGACGACCAGGTCCGCCCCGGCCGCCTCGACGTAGTGGCGCAGCCGGGGGGCCGGGGTGGTGGGGTCCAGGACGACGACGGGGTGCCCGGAGGCGATCACGCCGACGACGGCCGCCACGGCGCCCGCGTCGTGCCCGCGCAGCACCCCGACGGGCACCTCCTGCGGGTCCCGGCCGTCGGCCCGGTGGTGCTCCAGGACGGCGGCGCGGACCAGGGCCGCGCGCCGCAGCAGACCGGCACCGGTCAGCCGCGTCCCGGGGTCGGCCACGACGACCTGCCCGGCGCGGGCCAGCGCGACCTCGACGATGCGCGGGAGGAGCCACCCCTGCGCGTGCTCCTCGGAGAACCTCGTGAACCCTGCGCCCACGAGGTCCGTCCCGGCGTTCTCCCCCACGGGTGGCCCCCTCCCCGACCGGCCTGAGGGGCCGGTCTCGACGGCCGCACCCTAGCCCGTGAGCACCGTCTGCGGCGCCCGGCCGGGGGACGTCGGCCCGGTCGGGACTGACCGGGGGAGCTTTCCGTCACCGACCGTCCCGTGAGTTCCACGGGGAGCCATTGTGGAACCCGGAAACCCTTACGCCGCGGGAGGTTTCAGGCCGCGTCCCCGCGGGCGACGAGTTCGCGCGCGAGCTGGCGGTAGGCCTCGGCTCCCGGGTGGTTCCCGGCGTAGGAGGTGATGGGTTCGGCCGCGACGGTGGCGTCGGGGAACTTCACCGTCCGGCCGATGACCGTGTGGAACACGTCGTCCCCGAACGCGTCCACGACCCGGGTCACGACCTCCCGGCTGTGCAGGGTCCGGCCGTCGAACATCGTGGCGAGGATGCCGTCGATCTCCAGGCCGGGGTTCAGCCGCTCCTGCACCTTCTCGATCGTCTCCACCAGCAGCGCCACCCCGCGCAGGGCGAAGAACTCGCACTCCAGCGGGATGAGGACACCGTGGGAGGCGGTGAGCGCGTTGACCGTCAGCAGCCCCAGGGAGGGCTGGCAGTCGATGAGCACGACGTCGTAGTCGTTCAGGGCCGGTCGCAGCGCCCGGGCCAGGACGCTCTCGCGGGCCACCTCACCGACGAGCTGGACCTCCGCGGCGGACAGGTCGATGTTGGCCGGCAGCAGGTCCAGGCCCGCCACGGCGGTCTCGCGGATGACCTCGCGCACGTCGGTCCCGCGCTCCATGAGGAGCTGGTAGACCGTCTTGTCCAGCTCGTGGGGGTTGACGCCCAGCCCGGCGGACAGGGCGCCCTGGGGGTCGAAGTCGACGAGCAGCACCCGGCGGCCGTACTCCGCGAGCGCCGCCCCCAGGTTGATCGTCGTCGTCGTCTTGCCGACGCCGCCCTTCTGGTTGCACATCGAGATGACGCGGGCCGGCCCGTGGTGCTCCAGCGGGGCGGGCACGGGGAAGGTCGGCACCGGCCGCCCGGTCGGCCCGTTCCCCGGTGCGGCCTGCGCCTCGGTCTGCGCCTCGGTCTGCGCCTCGGTCTGCGCCTCGGTCGCGGTCTGCGCCGGGGGGCGGGCCGGGGCGCTCGCCGGGCCGGGCGCGGGCCGGTCCGTGCCCGGCTGCCCCGGCTGCTGCGCCCGCTCGCGGAAGGCGTCGACACCGGGCCCGAAGACGGAGGGCCCGGGGGCGTGCGGCGCGGCGGGGGCGGACGGCGGGAACTCGCTGGTCACGGGAGGTGGCACTTCCTCGGGCGGTCGCAGGGACGGACGGTCTGGCGTGACCTTAGCCCTCGCCGCGCGCCGGTGGTGCTGACGGGGCGGCCCCGGCGGGGCCGGTGAGCAGGGCACGGGGGTGGGTCTCGGCGTGGACCTCGCGCAGGTTGTCCGCCGTGACGAGCGTGTACACCTGGGTGGTGGCCACCGAGGCGTGGCCCAGCAGCTCCTGCACGACCCGCACGTCGGCCCCCCCGCGCAGCAGGTGGGTCGCGAAGGAGTGCCGCAGCGTGTGCGGTGAGACGGTCCGGGCGATCCCGGCCCGCCCGGCGGCGTTCTGCAGGACCGCCCAGGCGCTCTGGCGCGACAGCCGTGCCCCGCGGGTGTTGAGGAACAGCGCGGGCGTCCCGCGGCCCTGGGCGGCCAGGTGGGGCCGGGACCGGACGACGTAGCGCTCCAGGGCCGCCTGCGCGTAGGACCCGACGGGCACCACCCGCTCCTTGGACCCCTTGCCGCGCAACCGGACGACCCCCGTCTCCCCCAGCACCTCCGGGGAGACGTCGTCGACGTCGAGGCCGACGGCCTCGCTGATGCGCGCCCCGCAGCCGTACAGCAGCTCCAGCAGCGCGCGGTCGCGCAGCGGCAGGACCGCCTGCGGTCCCTCCCCGCCGAGGCCGGCAGTCTCCAGCAGGCGCTCGACCTCCGGCACGCTCAGCGCCGAGGGCAGCCGCCGGGGCGGGGTGGGCGGGCGGACGAGGACGGCGGGGTCGGCCGGGCTGCGCCCCTCGGCGTGCAGGAAGCGGTGCCAGCCGCGGACCGCCGAGGCCGCGCGGGCCGCCGAGCTGGCCGTGAGCACCGCCCCGCCGTCCTCACCGGTGCGCAGGGCCACGACGAAGGCGCTGACCGCGGCCTCGTCGACCTCCCCGGGGGCGCTGACCCCCCGCGCGGTGAGGAACCGCACGTAGCGGGCCAGGTCGCGCCGGTAGGCCCCCAGGGTGTTCTCCGACAGGCCCCGCTCGACGTGCAGGTGCCCCAGGTAGTCGCGCACCGCGCGCTGCAGCGCGGCCGGCTCCTCACCCGGGGGCGGGACCGGCCGCGCGTCGAGGGAGGCGGCGCACACGCGTCGACCCTAGGGGACCGGCCCCCCGCGTCGGGGCACCCACGCGGAGCAACCCCGTGGAGCAACCGCGCACCGGTCGGGTCCGGGGTCGTGACGGTCCGCTCAAGGCGTTCCCCCGTTCGGCCGATGACCGCAGCATGCGTGCATCCAGAACCGCGCCCACGGGGGTCGAGCGCCGCTTCGGTGACGACGAGCTCATCGTCACCAAGACGGACCCGCGGGGGGTCATCACCTACGCCAACGAGGTCTTCCTGCGCGTCTCGGCGCTGACCGAGGAGGAGGTCGTGGGCCGCCCGCACAACATCATCCGGCACCCGGGGATGCCCCGCGGGATCTTCGACCTGCTGTGGGAGACCCTGCGCGGGGGCAGCGAGATGTTCGCCTACGTGGTCAACCTGGCCGCCGACGGCGCGCACTACTGGGTGCTGGCGCACGTGACCCCGAGCGTGGACGCGCAGGGCACCTTGCTGGGCTACCACTCCAACCGGCGCGTGCCCGACCCGGCCGCCGTGGCCGCGGTGCGCCGCCTCTACGACGACCTGCTGGCCGTGGAGGCCCAGCACTCCCGCCCCGCCGACGCCGTCGCGGCCTCCCGGGCCGCCCTGTCCGCCCAGCTGGCCGCCGCCGGCCGGACCTACGAGGAGTTCGTGTGGTCGCTGACCCCCGAGGGAGCCGCCGCGTGAAGCTGCGATCCCTCTTCCCCGCCCCGCCGACCGGCGCGGGCGAGCACCACGAGGTCCTGCGGGCCCTCGTCGAGGTCGCCAGCCGCGCCGCGGCCGGGGACCTGGAGGCGCGTGTGCCGCACCTGGGGGACGACGAGCTGCTCGTGGAGCTGCGCCGCGCCTTCAACCACCAGCTCGACATGACCGACGCGTTCGTGCGCGATTCCTCCGCGACCCTGGAGGCGGCCAGCGAGGGCCGCTTCCACCGCCGCTTCCTGCTCGGGGGCACCCGGGGCGCGTTCCGGCACGGCGCCCGGGTCATCGACGCCGCCCGCCGGGCCAGCGCCACCGCCGGCGCCGAGCTGGACCAGGCCACCGCGGCGCGGCTCGCCCTGGCCGACGAGCTGGAGTGCACCGTCCTGTCCGCCTCCGAGCAGGTCAGCGCGGGAGCCACCAGCGCCGGCTCGGGGGCGGTCGAACTCGCCGGGACGGCGCGCGAGGCCGTCACCGAGGTCCAGCGCGCCGTGGCGACGGTGGAGTCCCTGCGGGCGGCCTCGGCCCGCATCGAGGAGGCCGTCCAGCTCATCGAGAAGGTCGCCGCCCAGACCCGGCTGCTCTCGCTCAACGCGACCATCGAGGCCGAGCGCGCCGGGGAGGCCGGCCGCGGGTTCGCCGTCGTCGCCGAGGAGGTCAAGAGCCTGGCCGAGCAGGCCGCGCAGTCCAACGCCGTCATCGCGGCGCAGGTGGCCGCGAGCATGCAGGCCACCGAGGAGGCCGTCGCCGTCATCGAGGGCGTCGCCCGGCGCATCGAGGGGATGGACGCCCAGGTCGGCGCGATCTCCGACGCCGTCTCCGGCGGTTACGGCTCCGTGGGCCTGTCGGAGGTCGCCGGCCTCCTGCAGCAGCAGGTGACCGGCTTCGTCGCGACCGTGCGGGGTTCCTGACCCCGCAGCACCGTCAGAGCTGCGGGGTGCTGAGCCCGGCGGGCCAGGGCGTGCCGGCCGGGCGCAGGTCCGCCCAGCCGTTCGCCTTCGCGGCCTGCAGGGCGAGCACGCCGATGACGCTGCCCGGGTTGGCCAGGCGACCCTCCAGGACCGCCCGGACCGCCTGGTCCAGCGGGACGCGCACGGGCACGAGGTCCTTCTCCTCGTCCTCGCGCACGTGCCGGTCGGCCTCGGGGACCGCGGACAGGCCGCGGGCCAGGTAGATCCGGTTGGCCTCGCTGGAGCCGCCCGGGGAGTTGAACCAGTCCGCCACGACCGCCCAGTCCGCGGCGAGGAGGTCGGCCTCCTCGGCCAGTTCCCGCTGCGCCGCCGCGAGCGGTTCCTCCCCGGCCACGTCCAGCAGCCCGGCGGGCAGTTCCCACAGGTCCCGGCGCACCGGGTGGCGGTACTGGCGCAGGAACAGGACGTTCTCGTCCCCGTCCAGGGCCAGGACCGTCACCGCACCGGGGTGGCGCTGCAGGTCGCGCACGACGGTCCCGCCGTCGGGCAGTTCGACCCGTTCGCGCACGACGTCCCAGATCCGGCCGTGGAACACGGTCTCGCTCTCGGACACCGTCCGCCGCACCGGGGTGTCGACCAGCTCGGCGCCGTCGACGACGGGGACGGGGAGTTCCTCCGGGAAGCTCACGCGGTCACGTCCGTCAGTTCCTCGGCGCCCGCGTCCTCGGGGGCCTCGGTCGGCTCGGGGTCGACGTCGATGAGCTGACCCTCGCGCTGGCGGCGCACCGCCGCGGCCACCAGCCCGGAGAACAGCGGGTGCGAGCGCGTCGGGCGGGACTTGAACTCCGGGTGGGCCTGCGTGCCCACGTAGTACGGGTGGACGTCGGCGGGCAGTTCGACGAACTCGACCAGCTCGCGGTCCGGGGACGTGCCCGAGAACACCAGGCCCTTCGCCGACAGCTGCGCCCGGTAGGAGTTGTTCACCTCGTAGCGGTGCCGGTGGCGCTCGGAGATGCGCTCGCTGCCGTAGGTGCCCGCCACGACCGATCCGCTCTGCAGGACGGCCTCGTAGGACCCCAGGCGCATCGTGCCGCCCATGTCCCCCTCACCGGAGACGATCTCGCGCTGCTCGGCCATCGTGGCGATGACGGGGTGCGCGGCGTCGGGCTCGAACTCCGTCGAACTCGCCTCGGTCAGACCCGCCACGTTGCGCGCGTACTCGATGACCATGCACTGCAGGCCCAGGCACAACCCCAGGGTCGGCACGCCGTTCTCGCGCGTCCAGCGCAGCGCCCCCAGCTTGCCCTCGATCCCGCGCACCCCGAAACCCCCCGGGACGCAGACCGCGTCGACGCCGTGCAGCTGCTTCTGCGCCCCCTCGGGGGTGGCGCACTCGTCGGAGGGGACCCAGCGGATGTCGACCTTGGCGTCCTCGGCGAAACCACCGGCCCGCAACGCCTCCGTCACCGACAGGTAGGCGTCGGGCAGGTCGATGTACTTGCCCACCAGCGCGATCTCGACCCGACGGCGCGGGTTGTGCACGCGGCGCAGCAGGTCGTCCCACGTCGACCAGTCCACGTCGCGGAAGCTCAGGTTCAGCTTGCGCACGAGGTAGGCGTCCAGGCCCTCGCGGTGGATGACCTTGGGGATGTCGTAGATCGAGGGGGCGTCGACGCAGGCGATGACGGCCTCGTCGTCGACGTCGCACATCGAGGCGATCTTGCGCTTGACGCCCTCGGGGATCTCCCGGTCGGCGCGGCACACGATGGCGTCGGGCTGGATGCCGATGTTGCGCAGCTGGGCCACGGAGTGCTGCGTCGGCTTCGTCTTCAGCTCACCGCTGGGGCCGATGTACGGCACGAGCGAGACGTGCACGAAGAACACGTTGTCCCGGCCCAGGCGCTGGCGGACCTGGCGGGCGGCCTCCAGGAACGGCAGCGATTCGATGTCGCCGACGGTCCCGCCGACCTCGGTGATGATGACGTCGATGTCCTCGCGGGCCTGCGCGCGCATCCGGTCGACGATCTCGTTGGTGATGTGCGGGATGACCTGGACGGTGTCGCCGAGGTACTCCCCGCGCCGTTCCTTGGCGATCACCGCGGAGTACACCTGGCCGGTGGTGACGTTCGCGGAGGCGTCGAAGCGGACGTCGAGGAACCGTTCGTAGTGCCCGATGTCGAGGTCGGTCTCGGCGCCGTCGTCGGTGACGAACACCTCGCCGTGCTGGAACGGGTTCATCGTCCCGGGGTCGACGTTGAGGTACGGGTCGAGCTTCTGCATCGCCACGCGCAGGCCGCGGGCGCGGAGCAGACGACCGAGGCTGGAGGCCGTCAGACCCTTCCCGAGGGAGCTGGCCACCCCCCCGGTGACGAAGACGTGCTGGGTCTGGGACTCGGGGGTGCTGCGGTTCGCCACGGGGTTCGAGCGTACCCGACGCGGCGGTGGGCCGTCAGCCGCGCGCGGCCCGGTGCACCCGGCGGACCTGCCCGAGCGCGTCGTCCTCGGTCGGCAGCTCGCCCGCGCGGGCGCGCGAGCGCTCGGCCCGCACCGCGTGCTCGGTGCGGTCCCGCACGAGCCGGCGCACCGCGGCCGCCAGGCCGGGACCGTCCCCCACGGGCAGGAGCACCGCGGCGTCCCCGGTCACCTCGCGGGTGCCGCCGGCGTCGGTGGCCACCACCGGCACCCCGGCCCGCAGCGCCTCCTGGACGAACACCGGCTGGCCCTCCCACGTGCTCGTGCTGAGGGCGACGTCGGCGGCGGCGAGCAGGTCGGCGACGTCCTCGCGCCGGCCCAGCAGGCGCACGGGCAGGTCCCGGGCCCGCACGCGCTCCTCCAGCTCGGCGCGCAGCGGTCCCTCGCCGGCGACGACCACGGGGGCACCGGCGCCGGCGGCGACGTCGAGCAGCGTGCCGAGCCCCTTCTGCGGGGCCAGCCGGGCCACCGCGAGGACCACCGGGCCCGGTCCCAGGACCTGCCGGCCGCGGGCGGGGTCCCCCACCGGCAGCGCGGGGGCGGGCACGAGCGCACGGTCGGCGACGGCGGCGCCGAGGCGGTGGGCGAGGGCGACGAGGTCGCCGGAGACGGCGAGGACGACGTCGGCGCGCCGGCACACGACGCCCAGGACCGCGGTGCCCAGCCGCGCCCGGGGCCCGGACCCCAGGACGGCGTTGTGCAGGGTGACGACGAACGGCACCCGCCGCCGGGTGCCGCCCAGGGCCAGGGCGGTGACGAACCCGGCCCGCACGCCGTGGGCGTGCACGAGGGCCCCCGGGAGGCGGCCGACGGCCCGTCGCAGGGCGGCGGCGGCCCGCAGGTCGCGCACGGGGTCCACCGAGGCCCCGATCTCCACGGTCGCGGTGGGCACGGGGGCCCGCAGGCGGGCCAGGGTCTGCGCGGGCCCGGCGACGCGGACGTCGACCCCCTCGGCGTGCAGGCGCGCGGCCAGCGCGCCGACGTGGCGGACGACGCCCCCGGCGCTGCTGCCGAGCACGAACAGGACCGGGCCCTCGGGCGCGGCTGGGGTCACGTCTCCTCCTGGGGTCACCGGCGGACCACCCGCCGGGCGGTGCCGGTCAGCGTGCGCAGGTCGGCGGGGGCGGCCAGGCGCGCGAGGAGGAACCAGACCACCCCGGCGAGCGCGGCCAGCGCGATCCCCTGGCCGACGGCGAGGGTCACGTGCGTCGTGCGCCACCCCAGGCCGACGAGCGCGCCCGCGGCTCCCGCCGCGGTCCCGGCGAGCACGGCGGCGAGCGCGACGCGGGCCAGCCCGCCGAGGGCGCCGGGGACCCGCCGGTGCACCTGCCGCAGCAGCAGCCCCCCGGCGACGGTCAGGCCCGCGCTGTGCGCGAGCGCCAGCGCCGAGACCACGTGGTCGGCCGGCACGGCCGACGGCAGGAGCAGGACACCGGCCAGGACGACGGCCCACCCGCCGACGGTCGCCACCGCGGCGCTGCGCCCGGCCCCCAGGGCGTACAGCGCCCGGGTCAGCAGCGCGACGAGCCCGTAGCCGAGCAGCCCGGGGGCGAACAGGACCAGGGCCAGGCCGAGGTCGCCGGAGCGCCCGGACCCGACCCGGCCGTGGACGAAGACGACCGCGACCGGCACCGCCACGGCCGCCAGGACGGCCGCACCCAGGGAGCTGACGAGCAGGACCGCCCGCACGGCCGGGCCCAGGACGGCACCGAGCTCGGCCCGGCCGGCGTCGGCGGCCCGGGCCAGGCGGGGGAAGACGGCCGTGGCCACCGGCACCGCCAGCACGGCGTAGGGCAGCAGGAACAGCGCCCAGGCGTAGCTCCAGCGGTTCACCGCCCCGGCCCCGGCGTCGTTGGAGACCGCGGTGACGGCGACGGTGACGACCTGCTGGGCCAGGAGCACCGCCAGCCCGGACAGGGCCAGGGACCGCAACCGGGCCCCGTCCCCGGGCGCCGGGCGCAGGGCCGGGCGCCAGCGGACCGGGCCGCGCAGCGCCGGCAGGTGGGTCAGGGCGAGGGCCAGGACTCCCAGGGTCGTGCCCCCGGCCAGGACGGCGATCCCCGACCGGGGGACGCCGTCCAGGTCCCCCTCGACCACGGCGGCCGGGACGAGGGCCCCGAAGACCAGGTAGGCCGCCCCGACGACGAGGCTGGAGACGAGCGGGGCGGCCGCGGGGGCGGTGAACCGCTGCTGGGCCTGCAGGACCCCGGCGAAGACGACGGCGACCGCGTAGAGCGGGACCTGCGGCAGGAAGACCCAGAGCATGACCGTGGCCAGCCGCAGCAGGGACCCCCCGCAGTCCGCGCCGGCCCCCTCGGCCAGGAGCAGGGCCAGCACGGGACGGGCCAGGAACGCCGTGAGCGCACCGACCACGACGAGCGCCAGCACGCTCAGGGTCAGCGCGGCCGAGGCCGTCCGGGAGGCCGCGGCGCGCTCGGCGGGGTCCTCGGAGGCCAGGCGCGAGGACAGCAGGGGCACGAGGACCCCGGCGAGGGCGCCGCCGGCGACGACCTCGAACAGGACGTTGGGCACCTGGTTGGCCGTCGTGTACGCCGTGCCCAGGCAGGTGTCGCCGACGGTCTGGCTGAAGGCGAAGATGCGGCCGAACCCGGCGACGCGGGCCAGGACGGTGAGCAGGGCCACGGACACGGCCGCGGCCGCGACGGACCGGGCACCGGCCCGGCGGGGGCTCACCCGCGGCTCACGGACGGCCGAGCCGGTCCAGCTCGCGCAGCAGCGGCTGGGCCTCGATGAGCCGGCTGAAGCTCACCTTCTCGGACGCCAGCGTGAGTCCCACGACGGCTCCCAGCGCCACCGCCCGGCCCGTCCGGTCCCAGCGGGCGAGGGCCGCGACGCCCAGGACGGCGCCGAGCGCGTTCGCCCCGGTGTCCCCGAGCATGCTGCGTCCGGCGAGGTCGTCGCGCAGGACGGCGGCGCACGCACCCGTGACCGCGCCGGCGAGCGGGCGGGCGTCCGGCGCCCCCGGGCCGGCGGTCAGGGACAGGGCCACCACGGAGGCGACCTTCGCGGCCCGGCCGGGTCGCAGGTCGAAGAGGTTGACGAGGTTGGCCGTCCCGGCCACGAGCGCGCCGCCGAGCAGGACGTCCAGCGCCCGGGCCGGGCCGCGGCCGCCGTGGGAGCGGCCGGCGACGGCGGCCGCGGCCAGCCCGGTGGCCCCGATGCCGAGCACCTTCCACGACCCCGTCGTGAGCCGGCCCCGGCGGGCCGCGGCCAGGTGCCCGCGCAGTCCGCGCGCGCCGCCCGAGCGGTCCTCGGGTCGTTCGGCGAGGTCGTCGAGGGCGCCGAGCCCGGCGGCCCCGGCGGCGGCGAGGACCGCCGCGGCCCGCCAGCCGGGGCGGGCGGCCAGGCTGCCCGCCGCGACGGCCGCGGCCGCGGTGGGACCCTCGAGCAGGGTCAGCCGGCGGCCGGCGTGGTTGACCCGCTCCCACCGGGCCGCCCCGCCGGGCGGGTGGCGCCGCAGCAGCCCGCCGGCGCGCACGGCGACCGTCGCGGCGGTCGCGGCGGCCGCGGCGGTGCGCAGGAGGGCGGTCACGTCGCGCTCACCGGGGCGGGCAGCGGCGGGCTGACGTCGGTCGCGGAGTCGGCGCTGCCGTACTGGCCGGCGCCGCCGGTCAGCTGCTGGCGCAGGGCCAGGACGGCGTTGATCCGGCCGATGGGCGAGTCCAGGTCGTCGACGCCGCTGACGGCCGCGCTCAGGTCCGCGTCCGCGCGCAGCACCGCCAGCGGGCCCCCGTCGGCCGCGGCCTCCGGCGGGCCGGCCAGGACCGCACCGGCGCCGGCGCCGTCCAGCTCGCGCAGCAGGGCCGTCCAGGCCTGCGCCGTCGACCCGCGCACCGCGTCGGTCGCGTCCGGGTCCGGCGCCCCGCCGACGACGAGGGCGAGGGTCGCACGCGCCGGGACGGGGTCGGTGCCGTCCTGCACGTCGACCAGGCCGGCCTCGGACAGGGTCCCCAGCACGGTGCGGGCGCTCTCGTCCGGGTTCTGCTCCGGGTTCTCCGACGGGTTCTCCACCGGGGCCGGCTCGGTGCTCACGAGGGCCTGGGCGAGGGCGCTCGCGAGCACGTCCTCGGTCCCGGCGTCGGGGGCCGGTGCGAGCGGGAGCTGACCGGCGAGCGCGGCGGCGGTCTCCCGGCGGTCCTCCACGGCGCTGCGGGCACCGTCGAACCACGCGTCCTGCAGCGTGACCCGGGAGGACACGTTCGCCCCCGCCGCCTGCAGCTGCTCGACGCTGGCGTCGACCTGGCTGGAGTCGGCCCCGGGCAGTTCCACGACGGCGACGCCGCGGCCGGCGAGCTGGCGGGCCAGCAGCGCCGGGGCCACGGCCTCGGCCCACGCGTCCTGCTGCTCGGTCGTCGCCAGCGCCTCGTCGCGCTCGGTGCGCAGCGCGTTCTTCTCGGTCGTGAGCTGCCGGACCTGGTCGGTGATGCCCGTGGAGATGCCCTCGTTGAGCGGCCCGGCGCCCAGCACGATGCCGACCGCGAGGGCGAGGAACACCGACACCAGCGAGACCACGTGGTACCGGAAGTCGATCACTGCAGATCCTGTCGTTCGGTGGTGCGGGTGGGGACGGTGGCGGCGGTCACGGGCCCACCCCGGGCAGCAGACCCACCACGCCCGCCCACGCGTCCTCCAGCCGGGCCCCGGTCACGGCCAGCACGGCCTGCCCGGTGGGGGTCACCAGCAGCGCCGCGACGAGGGCCAGGACCCCGGCCAGGACGAGGACGAGGACCTGCACGTCGGAGACGCGGGAGCGGTACAACCGGGAGACGCCCTTGGCGTCGACCAGCTTGCCCCCGACTCGCAGCCGGGTCAGGAAGGTGCTGGCCATGCCCGAGCGGCCCTTGTCGAGGAACTCCACGAGCGTGACGTGGGTGCCCACGGCGGCGATGAGCGTGGCGCCCTTGTCGTCGGCCAGCAGCATGGCGACGTCCTCGCTGGTGCCCGTGGCCGGGAAGACGACGGCGTCGATGCCCAGGGACCGGACCCGTTCGAGCCCGGGGGCGCGGCCGTCGCGGTAGGCGTGCACGACGATCTCGGCGCCGCTGCGCAGGGCCGCGTCCGAGACCGAGTCCATGTCCCCGACGATGAGCTCCGGCTTCCAGCCCGCCTCGAGGATGGCGTCCGCGCCGCCGTCGACGCCGATGAGGACGGGTTTGTACTCGCGCACGTACGGGCGCAGCGTGACGAGGTCCTCCTTGTAGTGGTAGCCGCGCACCACGATGAGGACGTGCCGGCCGTCGAGGTCGGTGCGGATGTCGGGGACGCCGACACCGTCGAGCAGCAGTTCCCGCTCGCGCCGCAGGTACTCCATCGTGTTGGCCGCGAAGGCCTCCAGCTGCAGCGACAGGCCCGCGCGGGCGACCTCCATGTCCGCGGCGACCACGTCCGCGTCGAGCCGGCGGCCGGAGGCGACGACGGCCCCCCCGACCTCCAGACGGTTACCCAGCAGGACCGCCGCCGCGCCCTCGGACAGCTCCGTCAGCAGGTCCGGGCCGACCTCGTCGAGCACGGGGATGCCGGCCTCGACGAGGATGCCCGGGCCGAGGTTGGGGTAGCGGCCGGAGGTGCTGCGGGCGGCGTTGACGACGGCGGCGGGTGCGCAGGCGACCAGCGCCTCGGCCGAGACGCGGTCCAGGTCGAGGTGGTCGATGACGGCGATGTCGCCCGGTCTGAGGCGCTTGGTCAGGCGCTTGGTCCGGCGGTCGACCCGGACGGTGCCGCGCACGGCGCTGGTGCCCGGCGCGGCGCCCCCGGTGGAGCCGGGCGCGGTGGCGCCGCGGTCACGTCGACGCCTCATCACTGGACCGTTCTCCTCACCCGCGTGCCGTCAGCTCCGTGCCCGTCGCGCCCCGCCGGTGTCCGGGGCGGACGTCGATCGTCCCACGCGGGCGGCACCGCCCCGCGCCGCACGCGCCGGGCGGGACCGCCCCGCGCGCCCGGCGGACGGTGCGGCCGTGGCCTCGGCCCGGCTGGAGCGCAGCAGCTCCTCGGCGTGGGCCCGTTCGGTGCCGGACCCGCGCCCGGACAGCATCCGGGCCAGCTCGCCCACCCGGCCCTCGTCGTCGAGGCGGACCACGCCGGACTCGGTCACGCTGCCGTCGTCGGTCTTCACGACCGTCAGGTGGGTGTCGGCGAAGGCCGCGACCTGGGCCAGGTGCGTGACGACGACGACCTGGGTGCTGCAGGCGAGGCGGGCCAGCCGGCGGCCGATCTCCACGGCCGCGCGCCCGCCCACACCGGCGTCCACCTCGTCGAAGACCATGGTGGGCACCGGCTCGGCCCCCGCCAGGACGACCTCCAGGGCCAGCATGACCCGGGACAGCTCACCCCCGGAGGCCCCGCGGGCCAGCGGTCGCGGCGCGGCCCCCGAGTGGGCGGCCAGCAGCAGCTCGACGCCGTCGCTGCCCCAGGGCCCCAGGTCGTTCCCGGTGTGGACGGCCACCTCGAGGCGGGCGCTGGGCATGGCCAGGGCGGCCAGCTCGGTCGCGACGCGCTCGCGCAGGTCCTGCGCCGCCGCCCGGCGCGCCACCGTCAGGCGCCCGGCGAGACGGCGCAGCTCCTCCTCCAGCTCGGCCCGTTCCCGGGCCAGGGCCTCCAGCCGGCCGTCGTCGTCGAGGTCGAGCAACCGCTGCGCGGCCTCCCGCGCCCAGGTCAGCACCCCGGCGACCCCCGCGTCCGGGTCGTCCGCGTGCCGGCGCACGAGCGCGGCCAGCTGCGCCCGCCGTTCCTGGACCGCCTGCAGCCGCAGCGGGTCGGCCTCCAGGGAGTCCGCGTACGCGGCGACGTCGGTGCCCAGGTCGGCCAGCAGGTAGGAGACCTCCGCCGCGCGCGCGGCCAGCGCGGCCAGCGCGGCGTCGTGCTCCCCCGCCTGCTCCAGGGCGCGCCGGGCCGCGTCGACGCGGGCGTCGGCCCCGCCCTCGCCCACCCCCTCCTCCCCCGGGCCCTGGCCGGTGACCGCCGCGTGCGCGGTGACCGCGGCCGCGCGCAGCACCTCCACGTGCGCCAGGCGCTCGGACTCCTCCCGCAGGGCGGTGTCCTCACCCGGCTGCGGGTCCACCCGTTCGACCTCGTCCAGGCCCAGCCGCAGCAGTTCGGCCTCGCGGGCACGGTCGGCGGTGTGACCGGCGACGTGGTCGTGCTCGGCGCTGACCGTCCGCCAGCGGGTGTGCAGCCGCTGGTACTCGGCCAGGTCCCCGGCGACGGCCGGGCCGGCGAAGGCGTCCAGCACCCGCAGCTGCTGCACCCCCGACCGGAGCCGGAGCTGGTCGGTCTGGCCGTGCACCGCGATGAGGTGCTCGGAGATCTCCGCGAGGACCCCGACGGGGGCGCTGCGGCCGCCGACGTGGGCCCGGCTGCGCCCACCCGCCGACAGCGTGCGGGCGAGCAGGAGCTCACCGGCGTCGACCTCGCCGCCGGCCTCCCGGGTGCGCGCCGCGACGGGCCCGTCCTCGGGGACCTGCAGGCGCCCCTCGACGACGGCGCTCTCGTCCCCGGCCCGCACCGCGCCGGCGTCGGCGCGCTCCCCCATGAGCAGGCCCAGGCCGGTGACGACCATCGTCTTGCCCGCGCCCGTCTCCCCCGTGATGACGGTGAGCCCGGGGCCCAGCGGCAGCCGCGCGTCCCGGATGACCCCGAGGGAGCGGATGTGCATCTCCTCGATCACGACCCGGCCCCCTCGCCGTGGTGCGGTCCGCGCGGCTCCCGCGGTCCGCGCCACCCCGTCACCGGCAGCCCGAACTTGGCCACCAGCCGGTCGGTGAAGACCCCCGTGCTCAGCCGCGCCAGCCGGATGGGCTGCGCCGAGCGCCGGACCTCCACCCGCGCCCCGGCGGGGGCCGGGAACGTCCGGCGGCCGTCGCACCACAGGACGCCGCCGTCGCCCATCTCGGGCAGCACCTCCACCCCCACGACCGAGTCGGGGGCGATGACCAGCGGGCGGGCGAAGAGCGCGTGCGCGCTGATCGGCACGACGAGCAGCGCCTCGACCTCCGGCCACACGACGGGGCCGCCGGCGGAGAACGCGTACGCGGTCGAGCCCGTGGGGGTGGCGGCGATGACGCCGTCCCCGCCGAAGCTGCTGAGCGGGCGGCCGTCGACGTCGACGACGAGTTCGAGCATCCGCTCGCGGTTCGCCTTCTCGACCGAGACCTCGTTGACGGCCCAGGAGGACGCGAGGACGGCGCCGTCGTGGACGACCCGCACGTCGAGCGTCATGCGCTCCTCGACCCGGTAGTCGCCCGCCGCCACGCGCGCGACCGTCCCGACGACCTCCTCGCGCTCGGCCTCGGCCAGGAAGCCGACGTGCCCGAGGTTCACCCCGAGCAGCGGGGTTTCGCTGCCCCGCACGATCTCGGCCGCGCGCAGGATGGTCCCGTCCCCGCCCAGGACGATGACGAGCTCGGCCGTGTCGACCGCGCCCTCGAGCTCGCACCGGACGACGAGGTCCTGGTCGGCCTGCGTGAGCGCCGAGGCCTCCTCGGGGGTCATGACCGTCCGGATGCCGGCCTCGGCGAAGCGGTGCACGACCTTCGTCAGCGCGGTGACGGCCTCGGGGCGGCCGGTGTGGGCCAGGACGAGGACGCTGCGCGCGCCCCGGGGGACGTCCGCGGCCGCCTGCCCGGCGCTCACGCGAGCCCCGCCTGCGGGCCGTCGGCGATGGCCCGGGCCAGGGCGTCCTCCTCCAGCGGGGGCGCGCCCGCCGCCAGGTGCAGGAAGTACTCGACGTTGCCGCTGGGGCCGGGCAGCGGGCTGGCCGCGACGCCGCGGACCCCCAGCCCGGCGTCGGCGGCCGCGGCCGCGACGTGGCGGACGGCGTCGGCGCGCAGGCCGGCGCTGCGCACGACACCGCCCGCGCCGAGCGCCTCGCGCCCGACCTCGAACTGGGGCTTGACCATGAGCACGTGCTCCGCGTCCTGCGCGGCGCACCGGACGAGCGCGGGCAGGACCAGGGTGAGGGAGATGAAGGACAGGTCGGCCACGACCAGCGACGGGGCCGGCGCAACGACCTCGGGGTCCAGGGTCCGGACGTTGGTGCGTTCCAGGACGCTCACGCGCTCGTCGGTGCGCAGCGACCAGGCGATCTGCCCGTAGCCGACGTCCACCGCCACGACGTGGTCCGCGCCGCGCCGCAGCAGGACGTCGGTGAACCCGCCGGTGCTGGCCCCGGCGTCCAGGCAGCGCCGGCCGGTGACGTCGACGGCGAACGCGTCGAGGGCCCCGACGAGCTTGTGCGCCCCGCGCGAGACGTACCCGTCCTCCTCACCGGCGTCCTCGACGACGATGGCCGCCGCCAGGTCGACCTGGGTCGCGGGCTTGAGCGCCGGGGTGCCGCCGACGCGCACCCGGCCGGCCCCGACCAGCTCCCCGGCGTGCTCGCGGGAGCGGGCCAGTCCCCGGCGGACCAGCTCGGCGTCGAGCCGGAGCCTGCGGGCACCCACGTCAGGACTCCGCGCCGGCCAGTCGTTCCCGCAGGGCGCGGTCGACGGCGGCGTAGACCTCGACGTGGTCGTGGACGCCGAGCGCGTCCAGCCCGTCCAGGCGGTCGAGGACGTCCTGCAGCGCGCGGTCCTGCTCGGCGGGGGCGCCGGCCCCGGGCCGGGCCGGGCCGGGCCGGGGGGCGGGAGCGGGCACGGAGGTCCTCTGGCCCACGGGTTCAGTCACGGGCGTCACGCTACAAGCCGGCCCGGACATCGCCCGACGGCACCACGAGCGCGTCCCGGACCGCGCCGGCCGCGGCGTCCAGCCCGTCCCCGGCGAGCCCCGCCCCGGCGTCGGCCACCGCCCACGACGCCTCCGCGGCCGCGCGCAGGACGTCGAGCCCGTCCGGACCGGCCTCCCCCGCCGTCACGGTGAGCCGCCCCCCGGTGACCTCGACGACGGCGTCCCGGCAGGTGGCCGCCGCCTGCCCGTCCCCGGCCCGCACCCGGACGCCGGGGTGGGTGTCGGCCAGGGAGCGCAGGTCGTGCCCGACGTGCGTGGGCCGCTCGTGAGGTGCCGCGGCGAGCAGCTCACGGACCCCCGTGACGCCGGTCAGGACGAGGAGCCCGTCGAGGCCGGCGGTCCGGGCACCCTGCAGGTCCGTGTCGAGCCGGTCACCGACGACGAGGGCGCGGCGGGCCCGCAGGCGCGTGACGGCGGCGTCGAAGAGGGCCGGTTCGGGCTTGCCGCACACCACGTCCGGTCCGCGCCCGGCGGCCCGGGCGACGAGGTCGACCAGCAGGCCGTTGCCCGGGGCGGGACCACCCGGCGTCGGCACGGTGGCGTCGAGGTTCGTGGCGATCCAGGGCAACCCGGACCGGACCGCGTGCGTCGCCTCGGCGAGCTGCTGCCAGCCGAGGTCCGGGGAGAACCCCTGGACGACGGCGACCGCCTCGTGGCGGTCCCCGGTGGGTCGCAGGCCCACGTCGGTGAGCGCCTCGCGCAACCCGGTGGTGCCGACGAGCAGGACCGGCGACCCCGCCGGGAACTCCCGGGCCAGGTGCTCGGCGGCAGCCTGCGCGGAGTTGACGACGTCCTGCGCGGTGGCCGGGACATCGAGGTCGCGCAGGTGGGCGGCGACGGTCGCCGGTGGCCGGGAGGCGTTGTTCGTGATGAAGCCGAGGCGGTGCCCCGCCTCGACCGCCGCCGTGAGCGCCCGCGCCGCGTGGGGCACCGCCTCGGGGCCCACGTAGACCACGCCGTCCAGGTCGAGCAGGAGGGCGTCGTGGTCGTGCAGCAGCGTCGCGGTGGTGGGCAGGAAGTGGGCGGCGGGGGTGCTCACGGGGTCTCCGGACTCTGCCGCGCGCGGAGGGTGGCGCGGACTTGTCGCAGGCGGTCGGCGTACTCCGGTCGGTCCGGGCGCATGGCGGTGGCCATGGCCAGGTGCTCGGCGGCGAGCCCGAACCGTCCCAGGCGGCTGAGGCTGAGCCCCAGACCGAAGTGAGCGTAGTCGTCGGCGGGACGGGCGGCGGCCAGGTCGCGGAAGCACTCCGCCGCGCCCGGGACGTCCCCGGAGTCGTACCGCGCCCGGGCGAGCGCCTCCAGGACGACGGTGGACCCGGGTTCCTCGGCGTGCGCCCGCGCGAGGAGGGTCGCCGCGGCGGCGGCCTCCCCGGCGGCGAGCAGCGCCAGCCCCCGCTGCAACCACTCGTAGGGTCCTCCGGACGGTCGGCCGGACGGTTCCGGTCCGGGCACGGCGCCTCCTCGCGGGATCGGGGTAGGGGTGCCGGGCCGCCGGGCGGTCGGCACCGTGGACACCCCGACCGTAGGATGCGACGGGTGGAGCCAGCACGCACGGGGGCGCGCGTCCCCGCGGGCGGCCCGGAGATCGGGTCGGAGACCGTGCTGGACGGCACCGACACCCCCGGACACCTCTCCGGCCCCGCGGCGCCGGCCCGCCCGGACGAGCCCCTGCTGCGCCCCTTCCCCGGCCTGCGCTACGACCCCCGGGTGGCCGGCCCGGTCGAGGACCTCCTGGCCCCCCCGCACACCGAGCTCGACCGGGCCCGGCGCGCGGCCTTCCTGGCGTCCTCACCGCACGTGGTGACGCACCTGGAACGGCCCGAGCACGGGACGGGCTCGACGCGGCCGCTGGTCCTGGACTGGCTCGACCGCGGCGTGCTGCTGCAGGACCCGGCCTCCTTCTACGTGGTCCGCCAGCGCGAGGCGTCCGGGGGGACGCGGCACTTCCTCCTGGGCACGCTGACGGTGACCCCGGACGACCGGCGCGTCCACCCGCACGAGGGGGTCTTCGAGCAGGCCGTGCTGGCGCGCCTGCACCGGCTGGAGGCCACCCGGGTCGACTCCGAACCGGTGCTGGTCGTGGACAGCGACCCGTGGCCCGTGGCCTGGTCCGGCCCGGAGCGTCTCGGCGATCGGGTGCTGGGGTCGGCGGGGGCGTTCGGGAGCGTGGACGTCTGGCGCGTGCGCGAGCCGGACGTCGTGGACGCGCTCGTGCAGGCCTCGGCCTGGCACCGCTTCCTCATCGCCGACGGGCACCACCGGTACGCGGCCGCCCTGCTGGCCGCGCGTCGCAGCGGGCGTCCCCAGCAGCTGCTGGTGGCCGTCGCGGACGAGTCCGTGGAACCGGTCGACGTCCGCGCGCTGCACCGCGTCCTGCCGACGGAGGCGGCGCAGTGCGTGCTGCGCGGCGCGGACCGGCGCCGGCGCCTCCCCGACCTCTCCCCCTCCGTCCTGCGCGAGGTGCAGGCCGCGCTGGGTGCCACGCAGGCCGTCGTCGTGCTGCCCGCCGGCGCAGAGGTCGTCGAGGGCTCGGCCCCGGGCGACGGGACGGTGGGCGCCGGCGCGTGGGTCGACGCCCTCGTCCGGGACGGGGGGACGCCGGCGGACTCGGTGCGCTACCAGTCCGACCTGGACCTGGTCCTGACCGAGGCGCGAGGTGCCGCAGCGGTGCTCCTGCCGCGCCCGACCATCGCCGGCCTCACCGCGCTGGCGGACGAGGGGGCGCTCATGGGACGCAAGACGACGTCGTTCCGCCCGAAGCCACTGGCCGGGACGGTTCTGCGCCTGCGCTGACTCCCCCGCACCCACCACACCGCCTCATCGCGGTTCTCCGGGGGCGCACCCCCCGGGAACGCAGAAGAGGGGAGCAGCCCCGCCCACAGGCGGTGCCACTCCCCTCCACCACGTACTCACTCACCAAAGATGAGTGGCCGGCGGTGACCTACTCTCCCACCCAGTCTCCCGAGCAGTACCATCGGCGCAGGTGGGCTTAGCTTCCGGGTTCGGAATGAGACCGGGCGTTTCCCCACCGCTATGACCACCGGACCACACAGGCCAGGATCGAACACAAGGGTTCTCTCCCGAGAACCACACAATGGACGCGAAACACTCG